>DASQPH010000089.1:0-15916 GCA_035644055.1 Chthoniobacterales bacterium
GACGTGCCGCAGCAAGTCACGCCGGCATCCACTCCGGTGCGATTCGCCAGCACCAGATAGCTCTGGTTTTCAATCGCCCGCGCGATGGCGAGCGCACGCAAATGCGCGACGCGCGGCAGCGGCCAGGCCGACGAAACGAGCAACACATTTGCGTCATGCTCGAGCGCGAGCGAGCGCGCGACTTCGGGAAAGCGCAAATCGTAACAGATGCTTAATCCAAAATTGAACTTTGCTGTCGAAACGCTCACGAATTTGTCGCCTGCCGTGTAACAGGTGCTTTCGTCATTCGGCGGGAGAACGAAGAGATGCGTCTTGCGATAGCTCGCAACGAGTTCGCCGCGCGGATCGATGAACACTTGCGAGTTGTAGACGACGTCTCCGACGCGTTCGGAAACGCCGGCTACGATCGTGAGCGAAAGTTCCTTCGCCATTTCCTGAAGCGCGGGAACAGCTCCTTCGCTCCACGGCTTCGCCAGATCACGGATGACGGGCATCGAGTAACCGGTATCGGACGCCTCGGGAAAAACGACCAGCTCCGCGCCTTCGTTTTTCGCGCGCGCGGAGAAGTCGCGCATCTTGCCCAGGTTCGCGTCGACGTCACCAAGCGCGCAGGCGATTTGAGCGGCGGCGACTTTCACGAGGGAATCATCGCAGGTTTTTGTCTAACGCTCCAATCTTCCGCGTCTCGGGCCATTTCCAGCAAACGCCGAGGACCACCAGAATTGTCCCAATCCCGCCGCCAACCACGGAAAGGACGGGGCCAAAAAACGCCCCTGTCAATCCGGATTCGAGGGTGCCGAGTTCGTTCGAAGTGCCAATGAAAATATTATTCACGGCGGAAATGCGACCGCGCATGGAGTCGGGTGTGACGAGCTGGAGCAAGGTGTGGCGAATGACGACGCTGACGCTATCGAACACGCCGGTCAGGAAAAGCATCGCAAGGGAAAGCCACAAATAATTGGACAACCCGAAGACGATCGTGGCCAGTCCGAATCCCGTGACGCACCAGAGCAACGTCTTGCCGGCATTCTTCATCGGCGGCGAATACGCGATCAACAGTGCCATGATGAATGCCCCGATGCCCGGCGCCGCGCGCATCCAGCCGAGCCCGATCGGACCGCAGTGCAGAATCTGGTCGGCAAAAATCGGGAGGAGCGCCGTCGCGCCGCCGAGAAGGACGGCAAACATGTCGAGCGTGATGGTGGCGAGCACGACCTGCTTGTGGAGGATGAACCGGATTCCTTCCTTCAAGCTGCGCCAGGCGTTGCGCTCGCTGCTGCTCCCGCGATCGCTGCTGCGGATCGGAAGGACGAGCAGGAAAAATGAAAACGCGCAGGCGGCATCGAGCGCATAGATGAACGGAAATCCCGCGCGGACGATGAGCAATCCTCCGAGCGCTGGGCCGATGACGGAGCCGATCTGAAACACGCTGCTGTTCCAGGTGACGGCGTTCGCGAACACTTCGCGCGGTACGAGCTGCGGAAAATAAGAGCTGCGCGCCGCCCAGCCAAAAGTGCGGCCGGTCGCCGAGATGAGGAGGATCAAATAAATCAGCGGGATCGAGAGATCGTCGAACTGAAAATAGGTATGGCGCTCGAAAACCGTGGCGACTGAATACAGGAAATGGTTTCCGGAACGGAGAGCCGCCCAATTCGGAATTCGGAGGTGATTCCAGGAAACAAAAGCCAGGGCGAGCGAACAGACGGAACTCAATGCCTGGGTCACGAGCACGATTCGCTTCCGTGGAAATCGATCGGCAATGTGACCGGCCGGCAACGACAGCAGCACGACCGGCAACGCAATTACCAGTCCAATCAGTCCGAGCGCCGTGGCCGAGTGAGTGTGCCGATACATTTCCCATTCGACCGCGACGATGAACATGAGCCGGCCGACGACCGAAATCAGGTTGCCCGCCGTGTAAAATCGGAAAGCCGAAATGCGAAACGCCGCGTAGGGATCGTGCTTCTCCGGGCGCGGCTCGAGGATGCCTTCCGCAGTCGTCGATCGTTCCGCGCGCGCGGCTTCGTACGGTGGTGGCGGCGCGTGTGGCTTGCGGTCGGGCATTGGGACGCGTCTGCGTTCATACACGCGCACCAGATTGTAGAATTAACGCGCAGCGCTGCAACCGTCCGGCGGACGATCCAATTTGTGCTTGTCGATCGTAGCCGCGCCGAACATAACGCTTCGCGGTGAGCCTGAAGGGAGTCTCGGTGCGGAGCGAAATCACAGCGGGCGCAGTCCTGCTGTTGGTCTTGTTGCTGATCGCAACGCCAACCATGCGCGCTGAACCAGCGGACAAGGCAAAAATCGCTGTCTTGAAAGCTGAGTTCGACAAATTGAAAAAGGCTGGCCGCTACAGGGAAGCCGTCACCACGGCTGAGGAACGACTCAAACTCGCGGAAACATTTGGACCCGAGAGCGTGGAGAATCTCGACGCAGTTCATGACCTCGCCGGGATCTATGTCCCGATGGACGTGCCAGGAAAAGGCCGCGAGCTTTGCGAACGCGCTCTCGAGGCCTGCGAAAAGAAATTCGGTCCGGACGATGCGATGACCGCGCGCGCCGCTACCGATCTCGCCTCGTGTTTTGAAGGCGATAAGGAATATGCGAAAGCCGAACCGCTTTTCCGGCGCGCTTTGGAAATCTACGAGAAGAAACTCGGAGCCGAAGCGTTCGAGACCGGAGAAGTGTTACGCCTGTTGGCGTGGGTGAAGGACGAAAATGGCGATCTGCCTGGTGCGCTTCCTCTCGCGGAACGGGCGTTGAAAATTTACGAGAAGGCACGCGGCCCTTCAGACGTCGAAACGTCGCGCGCGGTGAATGTCCTGGCAGAGCTTTACAACGAAGGCGGCAACATCAAGAAGGGGATCGAATTCTCGGAGCGCGCCCTGGCCATTCGCGAAAAAGAACTGGGACCGGACCATCCCGACACCGGCGAAGCGGTGAACAATCGCGGCCTGTTGTACTTCGCCGAGAGCGACTACGACAACGCGATCAAAATGTTCGAGCGCTGCCTGACGATTTCGGAAAAGGCGCTGGGGCCGGACCATTTCTACACGACCTCGAGCCTGAACAATCTTGGATTCGTTCATCGAATTCGCGGCGAATTCACAGCCAGCGAACGGTATTTCCGGCGCGCCTTGGAATCGCGCGAGCGCGTCCTCGGTCCGCTCGATCCCAACCTCGCGCTCAGTCTCAATAATCTCGCGGTTCTGCTTCAGGACAAAGGTGACAACGTCGAGGCCGAAGTACTTTTTCGTCGCGCGCTCGACGTCCGCGAGCGCGGGCTCGGCCCGGATCATCCCGATACCGCACGTAGCCTGAACGACCTGGCAGGTCTCCTTCTCAACATGGGCGATTTCGCAAAAGCCGAGCCGCTTTTTCAACGCGCCGGTCAAATCTTCGAAAAGGTGTTGGGGCCGGAGCACGAAGAGTATCTGGCGACCGTGAACAATCTCGGGCTGCTCTACGAGATGTCGCACCAATATGAGAAGGCCAAGCCGATGTTTGAACGCGCCCTCAAGACGAAAGAGAAAACGCTCGGGCCGGACCACTTCGATCTTGCCTTTGTCGTTAGCAATCTCGGCCTCGTTTACTGGGACCTGGGCGACTACGACAACGCCGAGATTTGTGCGCGGCGCGCGCTGAAACTCCGTGAGACGAAGCTTGGCCCGAACCATCTCAAGACAGCCGAAAGTCTAAGCAACGTCGCGCTGATCCTGCGTGACCGTGGCGACCTGGACAAAGCAGAGACGCTGCTCCGCCGCACCCTTCAGATCGAACAAAGCTACGGCAAATTTCATCCGACGAACGCATCGACGCTCGAGAACCTGGCGTTCCTCAAGATCAAGCAAGGCAAGCTCGATGAAGCGCTCCAGTTCGCGGTCCGTTGCGGCGAAGTCCAGGAGCACGGGCTGGCGCAACTGCTTTCCTACACGTCCGAGCGGCAACGGCTCGCTTACCAGAAATTCGTCTCGCCCTACCGGCTTTTCGCGACGCTCGGCAGCGCAGATAACATCGCCCGGACCGTTCTTCGCCAGAAGGGCGTCGTCCTCGACTCGCTCCTGGAAGATCAGATCATCGGAGAAGCCAGCGCCGATCCGAAGACGCGCGACCTGGTCCAGCGCGTTCACGCGGCGAAAGAGCAACTGACTCAGCTCGCGTTGCAAAGTCCATCGGACCCGGCCGCGGCCGCGAGCGACAAAAGCAGCCGCGAGAAATTGTCCGCGGAAGTGGAACAACTCGAATCGTCTCTCGCCCGCGCGGTGACGGGAGCCGGTCGCAGCCGGCGCGCCCTCGACGTTACGGTCGCGCAAGTCCAGGGCGCGCTCGCGAAGGATTCAGTCCTCATCGAGCTGCTTCGCTACAACCATTACACGGGCGCGAAAGAGGACGAACCGCGTTACGGCGCCGTCGTCATCGCTCCCGCCGGTAAACCGAAATGGGTCCCGCTGGGGAAGGCGGATGAAATCGAGCGCAAGATTCGCCTCTATCAACGATCGACCCGCGGCGAGACCGATGAAGCGACCCTGCGCCAGGCCTTGCAAAGTTTGGGGGAACAAATCTGGGCGCCGATCGAGGCGGCGCTCCCGGGGAAGTTCGCCCATGTAATTATTTCGCCGGACGGTCAGCTCAGCTTTCTCTCGTTCGCCACCCTGCTTTTGCCTAACGACCAGTTCCTCGGCGAAAAATATTCGGTCCGCTATGTCGCGAGCGGTCGCGACTTGCTTCGGACTAAAACCGTAGCGGCCGACGGCGCCACGATTGTTTATGCGAATCCGGACTTCGGCCGCAACACGCCGGCTCCGGTTAACGTGGCGGAGACGACGTTGCGCGACGTGGAGATGCGCGATTTGCGCGGGCTTTCGCTGTCGCAGTTGCCTGGGACCGAAAATGAAGCACACGCGTTGGAGCATCGCGGCCGCAACGTGAAGACCTTTCTCGGACCTGCGGCGACGGAAGAAAGTTTGCGCGCAATTAATTCCCCACGCGTCCTGCATCTCGCCACTCACGGTTTTTTCCTGCCAGAAGCGGCGCGGCCCGCGCTTTCCCCGAGCGGTCGATCTCCGAGTGAAGCGCCGAAATTGCAGATGAACAATCCGATGCATCGGAGCGGGCTCGCGTTCGCCGGAGCGCAGAACACTCTCGAGGCCTGGAGTCGCGGAGAAGTGCCCGCTCCGCGCACCGACGGAATTCTCACGGCGGAGGAAGTCGGGGCCTTGAAGCTCGACCGGACCTGGCTGGTTGTTCTCTCCGCGTGCGACACTGGTTCCGGAGAGGCGCGCGCCGGCGAAGGCGTGATGGGTTTGCGTCGCGGTTTCGTTCAAGCCGGCGCCCAAAATCTCTTGATGACGCTGTGGCCGATCAGCGACCAAACGACCGTCGACATCATGCTGAATTTTTACGACGCCGCTCTCAGGACCAGCAACGCTCCGCAAGCACTCGCCGACACTCAGCGTGACTGGCTGGTGAAATTGCGCCGTGAAAAAGGCCTCCTCGCCGCCGTCCGCCTGGCCGGCCCCTTCATCATGAGCTCGCAGGGGAAACCTTAGTGTTCAACGCCGAATCGCGATTCCTTGCATTTCAAATCGGCCACCGCGTAAAAGCGGGCCGGAGCCGATGAAGGCGCGAGCGGGGAAGTCCTTGATGAAATAGGTGCGATAAATCTCGTTGAATTTTTCGTACAAGGAGAGGTCGGGACAAAAGACCTGGACGGAGACGAGATCGTCCATTGTCATGTTGGCGGCGGCCAGAGTCGTCTTCACTCCGTCGAGCAAGAAACGGATTTCTTTTTCTAGCTCTGGTGGCGGTTTGCCCGTTTCCGGATCGATCCCGATCCGACCGGCCAGATAAAGCGTGTTGCCAACGCGCACAGCGTCGCTGTAGGGCAACGTGTCCTTTCGAGTGGGCAGCACGATGTGCCCCGACGATTCGTCAGTTGGTTTTGGCGCCGGAGTTTCCGCGCGCGCTGGTTGGATCAAGCCTAACGAGGCCAATGCCGACAGGATGGCCGCGATCAGTCCGATTGAAATTCTCCACGTTTGCATGGGCCGATCATGCGCCGCGAGTTACGGATTCTGCAAATTATAAACTTCGAAGAGGCCGATGCCGCTCTGGCCGTTGCGTTCGTGAATCACAGCGGTGTACGGGCCCGACGGCAATGTCGTGATGACGGCGGATTCGAGGTCGTTTGTCGGCGCAAGGTTTGATTTTTCGATTTCTGCTTCGGGACCTTCGCGCCAATTATCGTTCGCGGCGATGAGAGTGCCGTTGCCGTCGCGCAGCTCGAGCGTCGGGTCGGGCATCGCATCGGTCACGCCGGCGGAAACGAGCGATGGTGCAACCGTGCGGACCATGACACGCGTGACTCCAGTTGTTCCACTAACGATGAAACCGCCGATCATCACGTCGCTTTGTGGGCCGACGGCGCCGCGCGTGCTGATGTTGCCAAGCGTAGAATTTGAAGTCGGGCTCAGATCGTAAACTTCAGCGAGCGCCGTGCCGGTGCCGCCGTTGTTGCCATCAACAATCGCGGTGTATGCACCGGGCGGCAGGGTGCGAACGATGGCGGATTCTAATTCGTTAGGCGGTGCGAGGCCGCTCGCATTTACGTCCAGCGCCTGCGTGTCGGCCCAGTTGTCGTTCGTCGCGATCACGGCGCCGGTTGAATCGTGCAATTCCAGAGTCGGATCGGCGAGCGCAGTGGTCACTCCGAAATTGTTCAGCGACGGTCCCATCGCGCGCACAATCACTTTCTTCGACGCGGTCCCGGAAATGATGAAGCCACCGATCAGACGATGGTCGCCAGTGCCGGCAGCCACGCGCGTGGAAATATTCGCCAGCTTCTCGGCGGCGACAGTGATCAAAGGTCCGCCGAGCGAAGGATCGGCAGTATCCGGGTCGCGGGGAAATTTCGCGTAAGGCAAGCGCGCGCCGAGATAGGCGAACTGATCCGCCCGAATCGAGTAGGGCGCGAGAAAATCGTGGGTGCCGGATGCGCCAACGATGTCGTCCTGATCGACGCCGTCACCGCTGATCCCGATCGCGCCGATCAACTGCCCATTGCGATAGAGCGGAAAACCTCCGGGGAAAATCGTGATGCCGTTCGGGAAACGCGCGTCGAGTCCGGAAGCGTCGAGGACGTAATTGGGAAGGGCGGCGCGATTGAATCCGGAAAACTGTTCCTGCAAACCGTAGTAGGGGCCCGGATCCTGGACGTCGAGGCCGGGCGGATATTTTGTTTGCGCGAGGAAACCGACGGTGCGCGTGGATATCGCGAGCGAGTTATTCGAGAAACCGACAGCAGTGCGGCCTTTTTGCACCGCGACATCCCAACTGAAGAGCGTCGCTTCCCCGGTGCGGAAGGCGCCCAAAACCGTTGGTCCGACCGCTGGATTGTTCGGATTATTTTCAACCGTGATGAAGACTTGCATCGGGATTCCGATGGGCAGACGGATTCCGGCGCGCGTGGTGCGAGCGCGATCGGCGGCGAAGTTGATAATGCTCGCGACCTCGGCCGCGGTCAGGCGCGGCTGGCCATTGATCGTTCCCGGAATGGGATCGCTAATGATCGGCTGACGAATTTCGCCCTGGACCCCGCCGAAGGTCGCGATCGGATATGGAAACGGAGCGGGCGTGCCCATGACCGGAAAACCGGGCGCAGCCGCGCCTTGGAGTGTGCCGCTCACATTGGGGACTGGCGAGATGACATAGGGCAGGGCGATGCCGTTGATGTAAACGTTGTCGGCCGTGATCGAGCTCGATGGGCGGAAACCAGTCTGGCCCGCCAACGCGACTTCTTCGTCCACGTCGTACCCGGGAATGAACGTGAACGGATTCTGCGAACGAAACACGAGCGGCCCCGGTTTGCCGTCGCCGGTAACGCCGATTCCTCCGACCTGAACTCCGTTCTTGTAAAGCGGCACTCCGCCCGGCGAACCGTCGAGCGACGTTCCAAAGACCGGGACAATCGTCAGGCCGGGCGTCGAACTGAAAGTGATGACGCTGCCCGGCGCGCGGAACTTGTTGATGTCGGACGTGAAAAGATTCGAGAGACCGACACCAACGAGCGGGCCGGGCGCGGTGTTGCGCACCCCGGGCGGGAAATGCTGTTGGATGATGAATCCAGCGGTGCGCGACGTGAACGCGTTCTGGTTACTGCTCAGATACGCGGCGGTGCCGGCTTTCGAAACGCAGCTTGAAATATCGAGCGCGCTCGGCGGCGTGCCGTTCACGCTCCAGACCGCGAGCACGTCCCCTTCCCGATCGAGCACCGCGATGACGCTGTTCGGCGAAATCTGGATCGCGCGTGTCGTGGCCTGGTTGATGATCGTCTGGACGTCGACCGCCGTCAGTTGCGCCCGAACAATGGCTGGTGACAGCAATAGAGCGGCGGCTAAGGAGAGTGCGGCGCGAAATCTCACGGGGCTGGGTTTCATACTAAAATTGCGGAGCTTCGGCCATGAAAATCCCTTGAACCTCGGTTCCCCTTCATGCTCCTGATCATGATCGTGCTCATAATCCTTTGAGCGGCGCCGAATTCGATCATGATCAGGATCAAGAGCATGAGTGGAGGAAAATCCCCCTTTTTCCGCGTGGCCCTTAAGCTTGCCAATGGCAAGGCCTTTCCGGCATTCTTCGCCTCCCTATGCCTTCGGGTCGGCCATGGAGTGGAGCGCGAAGCAGTCGGCTGCTTTTCGCGCTGGCCGCGTTGGCCTTTTTGGCCGGCAATCCGGAACTTGAAGGCGACGACGCGCCCGGGAACGAGGGCGCACAAGTCCAGTTGAATGGCGCGCCGCATTCGCGAAAGGCCGCCGCGATAAAAATCGATTTGGGCGACAGCAAGGACGCGAGCCTGACTGCGCGACCTCGAAAAAAAAACGTGATCCAGATCGATCTCGGGGATAGCAAGGACGCAACAGTCGAGATCGTTCGGGAACGCGGCGACACGAATGTCGAGATCAACGGCTACCGGGTCCGATCGCAATTGAAGCAGGGCCGGCGTTATCTTTTCGGCCAGGAACAGGTGCTCGATCCACCGCTGCCGCCGTCCCAATTCAATCCCGATCCCGGCGGCGGCAATCTCCTCGAACCGATCGAGCCGCCGGATCTGTTTCCGCCCATCCTGCCACAACCGCCGGAATACACCGGCCCGGCGCCGCGTTCGTTAGGCCTGCCGCGGCGCGGCGTACGGGAAATGGAACCGGAGCGACACAAGCTCGATTACGAAGAATATCCGGACTCGGAAAGCGGCCGCGGTCTTTTGCCCGCGTCGGAGGCGGTCCCAAACCGCTGGTTCATCGGGTTCGGCCGCTGGCAGCGTTATGCGGATCCGCGCACTGAGACGCCGTACCAAACCGGCCGGCTCCGCTTCTGGCATCCGTACCTGCAAAGCACGCTCAAAGGCGACGCGCCGATCATTGGCCAGGACATTTTTCTCAACCTGACGCTGAACGATTTTTTCCAATTTGAAGCGCGCAAGCTTCCGATCCCCAGCGGCGTGAGCACCGCGCGGCCGAACAGCTCGGAGTTTTTCGGTCGCAGCGACCAGCTCTTTTTCTCGAACGATTTCTCGATCGGCGTCGATCTGTTTAAAGGCGAGACGGCGTTCAAGCCAGTGGTCTGGGCATTGCGCCTCCTTTTCGTTGCGAACCAGAATTACATTCGCGTGAAGGAAAACAACGCGCTCGATCCCGACCCGCGCGGGCCCGGTTTCACCGCGCCGCAACCAGTCCTGACCTTTCCAAATCCCGGCGACCCGACTTCAGGACTAGGACCGGGATTGACGCGATTGCCAGGCGACCTCGAAGGCACGCGTTACACGACGCGGCAAAAAGATTGGTACGCGCTCCAGGAAGCGTTCGGCGAAATCCACATCCGCGATCTGACCAACAACTACGATTTCCTCTCGTCACGTTTCGGCATTCAACCATTCGTGAGCGATTTCCGCGGGTTCATTTTCAACGATTCGAACCTCGGGCTGCGCCTCTTTGGTAACTACGACAACAACCGCTGGCAATACAACGTGATGGCGTTCGACATGCGCGAGAAGGACACCTATTCCGATCTCAACAAATTCGACGCCCGCGACCAGCGCGTCGTCATCTTGAACGCCTACCGCCAGGATTTTCTCGCGAAAGGTTACACCGCCCAGCTGAGCTTCCATGCGAACTTCGATGAAGCGTCGCGCCATTACGACCAGAACGATTTTATCACGCGCCCGGCGCCGATCGGCGAAGTGCGCGACCATTACGTCCAGGCCTACTACTTTGGCTGGACGGGCGACGGACACATCGGACGGCTGAATATCACCCACGCGCTTTACGAAGTGCTCGGTGAAGATGGGTTCAATGGCATTGCCCAGCAGCGCGTTTCGATCAACGCCCAGATGGCGGCGCTGGAATTGTCGATCGATAAGGATTGGCTGCGCTTCAAGCTCTCCGGCTTTTACGCGAGCGGCGACGATAATCCGCGGAACTCGCACGCCACCGGGTTCGACACGATTTTCGACAAGCCGTTTTTCGTGGGCGGGCCGTTCAGTTTCTTCGTTCACCAAGGCTTCAATCTCGGCGGCACGTCGGTGAACTTTAAGCAGCGCGACAGTCTCGTGATCGATTTGCGCACCAGCAAAAGCGAAGGGCAATCGAACTTCGTAAATCCCGGAACGATCATTCTCGGGTACGGAAACGACGCCGACATCACGCCGAAACTGAAAGCATTCCTAAACGTGAACTACATCTGGATGGCGGAAACGGCAGTGATCCGCGACGTCCTCTTTACTAACCGCACGAGCAACGAGATCGGGCTCGATTGCAGTCTGGGGATTCAATACCGGCCGCTGCTGACGAACAACATCATCATCACGGCCGGCGTGGGGTTTTTGGTTCCTGGACAAGGCTACAAGGACATTTATCGCGCGAATACGAATCCGGTGTTCGGATATCCGGGACCGAGTGCGGGGAAGGTGGATGATTTTCTCTACAGCGGGATTTTGACACTGACGCTGACGTATTGATGAAGCTCCAAGCTCCAAGCTCCAAGCTCCAGAGAAGCTCCAAATTCCAAGCTCCAAAGGTACGGATAGCGATCGCGACCTGCTGTTTGGTGCTTGGTGCTTGGTGCTTCCTTGGTGCTTGGAGCTTGGTGCTTGGAGCTTCCGACGGCTTGCCCGAGTCGGGGTATGGCCCGCCTACTTCGTTGCCTCCGAATTTCTCGATCACCGCGCCAGCTTCTCGCCCGAGGACGAATCTCATCGATCAATCGCAGGCTTCCGCCGATGCAAAAAGCTCCGGTTGCATCCAGTGTCACGCGGGCGTCGAGCCGATGCACAAGGCAGCGCACGTCGTCCTGGGTTGCACCGATTGTCACGGCGGAAATCCGGCGCGTGGCCTGACGAAAGAACAGGCGCATGTTCTGCCGCGGCATCAGGAGTTTTGGAAAACATCGGCGAACCCGCCGAACTCGAATGTCTGGCTGAACCACGAATCACCCGAGTTCATCCGCTTCATGAACCCCGGCGATCTGCGCGTGGCGAAACAGGCGTGCGGGCTCTGTCACGACGACATCATCAACCGGGTCGATCACAGCATGATGAACACCGGGCCGATGCTCTGGGGCGCGGCGCTTTATAACAACAGCGGGTTCTATCTGAAGAATTACCGGTTCGGCCAAGCCTACGCCGCGGATGGCGCGCCGCTGCGACTGAACAATTACACGCCGGTCACGCCTAACGACACGAAGGTGCACGGCATCCTGCCGTTTCTCGATCCAGTGCCGCGGTTCAACCTGAGCAATCCGGGAAATATTTTGCGCATTTTCGAGAAGGGCGGCGAAAAACAATTGCAGCTCGGAATTCCGACGACCGAAGAACCGGACGGGAAACCGTTGCGGCGTTTATCCGAACGCGGATTAGGAACGCTCAACAGGACCGATCCCGTTTTTCTCGGCATCCAAAAAACGCGGCTGCACGATCCGCTGCTCCAATTTCTCGGGTCGAACGATCATCCGGGCGATTATCGTTCGAGCGGCTGCTCGGCCTGCCATGTCGTTTACGCAAACGATCGCTCGCCGACGAACTCCGGCTGGTGGAGCAAGTATGGACACCAGGGCCTGACATTTACCGCGGACAAAACGATCCCGCGAAATGAGCGCGGCCATCCGGTCACGCACCAGTTCACGCGCTCGATCCCGTCGAGCCAATGCATGAACTGCCACATGCATCAGGGCAATCTCTTCGTGAACCCATACCTCGGTTACACCTGGTGGGACCAGGAGACCGATGGCGAGTTCATGTATCCGAAGGAGCAACGGAATCCGACGGACGACGAGCTCGTGATCGAAACCCAGAGCAATCCCGAGGCGGCCGCGGCGAAAGGACTCTGGGGCGACAAGGAATTTCTCGACAACGTCTCCGAGCTAAATCCGAAGCTCAAGCATACGCAGTTCGCTGACTATCACGGACACGGCTGGGTGTTTCGCGCGATCTTCAAACACGATCGCAAGGGCAACCTGCTTGATCTGCACGACAACAAAATCCCGGACAGCGATCCGCAAGAATTTGCGAAGGCCGTGCATCTCAAGGACGTGCATCTCGCGCATGGAATGCAATGCGCTGATTGCCATTTCGAAGTCGACGTGCACGGCAACGGAATGCTTTACGGCGAACCTCGGAACGCGACCACGATCAACTGCATCGATTGTCACGGCACGATCGATCAGCGGCCGACGCTGGTGACGACCGGAAATGCCGGCGCCGTCGATTTGGCGAACACGAGCAACACGCCGTGGGGTCCGCGCTTCGTCTGGGAAGGAACGCGTCTTTACCAGCAATCGGTCATGTCCCCCGAGATGCGTTGGGAAATTCCGCAGACGATCGACACGATCGATCCCCTCTCCGATCACTACAATCCGAAGTCGGCTTACGCCAAAACGCTGCGGCGCGATGGGAAAACCTGGGGCGGAATTGTTTCCGCCGATTCCGCGGAGCGGCATACGCAATTCGCCCACGACAACACCGCGATGGATTGCCAGATCTGTCACACCTCCTGGGCGACGAGTTGTTTCGGTTGCCATCTTCCGATGAAAGCGAACCAGCGCGTGCCGCAGAATAAATTCGAAGGCGTCACCGACCGGAACTACACGACCTACAATCCGCAGGTCGTGCGCGACGATGTCTTCATGCTCGGGATCGACGGGACGGTGAAGAAGAACCGGATGGCGGTGATTCGTTCGTCGAGCGCGGTCGTAGTCAGCTCGCAGAACGCGAACCGCGAATGGGTTTACTCGCAGGCGCAGACGTTTTCAGCCGAAGGTTACAGCGGCCAGGCGTTCAACCCGCACTTCCCACACACGACCAGCAGCGTCGGCACCACGAAAAATTGCACCGACTGCCATCTTTCGAAGAACAACGATAACAACGCGTGGATGACGCAACTCCTCGGGTTCGGCACCGGCACGGTGAATTTCTTCGGACGCTACGCCTACGTCGGTGAAGGCCGCGAGGGATTTCATGCGGTCGTTTGGACGGAACCGGACGAACCGCAGGCTGCGATCGGCAGCCACCTGCACAAGATCGCGTATCCGGACAACTATCGAAAACATCTCGAGGCCGGCGCGATTTTGAAAGAAGCGCACGAGCACAGCGGGCACGACATCGAGGACATCGTTTTGCGCGGCGAGTATCTCTATACCGCGAATGGGCCGGGCGGCTTCGAGGTGTTCGATGTCGCGAACATCGACCAAAAAGGATTTTCGGAACGGATCGTGAGCGCGCCGGTATCGCCGCTCGGACAACGGACGCGGGTGAACACGAAGTATGCGACTTCGGTGGCGTTGCCGAGCACGCTCGCCCTCGATCCGGCGCGAGTTCGGATTCCGGAAAACGAAGAGCAACCGATCGATCTGTTTTACGCATTTGTTTACGTCTCCGACCGCGAAGAAGGACTCGTCGGATCGAACGTGGCGACGCTCGTCGACGGAAATCCCGATAACAATTTCCTGAAGCGCGACGTGACCTACAATCCCGACGGCGCGCTGACCGGAGCGACATTTGTCACGGCGGCGGGACACCGCCTCTACATGACAACGCCGCGCGGCTTGTTCGTGATCGATTGCACCGACCCGATGCATCCGAAACTGGCGGGCCAATACACAGGCGATTTCCTGCGAAACCCTCATTGCGTCGCGATCCAGTTCCGCTACGCATTCGTGACCGACAGCGAAGGCCTTAAGGTGCTCGACATTACCGATCCGTATCGACCGGAGCCGATTCGGCGCGCGGTTGTCGGATTGCGAAACCCAGGCCGGCTCTACGTGGCGCGGACCTACGCGTATGTCGCAAACGGAGCGGAAGGCCTGGCGATCATCGACGTGGAAAATCCGGAAGCGCCGCGGCTGGATCAGATGTTCAACGCCGATGGGCAGCTGAACGACACGCGCGCCGTGCAGATCGGAAGCGTAAGCGCGTCGCAGTTCGCGCTCGTCGCCGATGGCCGAAACGGATTGCGCGTTGTGCAATTAATCTCGCCCGATACGGTGCCGGGCGCGCAAGGATTCAGTCCGCGGCCGAATCCGAAATTGATCGCGACTTATCCAACCAAAGGCGAAGCAATCGCCGTTTCGCGCGGGCTCGAGCGGGATCGCGTCGTCGATGAGACCGGTGGACAAACCGTTGTCTTCGGGCGCCGCGGTTCGCGACCATTTCACCTCGATGAGATGGAAAAATTTTACCTCCGGTCCGAAGGCGAATCGAAGGATGGGCGGCGCTGGGGAAGTTTGTATTTCGTCGAAGACGTGACGGCGCGGAACCGGCAGCTGATGACGAAGGGCGGCGTTCTCCTGAATCCCCTCCCCGGGCCGGAACCGGCGGCGGCGGTGAGTCCAACGCCGCCGCTCGATTACGCGCCCGATATCGAGCCGAGCCCCATTGAAGGTCCCAGTCCGTCTCGAAAATAGAGGCGACGTCAAGGAGCGGTGGTTTGTAAACCGCCGACCTCATAACGACGGTTGTAAACCGCCGGCAGACGTTGGCTCGTTTCGAAGGAGAAGCTCACCAAGCGGCGTCAGCGCGACAGTCTCACATTCGGTTAGTGTGCCTTCCGGATATTCTCTGATCAATCCGCTGTGACGCAGCTCGAAACGCCGCAGGCCTGCGGGAGCAGAGGAAACCGCTATTAACTCTGTACCTTAGCTGCACAGCGCCTCGACCACGGACTGACGGTCCAGTGCATCCTGCAGACGTCGTTTCAACCGACGATCATGGCGGAAGCCGACGCCGCGTAGTTCAGCCGTGGTCTTGCTGGCGATTCGGACTCGCTCGTGCGTGACGTTTCTGGTTGTGCGTTCCCGCACTGCGCGGAAGAACGCAAAAATTTCGTCAAAAGGGTCCAGGATGACTTGGAAAGATCCGTTGTCGTGATCGAGAATGACGCTATAAAAGCGCTGTGGTTGCTGAGGGTGAGATAGCTTCGTATTTTTTTTATTCATCGCCAGTGAAGAACAGTTTTTCGAAAAACTCCGCAGATTTATTTTCTCATGCGCTACGGCCTGGACGGCCGACCGCAGTCTGCAGCCGGGGATCCAACCCGCACCTGATCGCAAGCTGTCCGATGAAAGGCGAAGCCATCCATATCTCGCGCGGCGAGGATACATTTACCGCGTGGAAGACGTGATGGCGCGGAAGCGGCAGCTCATGACGAAGAGCGGCGTGATGCTGAATCCGCTGCCGGGACCGGAACCGGCGGCGACGGTGAGTCCCACGCCGCCGCTGGATTACTCACCCGACATCGAGCCGAGTCCGTTGCCGACGCCGTAGGTGGATCGAGCGCTCCGCCGCTCGATGTTTGTTTTCGCGGCTTCGCCGCCATTAAATTTGCTATCGCGCGGCGGAGCGCGCGATCCACCAGAAAGACTTGCTCTC
>DASQPH010000090.1:0-15846 GCA_035644055.1 Chthoniobacterales bacterium
CGATCAACCATGGACCCTCTTCGCGATTTCCGATTCCTTTGCGATGCGGCCCGACATTGTGAAACGTTTCCATTTAATGGACCAAATGTGGTCCGAATGGAGTGTGACGTTTCCGAAAACCGCGGCCCCGGCCGATGCGCAATTTTCTTTTTGGGCAGTCGACGCCGACGAGCCGCGCCTGTATCAGCTGAAGGATGACAGTGTCCGCACGACTCGTTAGGCCGGGCCCGGCATGAAACCCCAGGAACACGACATCATGCGCACGGTCGAGGACCACTATTGGTGGTACCGGGCGCTCCGCCGGCACGTCGCCGATTCCATCGAACCTGACACGGCAAGATTTTCCGTCCTCGATGCCGGGTGCGGCAGCGGCGGAATGCTCGCCGCGCTCCGGCGGAGATTTCCGCAAGCTGAGCTGACGGGCATCGACGAGAGCGAACGCGCGATCGAGCTCTGCCGCGATCGAAACACGGGCGCGCGTCTGCTCCAGGCCGGCGTCCATGAGCTGCCGTTCCCCGCCGATGAGTTCGACGTCGTTCTCTCGCTCGACGTCTGGGTCAATGCCGGCGTCGATGACGCCCTGGCCGCGCACGAAACCCATCGCGTTCTGCGAGCGGGCGGGAAATTGATTCTGAATCTTGCTGCGTTCGATTTTTTGAAAGGCGCTCATGACGAGGCCGTCGGCGCGGTTCGCCGGTACACGCGATCGCAAGTGCGCGCGCTCCTCGAAGCCTCAGGTTTTACCATCGAACGGCTGACCTATTGGAACGCGACCCTCACTCCGCCCATCGCGGTCATGCGCTGGCTCAGCCGCCGCCGTCCCGCCAGCGAGGAAGCGCGCTCCGATTTTCGCCCTCTGTCGCCGTTCGTGAACTCGGCCCTGAAAAGTCTCGCCGCGCTTGAACTCAGGGCCAGCCGTCACCTATCGTTGCCCTTCGGCACGTCCGTCTTCGGAGTTGCCCGCAAACATGGCTGATCCGTCACCGCATCTCAGCATCGTCGTTCCGCTCTACAACGCCGAGAAAACTCTGCCCGCGTTGCTTCAGGAAATCTCCGCGCTCCAGGTCCCCGGCGGCCACGAGTTGATCATTGTGAACGACGGAAGCCGCGATGGGACCGAAGCCGTCGCATTGAAACTCACCCGCGAAAGCCACTTGCCGATGAAGTTCCTCAGCTTGTCGCGCAACTTTGGCGAACACAACGCCGTCCTCGCGGGATTGCGCGCCGTCTCGGGGCGCTACGTCGTCACCATGGACGACGACCTGCAAAATCCGCCGACCGAAGCGCTGAAGCTGCTCGCTGTCGCCGAAGCAGAAAAACGGGACGTAGTTTTCGGCGTTTACGAGCGCAAGGAACACTCCTGGTGGCGCAACGCCGGCAGTTGGCTCACGAATCGCATCGCCGATTTCGTCGTCGATAAACCGCGCAAACTTTACCTGTGCAGTTTCCGCTGCATGAGTCGCTTCGTGGTCGACGAGATCGCGAAATCGCGCACGCCTTATCCGTATATCGACGGCTTGATTTTCCAGGTCACGCAAAACGTCGGCACCGTTTCGGTGCGCCACGTCGAGCGGGTAGAGGGCAGCAGCGGCTACAATTTTCGCAAGCTTGTCCGGCTCTGGATCAGCATGCTGGTGAACGTTTCCGTTCTACCGCTTCGCCTTATGACGCTCGCGGGATTGATCACGAGCGCGCTCGGGTTTCTCGCCGTCATCGAAGTGGTCGTCGAACGTTTGTTCAATGAGCAGCCGACCGGCTGGAGCTCGCTCATGGCCGCGATTCTTCTTCTCTCCGGCACGCAGCTGCTCCTGCTCGGAATTCTCGGCGAATACGTCGGCCGAATTTATCTCGGCATCAGCGAGAAACCCCAGAGCGTCGTGCGCGAACAGATCAGCTCGTCGCATGGCGATGGCGGCCAGCCGTGATCTCGCTCGTCATTCCGACCCTGAACGAAGTCGACAACGTCGCGCCGTTGCTCGCCCGCCTCGCGCAATCAGAACCGCCGCTGGACGAAATTATTTTCGTCGATGATGGCTCAACCGACGGAACCCGGGAACGAATTCGCTCCCTGGCCGGTGCCGCGCCCGTCCGCTTGCTCGAGCGCGACGACCCGTCGTTCGGCCTCGCCGGCGCGGTCCTCGATGGCGCGCGTATTGCCACCGGCGATTGGCTCGTCGTCATGGACGCGGACTTGAGTCATCCCCCGGAGAAGATCGGTGAGCTGCTCCGTCCCTTGCTCGACGGACGGGCGGACATGGTGATCGGAAGCCGCTACATCAAAGGCGGATCAACCCCCGGTTGGCCGCGCTGGCGAAAGATTTTGTCACGCACCGCCGCCGCGTTCGCCTATCCGCTCACCGGGGTGCACGATTCCATGTGCGGCTTTTTTGCCATGCCGCGCAAACTGCTTTTGGAACTCGCCCCGCGAGCGACTGGTTTCAAGATCGCGTTCGAGGCGCTGGTTCACGGCGGGAAAAATTTACGCGTGTTGGAAATTCCCATCGCATTTTGCGATCGCGACCGCGGCGTGTCCAAGATGAGTTTCGGCGTGGCGTTGCTGTTCGCTTTGCGCTGGATCGCCGCGATGGCGAAGAGACCGTTCCGCGGTCAGGGCGCCGTAGTTCGTTTCAATCGCGACAGTTCCAGCGCCAGCCCGGCGAAAAGAAACAAGGTCGCGAATAACGCGTTGCCGTAGGTTTGAGCGCCGACGCGGAAGGGAATCGAAAAGGCGAGCAGAAGGACCGCCGCTCCGGAGCAGATTGCGAGCGTCGTGTGCGAACCCGGTCTGGCCACGAGTCGTTGCATGACAACGGTGAGCGGATAAAGCAGCCACCCGAAGAGATAACCGAACGAGAGCGGCGTGAAGACCAGGATTAGCAGGAGCAGTAACGCGAACTCGATCGCGTCCGTTTCCGGTGTTCGCGCCGCGGTTCGCGGCATCGCGGCAATGAATGCGAGGCCAAATCCCAGAGCGCAGACGAGGACAATGGCGTTGACCGTTTTGAATTCGAGGTCGGCGAAATTCGCGTAAACCGGTTCGTGCGGTTCGTATTTGTGATCGTATTCCACGTGGCGCAGCAGCCGGTTCGCCACGCCCCAGATCGATTGGTTCTTCCATGAAGTGCTGCGGCCGAGGCGCTGGCCCACGCCGTTCTCGTCGTATTTGAAAAGCATCCCGTTCGACCAGCGCCGCAGATCCTGCTTGGCCAGGGCGAGACCGCGGAACGGGATCGGGAGGACGAAGAGAAGAAAAGTTAACGTCAATACGAGCGACGCGACCGCGATCCAATAGCGGCGATAGATCAAATAAACGATCGCCATCACCGGAAACGCTTTGATCGCCGCGGCGAATGCGACGAGAGCGCCGGCGAGCCAATGATATTTTCGCTGGAGCGCAATGAACGCGCCAAGCATGAGCGCAAGCAGGACGAGGCTCGGTTGCCCGAGAAGAAAATTGCCCCAAACGTGCGCGCCCATGATGAAGCCCGGCGCGAGATAGACAAGGAGGTGAGCGCGACTGCGTTCACCCGTCGCCAGCCAGACCGAAAAAAGAATCGCGCAAATCCACGCGGCGGCGTTGACCAGCGCCAGCACAATAACGAGACCTGTTTGTCCGAGCGCGGCGATCGGGGCCAGGAAAAGCGCGCACGGCGGCGGATACATGAACGGGAACTTGTGCCAACGGTCCGGATAAACTTCGCCGCCTTGCAAGACCGTCTGGCCCGTCTGATACCAAACCCAGTAATCTTTCGTGCTGTGTCCCCGAACCGAATGCCAGATGGGCACAGTGACGAACACGAGAAGGATGAGCGCGAAAATCCAGAGGACGATTCGCCACCCGGCCGGGCCGTTGATGCTGGTGCGCAACCTTCTAGAAATGGAGATGGCTGATGAGCCAGATGATCGCGATGCCGAGTGCGATCACCAGCACCAGAAAAATGATCCGGCCTTCGCGTCGTTCTTTCCGGAGCGATTTTCGCCGGCCGCGCGATCGGCCTTCGTCCCCCCAGCGTTTGTCCTGGAGTGCAACCGAAACATCGAGGCGGCTGCTCCCTTCACTCGCGCGAGCGAGTAATTCCTCCCGCCGCCGTCGCGTGGTTTCCTCCGCGACCCGCGGCGCTTCCGCTATCATCCGCTCGAGCTTCTCCATCTCGCCGCGCAATTGTGATTCGCGCTGCGTGAGTTCTTCCTGTTTTTGGTTTAGCGGCGTCCCGGGTTGAGGAGCAGGTCGGCGGCGCATGCGGAATTACTGAACCTTCTGCGCCATCCAAAAGAAAATGAGCAACCCCAGGATTCCGAAAACGATGAGCGGCAACGTGACCGCAAAACCGATTTGGAGCCATTGCATAAACGTTTTCCCGCCAAGGCCCGCCGTGCCCGTCCTGACTTCGGGTAGATCGATCTCGTTCGATTCGCCGCCGCTCGCTTCCAATCGGCTCCGCTGCTGGCTGAATTCTGTCCGCGCGTCATCCACTGTGCTGAGCGCGCGACTCAATTCCTTCGGCAATTCTCCCGTGTTCCAGCTCTTGGGATCGATCCCTTCGAGCAACTGCAGATGTTGCGTGAAACTTTCGTGGGTCGCGCGGATCTGTTCGAGTTTCTTTTGGCAATCGTAGCCTTCGCGTTCCAGGATCACGAGCGATCGCGAAAGTTTGTCCGTCATCTCCGCGCGGCCGCGTTCGAGTTCTTCCTGGCGTCGGCTCAACTCTTCGAGCTCGCGCTTTTGCTTTTCGATCAGCTCCGCCTGCCGCCGCAATTGCACCAGTTGCTCCTGCGCCTTTTGCACCTGCGAGTCGAGTAACTCCGGCGACATCGCCTCTTCTTCGCTCAGCTCGAGCATTTGTTCGATCGGTCGAATTCGTTCTGCCATGGCACTCCGGTTTCGCCGCCACGAATTTTGCGCGTCACTCTCGCGGCAGGTTGATGGATATTAGCGGCGGCCCTTTAGAATTCCACAAGTTTTCCCCGCGCCGTTCCGAAATATTGCGCTCGATTGATCGCGGGGAAAAAGGTGAGATCGAACGCCGTGTCTGCCGCGTCGAAAATCGTGATCGAATCGCCCGCCCCCGGGGAAAACGTCTTTGACGAGGCGATTTTCATTTCCGGTTGCGTCGATCCAGGCGATCGCGATCCGGCGTCGTGCCTGGTGCGCGCGTTTGTCGATGATCGCGCTGTGGGCGAGACCCGACTTCGTTTTCGGCGTCCGAACCACACCCAGTTTGGTTTTCGAATCCTGGGCCGGATTGCGTCCGGTTCCGAACCTCGCGACGTCGTCCTCCGCGTTGTAGCCGGGATCGGTGATCCCGGCGTGACTGTCGAACAGACGATCTGTCTCATTCCCGCGCGCCTCCGCGATCGCCCCTACGGCGACGTCGTCTCTCCGGAAAACGAAACGCTCCTTCATCGCGAAAACATTTACGGCTCCGGTCCGCCGATCGAAGAGGCCGGCGTCGAAGTTTCCGATTTGCTGCGCGCCTATTTGCCCGAACGCGCGTCCGTCGTCGATGTCGGCTGTGGCGCCGGCGCTTACGGTCCGCCCTTGATCGCGGCTGGTCACGAATGGCTCGGCCTCGAAGCGAACGACTACTGCTGCGACATTCTCACCCGTCGCCGGTTGCCGTTTCGTAAAGTCGATCTCGCCGCTGCTCAATTGCCGGCCACTGACGGCGAATTCGATTCGGCCATTTGCATCGAGGTCCTCGAGCACACGAAGGATCCCGAAACATTCGCAGGAGAAATCGCCCGCATCGTCCGGCGTCGCGCGCTCTTCTCAGTTCCAAACCTGGAACTGCTTCCCTATCTCCACGACTGGCGCGTCGTTCCCTGGCATTTGCTCGAAGGCGATCACAAAAACTTTTTCACGCGCGCGAGTTTGCACGCGTTGCTCTCTCGCTTCTTCCGCCACGTCGAAATTTTTCCCTACGGCGAACATCCGCTCCGCACCCGCGACGGCGTCTCACTCTACGTCCACTTCTTCGCCGTCGCGGACAAATAATTTTCAGCGCGCTTCTTCCAGGAGCGCAGACCAGCGCTCCATTTCCGCCAGATAAGCGCCGCCGGTCAACGACTTCAGTTCCGGCCAAAGCGAATCGATGTAATCGCGCTGGAACGGTTTCGGCCCGTGAAAATGAATGATCTTCGCCTGCGCGTTCTCGCCCCAGTACGGTTTCCAGTTTAGTTCCGGTCGCAGCCGGTCCCACATCGGTCCTTTTTCATCGCGATAAAACCAGCGGTAGGCCGCTTCATCCCATGATTCGGCTTCGAGCGCGGCGAGGTTCTTCGAAATGTATTCGCGAAATGCCGGCAGACTTTCCCGCAGCCGCTCGGGGTTCATCAGCATCACGCCGGTGTTCATATTCAGGTAATCATCCCGCGCCGATTCCGGCGCGACCGCGAAGTAACGACAGGCATTTGCTTCCAACTCCGGCACCACTTCGCCGAGAAAGAACACGTCGCAGTCCGTGTAAAGAATGCGTCCGTTGGTCACGATCTCCGGCAACTCGACTCGCGAAAATGCCCCGGAAAGAGCTGCCGCCAAATGCGGATTGCCCTTTCGTCGGCCGAGTTCTTCAAGGGCGTCGCGGACAAAGCTACGATGCTGAATAATTCGAACGCCGCGCTTCGTCAGCCATGCGGTGAAGTCATTATCTCCACCGTCGTAAAGGCAGTGCGGCTGGAGCGTGGTGTGTTGCTGCGCAGTGTGCACAGCTACCATGATCATCTCCGCGTATTGCCGGAAGGCGGTCGAATCCTCGGTCAAGGCAAAATACCATTCCATAATTACAAATTCGATCGCGGCTGGCGCTCAAAGAAAAGCACACGCGGCCACGCGGACAAAATGTTCTTTCTCTTCCCCGCTGAACTCTGTTTGTTGTAGCTCTTGCTCGAAACGACTCCGAACCTTCGCAGATCGTCTCAAAAGGCACGCATCCGCTCCTGGATTTGTTGGGGAATTATTTTTCTGTTGGCGGCGTTGTTTCGGATTGTGCCAATTCGATCGGGCCTACCGTACAGCGATTACGTTGACGAAGGTCACGTCCTTCATCAAACCATCGACGCCTTCAACAACCGCAGTCTCGATGTCTATTGGTATGGGCTCCCGGCATTCCCGGCGTATTGCGCCGGCGCCGGCCTGGTCTGTTACGGGCCGCTCTATCGACATTTTCACGGTCACGGTTTTCGACAAGATCTTCCCCACGAACCGGGCCTTCCGTCCTCGAAAGTGAATTATGATTTTATCGCGCCGGTTGAGCTCATTGTCGCCGGCCGGATCGCGACTGCGTGCCTGAGTCTTGCCACCGTGATCCTCGCCGGAATTTTGGCGTCGCGCCTGGCTACGGACCAGGCAGGGATCCTCGCCATGCTTCTCACGGCAGTGTGTCCGGCGCTCGTGACCCGTGCGTCCATCGTCATCGTTGATACGTTCGCGGCTTTTTTTGTTCTCGTGGTTCTTTATCTGTGCGCACGAGTCTCGACCACAGCGGAGGCGCGCGTTTGGCGAGGCATCGTCCTCGCTGGGCTCGCCACCGGGTTTGCTTTTGCTTCAAAATACCCTGCCGCCACCGTCGCCCTGGTCATGGTCGCAACTATCATCGGCCTTTCGGTCCCATGGCGGCGGCGTTTGGGATTATTTTTTTCCGGCGCCGGAGGATTGGTCGGCGGAATTTTCCTGGGTGCGCCGATGACTTTTTTAAGACCGATCACGGTCTGGCGCGACATCCTGGGCAACATTCGAGCCTACGCCGAAATACCCTCGTCGGAAGGTTACTTTCATCAGGCCATCTCGATATCCGAACTGGGGCTTCCGTTATTGCTGGCAGGGTTGGCAGGAATCATTTTGATGCTGCGCCGGAAAGAAACCCGAGGGGTCACGCTCGGTTGGCTTTGTTTTGCGGCACTGCTTATTGCGTCGTTCATGGGCAAGTCGTTTCGACCATTCCGCAGTTTTTTGCCCCTCATCGCGCCGTTGTGTATCGCAGCCGCCATCGCCTTGTCATTCCTGATCGACTGGGCGCGCAAAAGGCCGCATTCATGGCGACGAGTCTGGCCGACTGCGGCCTTGATCGCCCTTTGCCTCGGCTCTCTCGGCGTCTCATCCTTTCAACAAGTGCAGCCGCGCATGGCGCATAAGGACACTCGTATTCAGGCGATTGACTGGCTTCAGAAAAACGCCGCGAAAGAAAAGAGTGTTCTCGGTATTCGGGAGCTTGCAATTTTGCCCGCAGAATGGAACCGGATCGCGGCCAGGTCGACGATAGTTCCCTGGTTCGAAGCCGCCGATCTTCTCGAACGACAACAATTTGATTATGTCGTTACAGGCGACTTCGACCTGCGCTTTGCCTCCAACCCCGAAGCGTGGTCCACGTATCGCGCTCGCTGGATGTCGAAAGTCGCCTCCTTCCCAGCCCAGGCTGAATTCGGGGAAGTGGCGACACTCGTAGTCCCTTATGTATGGCGGACAAATGATGAACGCATTTTCGTTTTGAAAGGGAGTCCGTAATGGACCTCCCCCCATCGACCAATGCGATCAGGAAGCCATGGTCGCGCCGATGGTGACGGCCGGCCCGTTCGCGTGCGCCGGATCGTTATGAATGACGTCGATTTTTTTGTAGCCGCTCGCCGTTAAGACGTCGCGCAGCGAATCAAGCGTCAACCAGGTCGCTGTCGAAGACATTCCGCTGAGCGGTTCGTCCGGCCCGCCTTCGATATGGATTTTCCCGCGCAATCCGCCCGAGAGATCACGCGCCTCTTCGTCAGCCGCGTATTGGGTCCAAATAAACAAACGCGGGGCAACGGCCGGCAATTGCGCCAGCAACTTCCACGGTTCAGGCAGATGATAAAGAAGACCGCAGCAAAAGACCGCGTCGAATCTTCCGAACGCAGTCAGATCGCTGTGCTCGAGGTTCGCCTGGAGAAATTCCACGTTGCGAATTTCGAGAAGCTCCTGGATGAATCGCGCCTTGCGCAAATTCGCTTCGCGCCCTTCCAGCGCTACCACGCGTTTCACGCCTGGATGCTGCGCGAGAATGAAGCTCTGCGCGCCTTCGAGCGAACCGAGCTCCAGAATTGTTTTTGCTTCCGGCGCGAGGCGAAGAAACCGCTCGACTCGCACGTCGCCCACGGCGCTGATCCCGCCGCCGTAGGTTTGCCCATCGACTTGGAATTGGTAAATCCACGGACCCAGCTTCGCGAATTCTTCGGCGAGATCCTTCATAGGGTGGATCGAGCGCTCCGTCGCTCGATGGTAATATCACCGGCGACGCCGGGACTTCGGCAACATCGCGCGACGGAGCGCGCGATCCACCTTGTCAGCGACGCGACTTTCATCTGCCCGGCATCATTTCGAGGAGCACGCCTTTGAAGTATTCCGTTTCCGGCAGCGTGGGAAGAACCGGATGATCGAGCGCTTGCTCGAACCGCCGCAACCGCCGCGCCGAGCGGCGCGCGTCGACCAGCGCATCGGCGATCGTTTGCTGAAAAATCGTTTCGGTGACGTGATGCGAGCAGGAAAAGGTCGCGAGTAATCCATCTTTCGAGAGAAGCTGGAACGCGCGGACGTGCAGCTCGTGATAGCCACGCAATGCGTCGCGCAAGCCGCCTTTGGTTTTCGTGAACGACGGCGGATCGAGAACGATCAGGTCGTACTCGGCGCGGTTCTTTTCCGCCGCGCGCAGAAACGCGAACACATCCTGTTCGACCCAGTTTACTCGGAGCCCGTTGCGCTCGGCATTTCGGCGCGCGTTTGCCAGACTCGGCGCGCTTTCCTCGACCGCTGTCACTTCCGTCGCGCCGGCCTTTGCGCAAGCCAAAGCAAACGCGCCCTGACTCGTGAAACAATCCAGGACGCGACGATCTTTCGCGAACTGCGCGACCGCTTCGTAGTTGGCTAATTGATCGAGATAGAATCCAGTCTTCTGCGCATGAAGTAAATCGATCGAGAGCCGCAGCCCCGCGACTTCGATCTCGATTTCAGCCGGTGTTTCACCGAACAGAACGCCCACGTGCGGTTCCATACCTTCCGCTCGCCGGACCGGCGCGTCGTTCCGCTCGATGATTGATTGTAGGGCAGGCGCTCCGCCTGCCGTTCCCGATCCGGCAACCGGTGCGGTTGCCCTACAAAAGACGCTCTTGAGAGCTTCAACGATCGACGCCTTCCGCTGGTCCATCGCGAGCGTCAACGTTTGCAGAACGAGATTGTCGCCGTAACGGTCGACGATCACGCCCGGCAAGCCGTCGCTCTCGCTCCAGACAACGCGGCACAAACGCGAGTTCACGCCGCGCCGAGTCCGATATTCCGCCGCCTGCCCAATTCGGCGCTGGAAAAAATCGAGGTCGAGATCCTGTTTCCGTCGCGAAAATCTCCGCGCCACGATCTGCGATTTGCTGTTGTAGATCGCGCTCCCGATGAGCCGGTCTTTCCCGTCCTTGAGCGAAATCACGTCGCCATCCGCCGGGTTGCCGAAAACCTTCAGCACTTCGCCCGAGAACACCCAATCGTGTCCGTGGAAAATCCGCGCTCTTGGTTTGACGACAATGCCCCCCATGAAGAAGTAATGAATCAGGAAAACAGGAAAGCAGGAATTTTTTTGGTTTTTCCTGCGTTCCTGCTTTCCTGATTGTTCATGACGCCGTTGCGCAATCTCGAAATACCCGGCATTCCCAAACTGCGCTCCGGCAAAGTCCGCGAAGTCTTCGATCTCGGCGACACGCTCCTCTTCGTCGCGACCGATCGTCTGTCCGCCTTCGACGTCATCCTGCCCGATCCGATTCCGCAAAAAGGTGCCGTCCTTAATCAGATTTCGGCGTTCTGGTTTCGGCGCTTCGACTTCGTCAAGAATCATCTGATGACTGACGACGTTGAAAAATTCGCGGCAGAACTGCTGCCATTTCGCGACCAGCTTCGCGGGCGTTCCATGATCGTCCGCAAGACCAAACCGCTTCCGGTCGAGTGCGTCGTGCGCGGTTATCTCGCCGGTTCCGGCTGGAAGGATTACCAGCAGAATGGCAGCGTTTCCGGCGTCGCGTTGCCGAAGAATTTGCAGCTGGCGTCACAGTTGCCCGAGCCAGTCTTTACACCCTCGACCAAAAGTGAAACCGGTCACGACGAAAACATCGATTGGCAGAAATGCTGCGACGCGGTGGGTCGCGACGTCGCCGAGCACATCCGCGATTTCAGTCTGAAGATTTACGAAGCAGGCCGCCAGTACGCCGCGGAGCGCGGGATCATTGTTGCTGACACGAAATTTGAATTCGGCCTGCTCGGCGACGAATTGCTCCTCATCGACGAATGCCTCACGCCCGATTCATCCCGCTTCTGGCCCGCCGACCAATACCTGGTCGGCCAAAGCCCACCGAGCTTCGACAAGCAATTCGTGCGCGATTATCTGGAGACGCTCGATTGGGACAAGACGCCGCCCGGTCCGAAACTGCCCGCGCAAATCATCGAAAAAACAGCCGCGAAATATCGAGAAGCGTTCGAACGGTTGACCGGCGTCGCCGTTTCCTAGTCGTGTCAGTCACGCAGACGGCGAACCGATCGGTTATATGACGCTCCGCAAACGGGGCGGAATGCTAACTCAAACTTGTCATGTTGAGCGGAGCGAAACATCTCTGACTATTTCCGGGCGCTGAGGAGGCAGAAATGTTCAGAGATCCTTCGCTACGCTCAGGATGACAACATTTGGAGTGAGTGACCTTTCGATTTTTACCCACCCAACAAATCGCTCACCATCGACTTCTCTTCCTTCAACTCCGCGACCGACGCATCGAACTTCGCTTTGCCGAATTCGTTCAGCGGCACGTCCTTTACGATCTCCCATTTTCCGCCGCGCGATCGAACCGGGAACGAGCAGATTAATCCTTCTTCGACGCCGTAACTGCCATCGGAACAAACCGCCACGCTGTGCCAGTCGCCCTCTGCCGTGTCGGTCGTGAGCGAACGCACCGTATCCACGATCGCATTCGCGGCCGAACCGGCGGACGACGAACCGCGCGCCTTGATGATCGCCGCGCCGCGCTGTTGCACCGTCGAGATGAAGGTCTCCTTCAGCCACGATTCGTCGCCAATCACTTCCGCCGCGGAACGTCCTTTGATCTTCGCGTTGTAAAAATCCGGATATTGCGTGGCGGAATGATTTCCCCAAATCGTTACGTTGCTGACATCGACGACCTCGACGCCGGCTTTCTGAGCGAGCTGCGCCTTCGCCCGGTTCTCATCGAGCCGCGTCATGGCGAACCACCGGTCGCCCGGGACCGACTTCGCATTGTTCATCGCGATGAGGCAATTCGTGTTGCACGGATTCCCGATCACGAGAACGCGCACGTCTTTCGCCGCGTTCTTCGCGATCGCCTGGCCCTGGCCGGTGAAGATCTTGCCGTTGATTCCGAGCAAATCCTTGCGTTCCATCCCGGCCTTGCGCGGCACGCTGCCGACGAGCAAGGCCCAGTTCACATCGCGAAAGCCTTCGTCGAGATCGGTCGTCGCCACCATGCCCTTGAGCAACGGAAACGCGCAATCGTCCAGCTCCATGACCACGCCTTTGAGCGCTTCGAACCCCGCCGGAATTTCGATCATGTGGAGCGCGACCGGCTGGTCCGGACCGAACATCGCTCCGGACGCGACCCGGAAAACGAGAGCGTAACCAATTTGTCCGGCCGCGCCGGTGATCGCGACTTTGATGGGTGATTTCATCGAAAAGTTGAGAGTTGAGAGTGGATAGTTGAGAGCAGGTCTTCCGACTCTCAACTCTCAACTATGAACTCTCAACTCTTCTACCCGTTTTCTCCAGCAACTCGCGGATCAGTCGCATTCGGCGTCGCACCGTCCGGCTTCGCTTCAATTCGTCGACTGTCTTCGACATTCGTCGGCTCCAGTTCGAACTGGCCGCCGTGCCAGGAACGTTGAAACGATCTTTGCGCGCGAGCAGATCGGTGATCATGACCAGCGCGATCCAGGATTCGCAACGAAACAGCGCTTCCATAATAGGAGCGTAAAAGTCACGGTCGAAGTCGCTCTTTTCGTTCGGTGCGATGATGTGGGCGAAAGCCGCGATCTTCTCGAGATCGTTCCGCGCCTGCTCGGTTTCGGCAGTCGAGCTCGCGAACGCGTCTTCCCAAAGCGCGCGGACCGGTTTGTGGTCATGCGTCGCATAGGTCGCGACCGAAACTCGCTCATATTCGCCGCCTCGGATCGTTCGCCCGTCCGGATAATTTTCCCACTGCGGAATCTTGAAACCGGCAACGCCTAACGAACGCAAACTTGGTCGGACGTAATCCGGTACCGTCCCAAGATCCTCGCCGACCACACGCGTTTCCCGCGCTTCCTCCAGCACCACCCGCAGATAATCCTCACCATCCCGCCGATTCATCTCGCAAGTCTCCCGGGTCGAATCATCGCGTGGATAAAATTGCGGCGAAGCGCCGCCCGTCCGCGCCCGCATTTCTTCCTGTGACACCGGGAGGAATTCCTTGTTCCGTGTCGGCCGCCAGGGAAACGCGTAGATGCGATAAAACCCGAGAACGTGATCGATGCGGAAAACGTGAAAGATTTTTTGCACCCCGCGCACCCGCCACCGCCACCAATCCAGGTTTTTCGATCGCATCACGTCCCAGCGATAAAGCGGAATGCCCCAGTTCTGTCCCCACTTTTGGGTGAACTTGTCATCCTTGAAGTACGGCTCCGGCGGCGCGCCCCCTGACCAGTCGATCGCAAATTCATCGCGGCGCGAGTAAACGTCGGCGCTGTAGAGATTCACGCCGAACGGGATGTCGCCCATCAAGGCGACCCCGCGTTCTTCCGCATACTCCCGGATCGCGAGCCACTGGCGCTCCGCAATCCACTGCCCGTAGCGATAGAACCTGGCGCGATCTTCAAATTGATCGCGCTTCTCTTGCGGCTGGACTTCGAGCCATGCGCGCGCCGAACTTGGTTCACGATGTTCTTCCCGCCATTCGTCCCACGTCTCGTGTCCATCGTTTTCCTCCATCAACGCACGGAAAAACGCGTAGTCATCGAGCCACGCCCCTTCTCTTTCGCAAAAGACCGCGAAGTCTGAATCGGACTCGTTTCGCTCTGCGAAGCGACGATACGCTTTTTTCAGCAGCGCCATCTTCAGCCGGCGCACCCGGGAGTGTTTCACCGGTCCTTTGCGCATCCACTCCAGATCGAACTCCGCGACGACATCGTCGAAATCCTGCTGCGTCAAATCCTCCGGCGATCCGGGCGCAAGATGCAAGGTAGTCGGCTCGATCGCCACCGCGCTGATCGCATTGTACGGGCTGTGGTCGCCGCCCATCTCGTTGATGGGCAGCAGCTGCACCAGTTTGAACCCAATGTCCGCCGCCCAATTGATGAACTCTCGCAGCGAACCGAGATCGCCGATCCCGAGATCGTCCTCCCTTCGCAGCGCGAAGAGCGGCGCGAGCACGCCCGCGATCTTGTTTTCGGGTGAGAGATTCACGCGGGAAAAATGACGAATGACGAATGACGAATGACGAAGGAATGTCGAAGCCCGAATGACGAAACAAAGCACGAACCGCCTATTGCCATTCGAGCTTCGTCATTCGGGTTTCCTTCGTCATTCGTCATTCGTGCTTCGTCATTGCCTTCGTATTTGCCAATCCTCTACGAGTTGGCTCGGGATTTCTTTCAGGAAACGCGACGGCCGCTGGAAAATATCGCCAAAGCCGCCGCTCAATCGCATGTGTGGATAGGTGAGATAGAGCTCATCGCGCGCGCGGGTAATGGCGACGTAAAACAGCCGCCGTTCTTCCTCAATTGCGTCGCGTGTTTCAAGTGAGCGCGTGCTTGGGAACATTCCGTCCGTCAGCCAAATCACGAACACGGTGTGATATTCGAGGCCCTTCGCCTGGTGCACTGACGAAAGGTTTACTGCTTCAGTGTCGGTTGTCTGATCGAGCGCCGGCTCCGCGTCGATGTTGCTGATGAGCGCAAGCTGAGAAAGAAACTCGTTCACGTCCTTGAACTGTCGCGCAAAGGCCGCGAGTTGATTCAAATCTTCGCGTCGCAGCTCGTAGTTCGTGAAGTTCGCCTTCGCGTAATCGTCGTAAATCGCTTCCACGATCGACGTGATCATCTCCGAGGGCGGATTCGGTTGTCCGCCCGGGGCAATTTCATCCAGCGTGTGGGCAAGCTGCTCCCACGATTTCTTCGATTTCGCGCCGACCGGCATGGCGAGCAGGAGCTCGCCAAAGTTGTAGCCGGGATCGGTGATCCCGGCGGGGGCAGACGCCGCTTCCGGGCCGGGATCACCGATCCCGGCTACAATGGCCCGCCAATGATTGTCCGCGCTCTTGTTCCCAATTCCGGGCAGCAATTTTACCATTCGCTTGAACGCGACCTCATCCCGCGGGTTCGCCACGAAGCGCACGAACGAAGTCACGTCCTTCACGTGCGCCTGCTCGAAGAACCGGACGCCGCTTGTGATGAGATAGGGGATGCCGCGGCGAGACAGTTCCAGCTGCAATTCGATCGCGTGATAATGCGCGCGGTAAAGCACGGCGATGTCGTCCAGCTCGACGCCTTCATCGCGCAGCTCAAGAATTCGCTGGGCGACAAAGCGTGCCTGTTCGCTGCCGTCGTTCAACCCGACGACTGCCGGCCTGAATGAATTGCTCGGTCGTGTCGGCGCGAGTTCCTTGCGAAACTGTTTCACGTTTGCCGCGATGGCCGCATTCGCGACCTGCAAAATCTCCGGCACACTCCGGTAATTGAGCTCGATCTTGAAAACCTGCGCGTCCGGATACCGCTCGGGGAACGCCAGGATGTTTTTGAAATTCGCGCCGCGCCAGGAATAAATCGACTGCGCGTCGTCGCCGACGACCATC
>DASQPH010000091.1:0-11701 GCA_035644055.1 Chthoniobacterales bacterium
GCAGTCGTGGTCGCTTCCTTACCGTCTTTGCCCGTATTGCTTTCCGTGACGGTGCGGCTCTTGCCGTCAGCCGAGACGACGACTTTGCCACTGCCGACATCCTTGCCGTTTTTCTTCACTTTGTAGGTAAGCGTGTTCGCGTCGACTTTCGTATAGGCACGCGTGTCCTGCATATCACTGCCTTTGGCGGCATAATCTTTTCCGTCGAATTTGCCCGTCCAGACGTGGTGCACTGCTTTGCCGGCGTCCGTGCCGTCCACGGTGATCGTCACCTCGTCGCCACTTTGCGCATAAACAACGGTGTTGTTCTTCGGCATGCCAGCCCCGATTTTCGATTTCGCTTCATTGAGTTTCCAAGTTCCCATAAAGGTGTCGTCCGCGGCGATGCAAAGGCTGGCCGCGACGGCCGAGATGAGAAGTGCGAGCACGGTTATTTTTGTTTTCATGGCTCATTGAGGGTGTGGCCTAACGAGTCCGTCAAGTCTTAACGGCGCGTAAATGGGTGGCCGCTCAGGCAGAGTGAAATTCGCGCTTGCACTTGATGCATCTAATCGCGTGGACTTCGCGAATGCCGAATGCGCCGCTGATCGATCCCACTCTTCCCTTCATCGATCTGCACCGCCATCTCGATGGGAGCATCCGGCTGGAGACGATAATCGATCTGGCCCGGGAGCATAACATCGAGCTGCCGGGAAAGACGGTCGATCAAATCAGGCCGCATGTGCAGGTGACAGAACCGCAGCCGGGCTTGATGTCGTTCATCGCGAAAATGCTTTGGGGAACCCGGATGCTGGTAAATGGCGACGCGTGCCGGCGCATCGCGCGGGACAACGTCGAGGACGCGCAACGGGAGGGGATCGATTACCTGGAGCTGCGGTTCAGTCCGTATTTCATGGCCGAGCCGCATCAGCTCGAGATGGCGGAAGTGATTGAAGGCGTCGTGGCCGGGATCGCTGAGGGCGTCGCGGCCACCGGCGTGCGCGTGAACCTTATCGGAATTCTGAGCCGGACGTACGGCGCAGAGGTTTGCATGAAGGAACTCGAGGCGCTGCTTGCGCATCGCGAGCATTTCGTCGCGCTCGATCTGGCGGGCGACGAAGCGAATTTCCCGGCGCCGCTCTTTGTCGAACATTTCAAGAAAGGACGCGACGCCGGCTGGCGCATCACCGTTCACGCAGGCGAAGCCGGCGGGCCGCAAAGCGTCTGGGACGCGATCCAGCTTCTGGGCGCGGAACGGATCGGACACGGCGTGCGGGCGCTGGAAGATCCGAAGCTGGCCGATTACCTCGCCGAAAAACGGGTGCCGATCGAAGCGAACCTGACAAGTAACGTGCACACCAGCACCGTGGCCGATCTGGACAGCCATCCGTTGCGCGACATGCTCGCGCGCGGGCTCGTCTGTTCCATCAACACCGACGATCCCGGCATCAGCGCGATCGATCTCCGGCACGAATACGAATTCGCCGCGCCGGCCGCCGGATTAATCCGCGAGCAAATTCACCAGGCACAGATCAACGCGCTGGAGACGGCGTTTCTGTCGGAGGAGGAGCAGCGCCGGTTGAGGGAGGAAGCAGCGAACCGCGGAGGCGCGTAGCAGCGGTTTCAATTTTTCCAGCAAGGCTCGGTCGATCCTGCGCGGCTGCGAGACAGTACTCTCGCAACTGTTGGGCTATGTGAACAAGAGCCTTGGTTTTTCGCCCGCTAGTCGGTGAATGCGCGACGCCAAATAGAAGCGTGGCGTTCTGTTTGATCGAGAACTCGTAGGAGGTGCCATCGACAATGACATTCTCCGTCGGTGGGTACGGGGCTGTGCGCTCAATCATTGCCAGCCAGGCGGCACGAACTGCTGTCGCGGTTGAGGCAGGCAATTCAGCGTTGCTGCGTCGGACCGAAATGTGGGAAGCAGCCGCTAAGGTTTTTAGCGGCCAGATTTGATGCGCCGCCTTCGTATAAGTCACGGAGAAAGTATCCGAGCGCGAAGGATGAATCGAAAGCGCCCATTCTCCGTAGATCGTTGATGGAATCACCAACAACTGACCGTAATCACCTTTCGTTATGAGAAGTTTCTTATTAACCGTCGCTTTGTATTGTTCAATCGGATGGTTGTTTTCGTAAACAAAAGGCGGTTCGAGGTGGTCCGGGTTATTCGCAGCTATGCAATTCACGCCCACGAGGCTGAGGAGAAGGCTGGCCAAAAGAAAACGGGGAAACATGATTCTCTTTGGCAAAGCTACTAGTCAGCAACAAGCGGAACATCCATTCTTTCGTCCCTGCGGGACTCGACATTTGTGGTGACCTGTGATCCCAGTGCTGAAGCACTGGGCTATTGTCAAAAACGCCATCTCCGACAATAGCCCAGCGCTTTAGCGCTGGGAATTCCGCCCGCCACGATGATCGAGTCCCGCAGGGACGAAAGAAGCTGTGGGTTGGTTGGATGCGAGACAAATGCAGGTGAACGGCGACGGAGCGCCAACGGCGGTTTGTAAACCGCCGCTCCTTGGTGGGGACGAGCGGAAACGCTAGACAAGAACGCGCGAGCGCGAAAGGGTTGCGCGCTTCGGCGGCAATGACGAACGAGAACGAAAGAGAACCGTGGATCGGGGGCGTGCGGACGCGGATTTTTTTGGTGTCGTTTACGCTGCTGTTCTTGGAGCTGCTGTGTATCCGATGGATTCCGGCGTACGTCCGGTATCTCAGCTACTTCACGAACTTCATTCTGCTGGCGTCGTTCCTTGGAATGGGGCTGGGAATTTTGGCGGCACGGCGAGCGAAGTTTCGGTTCCCGTCCTTTTCGTTTCTCGTTCTCGCGCTGACCGTGGTGGTGGCGCTGAATCGGTTCGAGCTCAATATCGCGAGCACCGACGTGCTCTATTTCGGCTCGGGAACGACGGGCGTGAAGCGGGCGGAGAGTTTCATCCTGCTACCGTTGATTTTTGTCTTCGTCGCGGCTCCATTCATTCCCCTCGCCCGTTCGCTCGGATTGCTCTTCACGCAGACGGAGCCACTTACGGCTTACACGTTCGATATTTTGGGAAGTCTGGTGGGAACGGCGGCGTTTTTTCTCATCGGACTCTTCTCGTTGCCACCAATCGCGTGGTTCGCCGCGCTTGGGCTGCTTATCCTTTCGTTAGGCGAACGACGCACCTCTCTGGCAATGGCATTGCCGCTCGTGGTGGTAGCGGCGATCGCGCTTATCCTTCAGCGTAACACTTATTGGTCGCCCTATTACAAAATCACGCTCACGCCGGCGCAGCCAACTGGGTACGAGCTGGACGTCAACAGCATCGGGCATCAGAGCATGATCCCGTGGCAATCGAAGGAGCCGTTTTATCGGCGCGTCTATGAATTGTTTCCCGATGCCAAGTTCCAACACGCATTGATTCTCGGCGCGGGAACCGGCTCCGATACCGCGACCGCGCTGGCTCACGACGTGCAAGACATCACGGCAGTCGAGATCGACCCGGTGATTCAAAAACTCGGCGCGGAACTGCATCCGGACCGGCCGTACTCCGATCCGCGAGTGAAGCTGGTGAACAACGACGGCCGCGTCTTTCTCCGAAACACGAAAGAGAAATACGATCTCATCATCTTCGCGTTGCCGGATTCGCTCACGCTCACTTCAAGCATCGCGAACCTGCGGCTCGAAAGTTTTTTGTTTACGCAGGACTCGCTGAATGCGGCAAAGGCCACGCTCACCGCTGATGGCGTTCTGGTTCTCTACAATTATTACCGCGAACCATGGTTGATCGAAAAGCTGGCCGGAATGGTGAGCCGCAGTTTCGGCCGCGATTCGTTTGTCTCCACGTATGGCGGACAAGGTCGCGGAGCGGTCATCATCAATGGTCCGCGGCTCGCGAATTCAGCGGCCGCGAACACACCTCCTTATCGCGAAGAAGCAACCACAGGCGCAACGCGTTTGCGCGTGACCGGAGAAGGAATGATGGGTACGAGCGTTATTCCGCCGGCGACGGACGACTGGCCTTTTGTCTATTTGCCGCGTCCATCTTTTCCGGGGCTCTATCTGCGCGGGCTCGCTCTGGTGGCGGCGATTTCGCTGGGCGGCATTTGGCTGATCGCACCGCGAAGCGTGCTGCGGCGTTTCGACTGGCACATGTTCTTTCTCGGCGCCGCCTTCGCGCTGCTGGAAGTGAAAGCGTTGATCGTCTTCGCGCTTCTCTTCGGCAGCACCTGGATCGTCAACTCGCTCGTCTTCTTCGCCATTCTCGCGAGCGTCCTGATCGCGGTGCGGGTCAACGTGCGGTTCCGCGTCCAGCGAATCTGGATCTTCTATCTGCTCCTATTCGGAATGCTCGCACTGAATCTGGTCGTTAGGCCAGAGACCCTCTTATTGTCGAATGTGTTCGCGCGTTATCTCGTGGCAAGCGTGCTGGCATTCGCCCCAGTCTTTCTGGCGAACGTGATCTTTTCGAATTCGTTTCGCGACACGGAAATCGCCGACATCGCGTTCGCCTCGAACCTTCTCGGGATCATGACCGGCGGCATGCTGGAATATTTGAGCATGCTGTTTGGATACCACGCGCTGCTCTGGCTCGTAATCGCGTTCTATGGGCTCGCGATGGTGCTGCGCGCGAATCGCAGCGAAGGTGCGTTGTAACGTGCGCTGTCGTCAGCGCAATGGTTCGCACCGTGAGCCCCGGCAGTCCGCTGGTGACAGCGGACACTACAACGTCATACTCGATCGATAACAACGATCTCGCCGGCATATGGCCATTCATCAGCGTGGGGCACCAGACCCGCACGTACCGGATTCTCACGAACGTAATTCCATTTCCCGGAGTATGACTCGTCGTTTCGCAACACGTGATCGTGAAATCCCGGCTGCCAAAAACTTCGCAATCTTTGGCCCACTCGGCCAACTGGTTGAACGGCTCTTATCCTCAACGCCGCGTCCAACCATCGTTTCAATCCCTTGATCCATTCGCCGAGTGTCAACTGTGCGCCGATTCCGAAAGAGACAAACAAATGCACGTGGTCCGGCATAATAACGAAGCGCCCGACGCCGATGTCGTGCTGGGCCGCGCGCTTGCAATACGCCACAAACGCGCGTTGAACGGCCTCGGACGCGAGGATACGGCGCCGGAGGTGCGTGTTGAAGGTAACGAAATACACCGTTGGATTATATTTCTGAAAGATGCGGTCCAGGCGCGGGGGTTTTGCCTTGCGCTTCACGAGCACGACAACCGTTGTAGCGCGGTCGGTCAGTTGGAACAAGAATGTTTGCGCGCAAAAAGTCAGGGTCCGCTGAGACAGCGGACGCTACAACACCGCCGAAAAATTTTTGCGCGCTGACGCAAAAAGGCCTAACTACAAACATATGTCCGCCTACGAGCCAGAGCCCGATCGGGTCTGGGATGAATACGAGTGGGAGCGTTTTCTCCAGCAGCAGGACCATAAGACTGAGAAATATATGGAACTGCTGGAGAAGTATCTCGATCATCCGCAACGCGACCAGATCATCGCCCGCGAGATGGGCTGGACCCAGTTGCTCAACGAAGAGGAAGGCGATTCCTGGAACGATGAAGTGGAGGAAATGCTGGCGGAGGAATCGAGTCGCGATCCGAGCGGGGTGGAATCCGAGCCGGCCAATTTCACCGACGGGTTCGAAGACCACACCCTGTATCGGGCCGCGTTCGCGCTAACGGTCTGGATCGATCAACTCTTTGACGACCACGCGGCGCTCCAGAACGAGCCGGCGGCGGTGAAACTCGCGACGCATTCGGCGTTGGCCAGCGCCAAACTCGCGGCGGCCCTCAGCGATGACGACGTGGACGAAATCGGAATGACGATCGCATATCTGAAGCGGGCGCTAAAGGCCATCACGGTCTCGATGGAAGCCGGCGCGCAGCTCCTGTCCGAGAAGCTCATCACGGCGCAGCAACATTCCGTTCTTCAACAGCGCCTCTTCGAAGTCCGCGACGGGATTATCTCCCTCATGGGGCAGTATCGCGGCGAATGGCTCCGGCGCTACGGCTCCCTTTAGGGCTGGGTTGAATGAATTAGCGGCTTTTCCGTCCAATTATGCATACGGAAGCGACTCCGGCTCAGGCCGATGTCCCGGAACTCGATCTGGTGAAACGCTGCCAGAAGGGTGACTCCGCGGCATTCGATGAGCTGGTCACCCGCTACCGAACAAGGATTTTCGGAATGATTTATAACATGGTGCATAACGAGCAGGACGCCTGGGACCTCGCCCAGGACTCGTTCCTCAAAGCGTGGAAATCGATCGGGCGATTCCGCGGCCAGTCGTCGTTTTACACCTGGATCTACCGGATCGTAACCAACGTCACCATTGATTGGTTGCGGAAAAAACAGGTCAAAGGCAGCGGGGCCGAATTCGATGATGCGGTGCAGTTGAAGGAAATCGATCCGGCCGCCCGGACCGCGCCGAAGGCCGATGCCCTCCCGCATCAGCGGATGGAGCGCCAGGAAATTCGGGCGCGGATCGACGCCGCCATCGAGCAGCTTTCACCGGAACATCGCGCGGTGATTCTGATGAAGGAGACCGAGGACATGCAATACCACGAGATCGCGGAAGCGCTCGGGTGTTCCATCGGCACGGTCATGTCGCGACTTTTTTACGCCCGCAAAAAACTGCAAAACCTCCTGAGGGACCTCTATGAAAACGTTTGAAGAAAAATGGACGGCGTGGATCGACGGCCAGCTGACTGGTCACGATCTCGCGGAATTCGAAGCGTCGCTGCCGGACCTGGCCGCGGCCGAAGCCGAGAAGCGCGAAGCGCAGACGCTCGGTGCGTTTTTGAAGGAGCATCTCCCTTGTCGGGCGATGGGGAATGAGGAATTTTTCAGCCATCAATTACGAGAAAAGATCGCCAGCGATACGGCTGTTCCCACAAGTCAGAGTGCCGATGGCGGTCGAGTGTGGTGGCCGATCGGACGTCTCGTCTGGGTCGGCGCCACCGCGCTCGCCCTTTTCAGCGCCGTGACGTTTTTCGTGGTGCGGGAAAAGCCGGCGACCGACCAGTCGCAGTATCTCTCGCAAATCCTGAACGCGCGGGTCGATCCGGTAGTGAGCCCGAACGCGACGATCACGATGTTTGAATCGAAGGAAGACAAGGTGACCGTTCTCTGGACCGAAGGCTTGCGATCGTTGCCGTCCGAGTACGCCTCAAAGTAATTTTCGGTTATGCAACGGCGCTCCGTTCTGCTGCTGGGCCTTTGGCTGGCGCTGATTTTCGGCGGCGTCCAAGCGCGCGGCTCCGAGACAGTCTGGAGCGGCCTGGTGATCGCAAACAACGCGCCAAAACCGGAGCCGGTTTCGTCCGAGCTAACCTACTTGGAGGAAACGCTCAAAGATTGGTTCGGTTACAACCAGTACAAAGTCATCGGCCAATCGCAAAAAGTTCTGGTGACCGGCTCGGAGGATTGGCTGGCCCAGAGCAAGTATTTTTCGCTCCACATCGATTCCAAGGAAGGCAATGACAAGACAGGTTACCGCGTGAAGCTGAAGCTGTTTCAGGAGAGCAACCTTCTCCTGGAGTGGGAAGCGAAATTGAGCAAAGGGCGCCCGATCATCGTCAAGGGCCCGCAAGTAGGCGACGGGCAATTGCTGCTCTTGCTGGTGGTCCAGTAGGTAGGGGCGGTTCACCGCAACCGCCCGGGCGATTGGAGTCAATCGCCCTTACCTTTCGACGTGCAAAGACCTTGTCGCATTGTTTAGTGCGCGATGCGCGTTTTGCTTTTCCTGTTCGCTTTTTCGCTTATGGCCACCACCACTTTGACCGCCGAGAAGCCGTTCGATTTCACGAGCGCTCCCGGCAAGCTGCCGAAGAACGTCGTTCCGGAAGAGTACGCCATTCGGATCACGCCGGACCTTGAAAAGAAAACATTTTCCGGATCGGAAACGATCAAGGTGACTGCGCGAGAGCCAGTAAAGCAAGTCATGCTCAACGCGCTCGAAATAAAAATCGGTAAGGCAACGATCGACGGAAAAGCAGTTCCGGCTTCTGCAGTCAGGATCGATGAAAAACAGGAGACCGTAACGATTGCGAGCGAACTGCCGGCGGGAAATCATGAGCTGAATCTCGAATTCACCGGCAAGATCAACCAGCGAGGTCAGGGTCTTTATTACGCGCCGTATCAGGAACAGGGAACGGGCGCGAAAAAGATCATGCTCGGGACTCAGTTCGAAGCGACCGATGCCCGCCGCATGTTTCCCTGCTGGGACGAGCCCAGTTTCCGGGCGCGATTTCAGTTAACGGCGGTCGTGCCCGAGAACTTCACCGCCGTTTCGAACATGCCGATCGAAAAGGAATCAAATATTGCCGGCGGAAAAGAAATTCGTTTCGCGGCGACGCCACCGATGGCGAGTTATCTGAACGTGTTTTGCGCCGGTGAGCTGGACGCGATTCACGACAAGAAAGGCGACGTCATCCATGGCGTCCTTGCGACCAAAGGCAAAGCCGAGATGGGCCGCTACGCGCTCCAGAGTTCGCAACAGATTCTCGATTATTACAACGACTACTTCGGCGAGCCCTATCCGTTGCCGAAGCTCGATCACATCGCGGTGCCGGGCGGATTCGGCGGCGCGATGGAAAACTGGGGCGGGATCACCTACTTCGAATCGGCCTTGTTGTTCGATCCGGAGAATTCATCGATAAACACGAGACAAGGCATCTACGAAGTGGTCGCGCATGAGACCGCCCACATGTGGTTCGGCGACCTCGTGACGATGGGGTGGTGGGACAATCTCTGGCTCAACGAAGGCTTTGCCTCGTGGATGGGCACCAAGGTCACGTCGAAATTCAATCCCGATTGGGAAGTCTGGCTGAGCAAAACCACGCCACGCGATCCGATGCGGCGGAGCGGGATCGGGAAGGAAGCAGCGATGGAAGGCGACGCCCGCTCAATCACGCATCCGATCCAACAGCCGATCAAAACCGAAGCGGAAGCGAACAGCGCTTTCGACGACATCACCTACCGAAAAGGAATGTCGTTCATTCGCATGATCGAGAGTTTTCTTGGCGAAGATGTTTTCCGTGACGGGATCCGGAAATACATCGCGGCGCACAAGCTTTCGAACACCACGACCGCGGATCTTTGGAATGCGCTCGCGGAAGCGTCCGGCAAACCGGTGGCGGAAATCGCCGCCGCCTGGACGGAGCAGCCCGGCTTTCCCGTCGTGAAAGTCGCGCGCGACGCGTCGGGCAAAATCACCCTGACGCAGGAACGCTTCACCGTTCATTTCGACAAAGCATCGGCGCTCGAATGGAAGATTCCCCTCACCTACGAAGTGCCGGGCGAACCGGCGGCGGCGAGCGTGTTGATGACCTCGAAGACGATGGAATTGCCGGGCGTTTCCGGCGAGCACGGGATCAAATTGAATGTCGAGGGCGCCGGCAACTATCGCGTTCAGTATGACGACGCGTCGTGGAAATTGCTCCTCACGGACTTACCGAAACTGAGCGTGCCGGATCGCGTCAATTTGATGACAGACGCGTGGGCCATGGTGCAGGCAAATCGCGCGCCGATGTCGCTCTATCTCGGCCTGATCGAAAAATTGCCGACAAAAACCGAGCTGGCCGAGCGCGAGCAGATCATGCACGTGTTCGATTTCAACAATCGTTTGCTCGCAGGCGAGCCGAAGCGGATCGAGTTCCAAATATATGCGCGGTCCATTCTGCGACCGAGCTTCGACGAAGTCGGTTGGGAACCGAAAAGCGGTGAGCCAGTCAAGATCGCGCTCCTGCGCGCCAGCCTCATCAGAGCGCTGGGAGACTTGGATGATAAAGAAATCGTGGAGGGCTGCCGCGACCGCTTCAAAAAATACGTGGCCGATCCGAAATCGCTCGCGCCGGATTTGCGGACGTCGGTCCTGTCTGTCGTCGGACGCTACGCAAACGAAACGACCTGGAACCAGCTTCATGAGCTGGGAATGAAAACGACGAGCATCGAAGAGAAGAACAATTTCTATCCTGCGCTCGCCAGCGCGCTCGATCCGAAGCTGGCCGCGCGCACCCTGGAGATCTCGCTCGGTGACGAATTGCCAACCAGCCGCGCGACTTATCTCGTGGCACGGGTTGGCCGGGAAAGCGAGCATCCCGAGATCGCGTGGGCGTTCGCCAAAGCGCACATGAAACAATTGCTCGCGAAGACGGATGCTCTCGGCGCGAACAGCTACGCGCCGGGATTGTTTACCTTCTTCTCCGATTCCGCGCGGATCGCGGAGCTGGAACGCTATGCGAAATCGGATCTGCCGCCGAGCGCCACCAAAGACGTGGCGAAAGCGGTCGATGAAATCGGTTTCCGGGCGGAATTCAAACCGCGACTAACAACCCAGATCGCGAGCTGGATCACGGACGCCGCGAAGGGTCATTGATCGGCTGCTCCGGAATTGTCGGAACCAAACGCGCCGCGCGAGTCGCTTCTTCTTCCAAGACGAGCGCTTTCGCGTATTGCCAGCCCGCAATAGCGCGGCTGATCAGGAACAGTGACATGATTGCAGTCCAAAAAATCGGCGTCCCGAGCAGGAGCATCAGGCCAGCGAGGCCGATGCTCCCCACGAGACCGATCACGCTGGCGATTTGCAGGCTGCGGATTTCGCCGAGCGGAAACCAAAGAAGCGCGCGCAGGATCTGGCCGCCATCGAGTGGATAGACTGGCAGGATATTGAAAATCAAAAGAGCGAGGTTGATCCACCAGACGTGATAAAGGAAGAGGCCAAAATCGCCCGGCTCGTCGACGCCGATCCGGGAAATCGTAAGCGCGATCGAAAGGATCGGCAGCAGGATCACGTTCACTAATGGACCGGCTGCGATACTCCAGAGCATCGCGCCCGGGCGCCGCGGTGGATTGACGAACGCGATGCCGCCCAGCGGCCAGAGAACGATGCGATCGGCGACCCCACCGGTTTGGCGGCAGGCGAGCGCGTGCCCGAACTCATGAAGCAGAACAATCGCGAAGAGCGCGAGGTATTCGAACGCCGCCCAAACCATTGAACTATAAACTCCGGAGCGCCGTGAGAATTCGTAGGCCGCGATCAGGAACCAGGAAAAATGCAGGTAAACCGTGATGCCGCTGAACTTGAAGAGCCGAATCGTGCCGCCCATGCGGCCCGAAACTACAGCGGAAAATTACAATCGGCGTGCACGATTTTTTGGCGGGACGGGCGCTGTCCCGTCCCAAGCTTGGACGACACAGAGGTCGTCCCTCCAGTTAGAGCGTTGTTGCCGACGGCGCGCCCTTCGAAATCAGAAGACGCATCGGCAGCATGTGGGATTCGAAGAAGCCGTGGCGCTTGAAGAAATTTTGGGACCGCAGCTCGGGGCGATCGGTCAGCAGCGTGATCCGGAGAAATTTTTTCTGCTTCGCGAAATTGATCGCGTACTCGAGCAGCTGTGAGCCATAGCCATGGCCGCGGAACGAATCGTGAACGACGAGGTCCTCGAGCAAAATCACAAACCCGCCTTCGGCCGTGCTGATCGTGAAGAGAAGATTGATCATGCCGACGATTGTCCGGTCGCGACGGAGGACGAAAACGCGGCCGCGATTCGGCTCCTCGAAGATGAGACGAAGGCCCTGAAGCTGTTTTTGTTTGTCCGGCCGGAAGTCCTTTTCTTCGCTGAAAAGCTCGCCCAGAAGATTCGACAACTCGTCCAAATCTTCGAACACCGCCGGCTCGATAACGACTTCGCTCATGGGCGCGACTGGTTATTCCACAAAG
>DASQPH010000092.1:0-28478 GCA_035644055.1 Chthoniobacterales bacterium
TTCACCGAGCCGGACTTTCGCGAATGGCCGCACGTCGGCATCGTGATCCAGGCGTATCTGCGCGATGCCGAACGCGACCTGCGGGAGTTGATCGAGTGGGGGCGGATGCGCGGGACGCGGTTTACGGTGCGACTCGTTAAAGGCGCTTACTGGGATTACGAGAAGATCAAGGCAGCGCAGAACGGATGGCGCGTTCCGGTTTGGCTGCAAAAACCCGAGAGCGACGCGAACTTCGAAGTTTGCACGCGGATCCTGCTCGAGAACGAAGCGATCGTCACCTCGGCGTTTGGTTCGCACAACGTCCGGAGCATCGCGCACGCGCAGTCGTACGCGGAACAGCTCGGGATCGATAAAAGCCGGATCGAATTTCAGCTCCTTTATGGAATGGCCGGGCCGATCAAGCGCGCGCTGGTCGAGATGGGTTATCGCGTTCGCGAATACTGTCCGGTCGGCGAGCTGCTCCCAGGAATGTCGTATCTCGTCAGGCGGTTGCTCGAGAACACGTCGAACGAAGGTTTCTTGAAAGCCAAGTTTTCGGACAAGGCGGGGCCGGAACAACTGCTGCGCGATCCGCGATCGCTGATTGGAAAACAGATCCGGCCGGGATCGACGATCCCGGCTCCAGGACGAAACGGCCAATCGCTCGACACGCCGCCGGGCGACACCTACGAGAACTCGCCGCTGGTCAATTTCGTCCACGAAAAGAGCCGCGATCGAATGCGGAGCGCGATTGGCGAGATGCGTCAGAAGCTCGGTGCGAAATATCCCATCGTCATCAACGGCCAGAAAATCTGGGCCGACAATTTAATCGACTCGATTAATCCAAGCCGGCCGACGCAGGTCGTGGGCGCGGTCGCGGAAGCGACGATCGAACACGCGGAACAGGCCGTCACGGCGGCGAAGAAAGCGTTCAAGCATTGGTGCCGCGTGAGCGTCGAGCATCGCGCCGAGCTGCTGGAAAGAGTCGCGACGATCATGGACCGGCGGCGGTTCGAATTGTCGGCGCTCGAAGTTTTCGAAGTCGGCAAACCGTGGGCGGAAGCCGACGGCGACATTCGCGAAGCGATCGACTTTCTCCTTTTCTACGCGCAACAAATGCGGATCCGCGGCCTGCCGCGTCTAACGCAGCACGTGCCCGGCGAAGAAAGCTACCAGCATTACTGGCCGCGCGGCGTCGCGCTCGTCATCGCGCCCTGGAATTTTCCGATGGCGATCCTGACCGGGATGGTGTCGGCCGCGATCGTGACCGGCAACACCGTGATCATGAAACCCGCCGAACAATCCGCCGTCTGCGGCGCGATGCTGATGGAGATGTTCGAGGAAGCGGGCGTGCCGCCGGGCGTGCTGAATTTCCTGCCCGGCAAAGGCCGCGTCATCGGCCAGCATCTCGTCGAGCACAAGGATGTTTACATGATCGCGTTCACGGGCTCGCGCGAAGTCGGGCTCCGGATTTGGAAGAGCGCGGGCGAAACGCGCGAAGGCCAATTGGAATTGAAGCGGGTCGTCTGCGAGATGGGCGGGAAGAACCCGGTCATCGTTGATTCCGACGCGGACCTGGATGAAGCGATCGTCGACACGATTTATTCCGCGTTCGGTTACCAGGGACAGAAATGTTCCGCGTGTTCGCGCCTGATCGTGCTCGAGGAAAATTACGATCGCGTCGTGAAACGACTCGTCGAAGCCGCCGCGAGTTTGCGCGTGGGGAATCCGGAGGAACCGGGCATCACCGTCGGCCCGGTGATTGATGAAACCGCCTATCGCCGCATGCTGGCGACGATCGAGACCGGGAAAAAGGAAGCGACTCTGGCGTTCCAAGGCACGACGCCGCCTGAAGGCTTTTTCGTTCCGCCGACGATCTTCACGGGCGTGAAGCCGCAGATGGTCCTTTCCTGCGAAGAAATTTTCGGCCCGGTCCTGAGCGTGTTGAAAGTGCGCGATCTCGACGAAGCGATCCGCGTCGCGAACGACACTGATTACGCGCTGACCGCCGGCTTTTTCTCCCGCAGTCCCGCGAACATCGAGCGCGTGAAAGCCGAGCTGGTCGCCGGCAATGTTTACATCAATCGCACCTGCACCGGCGCCGTCGTCGGCCGCCATCCTTTCGGCGGATTCAAGATGTCAGGCGGCGGCACCAAAGCCGGCGGCGGCGATTACCTGCTCCAGTTCATGGTCCCGCGCGTCGTAACCGAAAACATCATGCGCCACGGTTTCGCACCCGACACTACGCCGGAATTTCGCGCTCCTTTCGGCGCGCTTAATGAATAGAAGCGCCGCGATGAAACGCGGATGGAAGTTTCCTTTCCTAATCTTCGCAACGGCGTTCTCGTCCGCGTTCGGAGGCGTGAGCGGGATCAGTTTCGTTTACCAGCCGCTGACGACCATGGGAACAGATGCGGAGGCTGGAATCATTCTGGCGAAGGTTCCAATCATCGCCAGCGGACCGCCGGCGAATGTTCTCAGTTACGTTTCCGCGCCCCATCAGTTGCCGCAGCGCGGTCCGGGGATCGTCGAAGATTCAAATTTGCTCTCGGTCCTCGGCATTTCGGTGAGCGGCGAGGAGGCCGCGGAGCCTGGGCGTTTTGTGGCGACGTTGGATTTGTCGCAGATGAGGTTGACCGCTCGATACAAGCTGACGGATGAGGCAGTGGTTAAAGCCGCGCTGCGGTGCATCCGAAACACGATCAACGAAGTGGGCGAGAAAGGGATTTGGAAAATCCGGATTGTCGCGCGACCGAAAGACGGCGCCAAGTGGAGCAAGTACGAGACGGATTATCGGCCGCATCCGCGAAAGTGATTCGCCGTAGCGACGGCGCTCTGTCGCCGTAAGCTCGCGTGATTAACGGACACGCGTTTTACGCCGACAGAGCGGCGTCGCTACAACATCAGAGTCGGCGCAAGATCAGGGGCAGGAAGGACAAGTCTCACGACCGCCAACGGCCGGCGACCCAGACCCAGCGGCTGTCGCGCCGGAGCCAGTGACCTTCAACCCAGACTGCGGCCGGACGCGGTCTAACGATCCAACTGCCTGGAACCCAAACGTAGTTCGTGCCGCTCCATCTCCAGTAACCGCGCGTCCAGAGATAGTTCGGGCCCGGCGAAACCGTCTGCGATTCCACGCGCACCGCCGGCGGTTCCTGAGTGACATAGACTTCGTTGGTCGTCGTCGGTCCCGTGGTGGTTACTTCGCGAGTAACGGTAGTAGTTGTCGAAACCGGCGGCGCCGGCTCCGTGACGACGCAACTCGACAAGGCAAGCGGCGTCAGCGCTAAGAGATAAAGGTGTAATTTCATGGTGAGCCTCCTTTAAAGATTCGTTTGCCGGCGAAGACCCGGCTGTTCTAATGGCATAGATGCTTTACGTCGTCGCTACACCGATCGGGAACCTGGACGACATCACCTTGCGCGCGCTCGAGGTCCTGAAGTCAGTCGACGTGATCGCGGCCGAAGACACGCGGCATTCCGGAAATTTGCTGAGGCATTTCGAGATCAGGAAACCGCTGGTGAGTTATCACGAACACAACGAAGCGATGCGCGCGGCGGAGTTGGTGGAACGGCTGGCCGCGGGAGAAAACGTGGCGCTGATTACCGACGCCGGGATGCCCGGACTTTCCGATCCAGGGGCGCGCCTCATCCGGAAATGCATCGAGCGGGGTTTGCCCTACACTATTGTGCCCGGTGTATCGGCAATCCTGACCGCGCTAGTTGGCTCGGGTCTGGCGGCTGATTCGTTTTGTTTCCGCGGTTTTCTGCCGGTGAAAAGCGGACAGCGGGAACGTGAACTGCGCGCCGCGATGGAACGCGAAGCGACCACGATTTTTTTCGAGTCGCCTTATCGGATTTTGAAAACGCTGGCTGCTTGCGCCGAGTTGATGCCCGACCGGCAACTCTGTGTCGCGCGCGAGCTCACAAAAAAATTCGAAGAATTCCGCCGCGGAACCGCCGCCGAGTTGCTGGCCCATTACGAAGCCCGTCCACCCAAGGGCGAAATTACGTTGGTCATTAGTGGGATGCGTTAACGATGTTGTCATCCTGATCCCGCAACCGCGGGAGAAGGATCTCTGACCATTTCTGGTCTCGGGGAAAACGGAAATAGTCAGAGATGTTGGAAAGCACGGCCTCATGCTGCGCATTTCGTTACGGCGCTCCACTCAACATGACAGGTTGGAGGAGACACCGGCCCGCGCATTTCCCCTTGTCAAAGCGCCGCACCTGTGGAACTTTGCGCGGCTTTTCCCCCGGAGTAGCACCCGGCTTTTTCGTATGGCTTACGCAATTATTAAAACTGGCGGCAGACAGCATCGCGTCGCGGAAGGCGACATCATCGATGTCGATTTCCTCAATGGGGAACCCGGCAAAGAAGGCGTGTTTGCCGACGTCCTTTTTCACGCCGACGGCGACAAGGTCACGCACGGCACGCCGCTCATCGAAGGGGCGACCGTCACCGGCGAAATCGTCGAGCAGCGCAAGGACAAAAAGGTCATCGCGTTTAAATATCGCCGGCGGAAAGGGTATCACCGGACCGTGGGACATCGCCGCAAATTGACGCGGGTGAAAATTACCGGGATCAGCCTGGGCGGGAAGACTTCGAAAGCGAAGAAGTCGAAGACCGAGGAGAAAGAGTAATCTCATGGCACACAAAAAAGGACAGGGCAGCGTCAAGAACGGCCGGGACAGCGTCAGCAAACGGCTGGGCGTGAAAAAATTTGGCAGCGAAACAGTCGTGGCCGGGAACATTATTGTGCGCCAGCGCGGAACGAAGTTTCTCCCCGGGAAGAACGTCGGGCTCGGCCGCGATTACACGATTTTCGCGCTGGTCGATGGCAATGTTCGCTTCGATCGGGCCGGCCGCCGGGTGAACGTCGACTCGCTCGCGGCGAAGTAAGGTTTTTCCCGATTCGTTTTTCGCGCAGCAAATCCGCTGTGCGTTCCGGAGCGTTTCTGTTACAACCCCGAAATCCGTCATGAAATACCAGACCTATCTCCTTTTCGGCGCGCCCGGCAGCGGCAAGGGAACCCAGGGCCGCACCCTCGGCAGCATTCCGCGTTTTTTCCATTGCGCCTGCGGAGATGTGTTTCGATCGATCGACACGCGGACGAAGGTGGGCGCCGCTTTTCTCGACTACTCGAGCAAAGGCCAGCTGGTGCCGGACGAAATTACCGTCCAGCTCTGGAAAGCGCAGATCGATGCGGCCGTGAACTCGCACACGTTTAAGCCCGATATCGATATTCTGGTGCTCGACGGGATTCCGCGAAATGTCGGCCAGGCCAGGATCATGGACGAGCTGATCGACGTGAAAAAGGTGTTTCATCTTTCCTGCCCGAACCGCGATGCGCTCTTTGCGCGGCTGAAAAAACGCGCGCTGAAAGATAACCGCCTCGACGACGCCAACGAAGAAGTGATCCAGCGGCGCCTTGCTCTTTACGAAATGGAATCCAAACCGGTCCTCGGCTATTACGGCCCGGACCGGATCACCTGCATCGACGCGACTGAGCCGCCCGCGAAGGTTTTACTGCACATCCTCGAGAGCGTGAACGATGGAGTGAACGGGGCGCATGAGTCAGCAGCAGTTTGAGAATTTCACCGCCTCGAGCCTCTATTGCGAGAAATGCAAGGCCGCCATGCCGGTGCGCGAACGGCTCCTGTTGATTCTCCCGGACAAGGAAATCTACGATTACCTTTGCACCGGCTGCGGATCGTCGGTCGGCCAGCGTGAAGTCACCGCCGGCGACAAGATGATGGCGCAAGCCCGGGCGCCGCGTCGCCCGCGTCGAGCGCCAGTCCAGCGCATTCAACTTTAAGCGCGTGCGCATTCTGTTTATCGGCACGGGCGAAATCGGCGTGCCGGTCTTGCGGTGGCTCGCGGAATCACGCGAGCACGAACTGGTCGGCATCGTGACTCAGCCGGACAAACCAGTCGGCCGCGAACAGCGAATTGAAGCACCGCCGATCAAGACAGCACTAGCCGCAGGCAAGCTCCAAGTCCTCCAACCGAAACGAATCAAAGAGGCGGTTGAAGAAATCCGAGTGCTCCGGCCCGAGGTGATCGTCGTGATGGCGTATGGGCAAATTTTGCCGCGCGCGGTTCTCGAGATTCCAACGATCGCCTGCCTGAACCTTCACGCTTCGCTGCTGCCGCGGCATCGCGGCGCGGCACCGGTCCAGGCCGCGATCGTCGCCGGCGATCGCGAGACGGGAATCAGCGTCATGTCCATGGACGAAGGGTTGGACACCGGCGACGTCCTCTTGCAAAAGCGAATCGAGATCGCGCCCGACGAAACGGGCGGATCGCTCCACGATCGATTGGCCGCAATTGCGGCAGCAGCGTTAAGGGAAGCGCTCCGCGAGCTTGAAAGCGGAACGGCTCCGCGAACGCCGCAGGATTCGTCGGCCGCGACTTACGCGGCGAAACTCGAACGCGAACACGGTCGTATCGATTGGAACGAATCAGCGGCGCTGATCGAACGGAAGATCCGCGCGTTCGATCCGTGGCCAGGCGCGTTCACGGTTTTGCGCGACGAAGCTGGTCACGAACGAAAACTCAAAATCTTTCGCGCGCACGTCGCGAATGAACCCTCCAGGCGGTCGCTCTCGTTCCAAGCGAAAGACGCAGTCGTCGCGCTCGACGAAGTTCAACTCGAAGGAAAACGCCGGATAACCGCCGACGAATTTCTGCGGGGCTATCACGCTGCGCTGCGGCTGGCTTGATTCTTTGCTTCACAACGCTTCTGCGTTCTGTTGAAGATTACCGGCCCATGTCCAGCGAAGCTCCAGCGCCAGTCTACAAACGGATTGTCCTCAAGTTGAGCGGCGAGGCGTTGCGCGAGAGCGGGGCGAAGGAAAACATTTCGCCGGCCATCGTGCGCGAGATTGCGGAGCGGATCAGGGAAGTGAAAGCGCTGGGCGTTCAGACGTCGGTTGTGATCGGCGGCGGAAACATCTGGCGCGGCCTGGCGGCGGCGCACCAAGGAATGGACCGCACCACCGCCGATTACATGGGCATGCTTGCGACCGTGATCAACGGCCTGGCCTTGAAAAGCGCGCTTAGTCAAATCGGGGTTGAGACCCGCGTTCAGACCGCGATTGAAATGAAAAACGTCGCCGAACCCTTTATTCTCGGGCGTGCAATCCGGCATTTGGAATTGGGCCGCGTCGTGATTTTTGTCGCAGGCACCGGCAATCCCTATTTTTCCACGGACACGACCGCGGCCCTTCGCGCGAGCGAGATTCGCGCAGACGTGATTCTGAAAGCGACGAAAGTGGACGGCATTTACGATCGCGATCCGAAGGCCGATCCAGCCGCGAAACGGTTCGAGAAGCTCACTTTTTCCGAAGCATTGACCAAACGGTTGCAGGTCATGGATTCCACCGCCTTCAGCCTTTGCATGGACAATCGGATTCCGATCGTAGTGTTCGACATGAACACGCCGAGTAATTTTACCGACATCGTGCTGGGCAAAACAATCGGCACAGTAGTATCGGAGTAACCCATGACCGCGGAAGAAATCTTATTCGAAGCCGAGATGTCGATGGAAAAAAGCGTGGATTACATGGTCCACGAATTTTCCGCCGTCCGGACCGGCAAGGCGTCGCCGACGCTGGTCGAAAACGTGGACGTGGAAGCATACGGATCGGCCATGAAATTGAAGCAACTGGCGCTCATCACGACGCCGGAGCCGCGGCTGCTCATCGTGCAACCGTTCGACGCCGGCACAGTCCGCGACATTGAGAAGGCGCTGAAAGATTCAAAGATTGGAATTACGCCGCTTGTGGATGGGAAAATTATCCGTCTGCCAATTCCGGAACTTTCTGAGGAACGCCGGAAAGACTTGGTGAAATCGTTGCGGCAGATGGCGGAGGAAGCGCGCGTCCGGGTGCGGGCAAATCGCCGAAGCGCGCTCGACGAAGCGAAGAAACTGAAAACCTCCGGCGAGTTGACCGAAGACGGCCTGAACGACATCGAGATCGACGTCCAGAAGCTGACGGACAAGTCCGTAAAACAAATCGACGACCACCTCGAGCGCAAAGAAGCCGAGGTAATGAAGGTGTGACGGCGGTTTCGCCGCCATAAATGACGAATGACGAATGACGAAGCGCTGCGCTAGCGCTCAGGTTTTTTCGGGTTTCGTCATTCCTTCGACATTCGTCATTCGTGCTTCGCCATTAAAGCCGGACGAGATCGAGGAGGAACTGGCACCAGAGATAAACCATCCCGCGCCAGGAATACTTCACTTCGCCATCGGGCGTGGATTTCAACACTCCTTTCTTGATGTTGTGCGCGATCTGATCGCGCAGATCGTTTTCCACTTCGAGCTGGATTCGATCTTCATCCATCGGCTCGATCACGCTGGTCTCGACCTGGTTCTGCCGCAGGAATTCCTTATGGCTCTGGTAAAGTTGCCAGTACGATTGGTCGGGCCGCTGACGATTGATCCGGAACTGCGGCGTTAGTTTCAGTCCGTAGGAGAGCGGATAGTTCCACGTCGTCCAGATCGTACCGTCATTCGCGCGCGACGAGATTCGCAGATAATAAAACGAAAGGTCGTTCTGCTCGTTCAAACAGATCGTGGCCTGGGCGCGGTCTTCTTCCTTGTAAAAGAGCCGGAAGAATTGCCGGTAATCTTCCCAGTCCCAGCCGGCGTCGCTGATGTGGACGAAACCTTCGTTGTGAATCTCGGCGCTGATTTCATCGAGCGTCGGGAAAACTTCCGGGGACGGCGGGCTCTTCGGCCGGAGCGCTTTTTCTTTCGGCAAACGCAGGGCGCGAATGCGGGTGAGAATTTCCAGCCAGGGCAAAAAGAACCAGGCGAGGGCAGCGCCGAGCCCCGCGAACCAATTTCCCGAGACGAAATAGACTGCGAGAAAAGTGGAAACGAGAATCCCGACAGCGCCGGCCTTTTGCGCGATGGCTGTCTGGTAGCTGCGCAAGGCGACGCTGAGCAGAGCAACCCCAAGCGTTAGGAAAAGGCCAAATAGCATTACGGTTTTATCCCGTGTTCGTTCAGAAACGCTTCCAGCTGGTCGGTATCGAAATTGGCGAGCACTTCATCGCCCGCGACAAGCGTCGGCACATAAGTCTGGTCCGAGAGCTCGCGCATTTCTTCGTAAGCGTCGCGGTCCCGGCCGACGTCGATCTCGGTAAACTGGTAGCCGCGCTCAGTCAGATACTCCTTTGCATCCATGCACCACGAGCACCAGGCACGGCTGTAGAGAGTAATGTCGCTCACGGTATCGGAATAAACCCGACCCGTTTCTCCGCGTCAACCGTAGCAGCCAATCAATACGCTTTTGCCCAATACACCCGGCGCGCGCTCGGATTACCGGTGAAGGGACAGGTGCCAGCTTCGGGCGGATTCGCGGGATCGTCCAGCGGGATACAGCGAATCGTAACTTTAAGGTCGTTCTTGATCTGCTCCTCTACGCCGCGCGATCCATCCCAATGAGTGAGCGCGAATCCGCCGTGAATTTCAGGCCGCGCGGAATCCTTCGGCGTAAAGAAGGCGTAGAATTCTTCCTTCGTATCGATCTTCCGCGTGTTGGCCTCCCGAAACTGCGCGGCGCGCTCGAGCAAATTCTGTTGCATTGAGGTCAGCAGCTCGACGGCGCGACCAACGAAATCATCGGAGGCGATCGTTTCCTTCGCTTTAACGGCTTGATCGCGCCGGCTCACCGCAACCGTTCCCGATTCCAAATCGCGCGGACCCAGTTCCACGCGAAGCGGGACGCCTTTCTTGATCCATTCCCAATTCTTCAAGCCGCCGCCCATTTCGCGGCGATCGACTTCCACTTCGAGTGGCGCGCCGAAGAAAATCTGCTCGCGCAATTTCGCGGCGAGTTTGTCCGCCGCCTCCAAAACGCGATCGCGCGTTTCTTCCTTCGGCGTGATCGGCAGAATGACGATTTGAGTCGGCGCGATTCGCGGCGGCAGAACCAGTCCATCGTCGTCGCTGTGGACCATGATCATGGTGCCGATAAGTCGTGTGGTCATCCCCCAGCTCGTCGTCCAGGCATATTCCTGGGTTCCAGTGCGCGATTGAAATTGAATGCCGCTGGCGCGCGCGAAATTTTGCCCGAGGAAATGCGAGGTGCCTGCCTGGATGGCTTTCCGGTCCTGCGCCAGGGCTTCGATGCAAAGGGTCTGGACCGCCCCCGGGAAACGTTCGCTTTCCGATTTCTCGCCGCTCACGACCGGGATGGCCAGGTGATCGCGAACAAACGTTTCGTAAACGTCGAGCATCTGTTTCGTTTCCGCGCGCGCTTCGGCCTCGGTTTCGTGGACGGTGTGGCCTTCCTGCCAAAGGAACTCGGTCGTCCGCAAAAAAATGCGCGGCCGCATCTCCCAGCGGACGACATTGCACCATTGATTGATCAGGATCGGCAAATCGCGATAGCTCTGGACCCACTTCGCGTAGCTCGCGCCGATGATCGTTTCCGAAGTCGGCCTAACGACCAATGGCTCGGTAAGCGGACTCGACGGGACAAGTTTGCCTTCGGCGTTCGCCTCGAGCCGGCTGTGAGTAACAACCGCGCATTCCTTTGCGAAACCCTCAACATGTTCAGCTTCCTTCGCGAGATAACTTAGCGGAATGAAGAGCGGGAAATAGGCGTTGCGATGGCCGGTGGCGCGAAACATCGCGTCGAGATGATGCTGCATGTTTTCCCAGATGCCGTACCCCCAAGGGCGAATGACCATGCAACCGCGAACATCGGACGGTTCCGCCATCGCGGCGGCCCGGATCACCTGCTGATACCATTCGGGAAAATCTTCGTCGCGCCGCGGCGTGATCGCAGTCTTGGCGGCGGGTGGAGTTGGTTGGGCCATGAGAAAGCGGCAAAATTAAGCTTGGCGAAATGAAATGACCAGCGACCATTTCTCGATGGCTCGCAACTTTGCGGCGAGTCCGGGTTACAATATCAACAGATGAAACTGAAACTGACTTTGCTTCTTGTTCCCGCCCTCGCGTGCGTCTCGCAATTCACGCCAAACGCTTTCGCGCAATCGCCGCCCAATCGCCCCGACCGGCCTTTTCGCCAGTTTCAAAATGAGCGCCGTGCCCGATTTGCCAATTTGACTGAAGACGAGCGCGCCCAGCTCCGCGCGGCCCATCAGAAGGCGATGCAGGACCCCGCCCTCCAGGCGGCCCGTGAAAAACTGAAACAAGCCCGCCGGGAATTCCGCGAACTCTTGCGTCCGGCTTTGTTGAAAGCGGATCCGTCGATCCAACCGATCCTGGACAAATTGCGCGCGGATCGACCTGACAAAGGGGATCGTCAGTAAAAGGCGCTAGAAATTTCGCGCGACGAGCGTGTCCGCCGCGGCTTCACCGCGCTCGGCGTAACCGCCCGCGAAATCCATGCTGCACATCGTGCCGAATCGCGCGTGCGGACCAAAAGCCGCGCCCGCGAAATTGAAGTTCGAATTGAAAATGTTGGCGCGATGCTTCCGGGCCGGCAATCCATCGTCGATGATCAGCGCGAGCACGACGTCACGCGCGGTCGATTTGCCGTAGGAAACATTTTCGCCCCAGCTGCCGCTGAAATTTCCGTAGCGCGCGATCCGCTGTCCGGCGTGGCTGCGATCGCGTCCTTCATGACCGAATCCGCCATTCGCCTGGTCGGCGCAATGATCGGCCGCGGCGCGACTCATCCCGCGCGAAAGGCTGAGCGGCGGAAGCGGCTGCGCGCTTTGGAGGAAACGGATTGCTTCATCGACCGCGGCGGTGCCTTCCCTGGTTCGAATGCGCGTGTGGCCAGGAAGGACAAGGACATTGCCGTTCATGCGGCTGCGCAATTCCTGGACAAACGTCGCGTAAAGCGCGGGGTTTTGCCGGGCCAGATTCAATTCGCGGATGATGGCGCGGCCGGAAGCAGCAGCAGCATTTTTCTCGGCCGCAAACAGCGACGGAACAGTGAAAATCACGAGGGAAACAGCGGCAGTAATCGAGAGGCGCATTTATGACAATTATAAGCAGCTGCGGTGCCACTTCGGCCCCGCCCACGAGCCTCTTTCGCCGCGGAAAACGCGGCCCAACATCCAGTTGACACTCCCCCGCTTCGCCCATACTTTCCGTGCCCTCCCGCTCCCGATGAAAACGTTTTCCGCTAAAGCCAACGAAGTTCCACGCAAGTGGTGGATCATTGACGCCAGGGACCAGGTCCTCGGCAGCGTCGCCGTGAAAGCCGCCAATTTGTTGCGCGGCAAAGAAAAGGCGATCTACACGCCGCATGTCGACACCGGCGATTTCGTCGTCGTCATCAATGCCGAAAAAGTGCGGCTCACCGGCAAAAAGGAAGACCAGAAAATGTTCATGAGCTTTTCGGGCTTCGTCGGCGGCCACAAAACCGAGAACGCCAAGGCACGGCGGACGCGTCATCCGGAATTGCTCGTCGAACGCGCGATTCGAGGGATGATTCCACACACCAAACTCGGGCGTTCGGTTTACCGGAAACTGAAAGTTTATCGCGGCGATCTGCATCCCCACGCGGCCCAACAGCCGGCCCCGGTTTCATTCTAGGATTTTTCGTATGGCAGAGACTCAGGAATTCATCGCCACGGGCCGCCGCAAGACTTCGGTCGCGCGCATTCGGATGACGCCGGGCAGCGGCAAGATCGATATCAACGGCAAAAGCTTTGAGGATTATTTCCCGACGATCCCGCTTCAGAACACGGTGCTTCAGCCGTTGCAGGTGGTGAAGCTGGCGAACTCCTACGATCTCTCTATCAACACGACCGGCGGCGGCGCCACTGGCCAGGCGGGCGCGGCTCGTCTCGCGATCGCGCGTGCGCTTTTGCTGGTGGATGGAAACCTTCGCGGCACTCTGAAAGCGGAGGGTCTTCTTCGCCGCGATCCGCGGATGAAGGAGCGCAAGAAATCCGGCCAGCCCGGCGCGCGGAAACGCTTCCAGTTCTCGAAGCGGTAATTCTTCTCTTGCTGGGGAGCGCACGCGCCACGCGTGCTGGCGATCGCGCCTCGCGATCGCGAACTTTTTGGAAACGAAGAATGTTTTGGCGAGGCGCCAAAACCAGCACGCGAGGCGCGTGCGCTCCCCAGACAATCGCGGATTACGGTTTTTTTATCGGCGGCGGCGTAGTCCTCGGTGCAGGAGGAGCCGCCGGTGCGACCGATTGCGCGGGTGGCGGCGCTGATGGCGCAGCCGCAGGCAGCGGAGGCACGGTCGTAACAGTTGGCGCAGGTGTCGGAGCATTCTCCGGCTTAAGCAAACGCAGTTGGTAAGCCGCGTCCGGCGCCAGGCGGCTGTCGCGGTATTGCGTCATGAGCGTCTCGCAAACACGTCGCGCCTCATCGATCTGCTTTTTCTCTTTCAGCAGGTGAATCTCGGAATACAACGCGATCGGCGCGACGAATCCTTTCGGATTGTCGGCCACCACCCGTTTATAACCAGCCAGCGCTTCGTCTTTTTTGCCTAACGCTTCGAGATTCCCTGCCATCGCGAGACGGGCCGTGCCGACCAGTTCGTGGTTCGGAAATTTGTCGAGGAACGTTTGGAGCGTCGCGTTCGCGTCCGCGAATTTCTTTTCGTTGCGCTGCGCATCCGCCAGCAACAGATAGGCGGAGGCACCGGCGGACGTCGTTGGATATTGCGAGATGACTTTCTGGAAATCGCCAGGCGTCTTCGCCCCCGACAGCGCGGCGGCGCCGGCGTTTTCCTGCCGGTTGGAATACAGCTTATACCCGCCAAAGGCCGCGACGCCGACAAGAGCGAGAATCAGCACCGCCATCACTTCTTTTTTGTAGCGGTCCCAAAAAACTTCGCGGTCCGGCGCGCTATCGGTCGAGGTCAACGTGGGCATTGCTTTATACAGAGTGGAAACGTCCCCGCCGAGAGCGGCGGGCGAGGCTTGCTCTTATGCCACGCGATAGTTTACCGCGCAAGCGGGAGCCGGCGATTAGCCCCGGCGCTTTCTCTTTGGGCGGACCAGGCGCAACTTCGTCGAAGGCCGCGTATCGGCTTTCAGAAATTTCCGCATCAGGGTGAGCGCCTGCCGATTTTCCTCCGCCGTATTCGAAGCGGTGCAATCGGACGGAATGATCAGATCGTAATCGCGCATGTAAGCGTCGTTTGAGGTGAAGAGAACGCAGAAATTGCCGGCGATGCCGGTCACGATCAATTTCTTCGCGCCGAGGTAACGCAGCAGGGTGTCGAGCGTCGTGGAGAAAAACCCTGAATGCTTTGGCTTGAGAACGAAATAATCGTCCTCTTGGGGTTGAAGCAGCGACACAATTTCACGGCCACCTGATTTCTCCCGCAGGCAGTGCACGACCTGCCGGCGAAAGTCGGAACGCCAGCGGCCGAAATTGTCGTTCACATAAATTACCGGGACGCCGGCCTTCTTCGCGCGCTCTTTCAACCTTAAAAGTTTTCGCGCCATGGGCCGGGCGTAACGCAGAAGCTGGTCGGCCTCCGGAAAGTCGAGATCGTTGATGACGTCGATCAGGAGCAGCGCCACTTCCGATTTGTCCGGTGCGCTCCCGTGCAGGTCTGGATTTCTCGCCGGCATGATAACGAAACGGGGCGGTCGATCTCGCCGCCCCATTCCTCAACCCAACAATTTGGTCAGCGCTTCTTTTTCCCGCCGGATTTCTTTCCGCCCTTCTTCCCGCCTTTGCGCGAGGAGGCTTTGCTGCTCTTCTTCCCCCGGCCCGATCCGCTTTTCTTTCCGCCCTTGTCGGATTTGTTCACCGTCGCCCAGGCGCGTCGGGACGCTTCCTTTTTGCTGACGCCGCGCTTTTTATAACCACGCGCAATCTTCTCGGCTTTCCGTTTTTGTTTTCCCGTATATTTCTTTTTGCTTCCTTTTGCCATGGTTTGAATCCCTCCGGGTTGCGTCAACCGACGCGCTTCTCTTCTAAAAATACGTAAGCCGGGACGCCGTTGGATTTGTCGGATGACCGAGTCGTCCCTGTCCCATACGCCCATCCGCCTCTCGTCCGGCGATGAATTCTTGGCTATGAAAATATTTTACGATTTCGTCGGCCCGCTTCTCGGCTTGGACGCGGAGCCGAAAGACCTCACGTTCACCCAAATCTCACTCCGCGGTATCATCATATTTCTGATCACACTCGTGATGGTGCGCTTGAGCAGTAAACGTTCGCTTGCCGAAAAAACAGCCTTCGACGCCATTCTTCTGGTCATCCTGGCCTCGATCCTCTCGCGTGCCATCAACGGCACCGCCGGATTTTTCACCTCGATCGGCGGCGGATTTGTTCTCGTTTTCCTACATCGCTTCTTTGCCTGGCTCGCCTGCCGTTCCCACGCTTTCGGCAAACTGATCAAAGGTTGTCCTGAAATCATTGTCGAAAACGGCAAGCCGGTTCTGGCGATGATGCGGCGAAATCTCATCTCGCAACATGATCTCGAAGAAGACTTGCGGCTCGAGGCGAAGACCGAAGAATTTGCCGACATCGAAGTCGCCCGCATCGAACGCAGCGGCGACATCAGCTTCATCAAGCAGGAAACGTAGAACGGTTCGACGCTTGCCCGCCGTAGTCTTGCGGAGGAGGGTTTTCCCCAATGCCTTCTCACGACAAGCTCTTCATCCCCGGCCCCGTCGAAGTTTCCACGAAAACCTGGGCCGCTTTCGCGAAACCGATGATCGGCCACCGCAGCGACGCGTTTCGCGCGCTTTACCGCTCAATTCATCCGCGTCTGCAGACGTTGTTCGGAACAAAGCAGCCCGTTTTTCTTTCCACCTCCTCGGCCTGGGGCGTGATGGAGGCCGCGATCCGTAATCTCGTTTCGCGCCGCGTCCTCAACTGCATGTGTGGCGCGTTCTCCGACAAATGGCTCGACGTCAGCCGGCGGTGCGGAAAACAGGCCGAGCCGTTCCAGGTCGACTGGAGCAAGCACATCGATCCCGCCGCGCTCGATGAAAAACTCGCGACCGGAGATTTCGACGCCGTCACGCTTATCCACAACGAAACATCGACCGGCGTCATGAATCCGGTCGCGGAAATCTGCGCCGTCGTGCGGAAATATCCCGACGTCGCACTGATCGTCGACACGGTCTCTTCCTTCTCCGCCGTCCCAATTCCAATGGACGAACTCGGGATCGATGTTCTCCTCACCGGCAGCCAGAAAGCCCTCGCCCTGCCGCCGGGTTTTTCGCTTTTCTCCGTTTCGGAAAAAGCCTTTACGCGCGCCGAGCAACAGAAAGATCGCGGCTACTACTTCGACTTCCTCGAGTTCAAAAAGAACCAGGAAAACGACATGACACCGACGACGCCGAGCATCGCGCACATCCACGCCCTCGAATCAAAACTCGACGACATCTTCACCGAAGGCCTAACGAATCGTTACGCGCGCCACGCCCGGACCAACGCACTCGTCCACGATTGGGTCCGCCGCCGCGGCTTCGATTTCTTCGCCGAGGACGGCTACCGCTCGAAAACGCTCACCTGCGTAAAAAACAGCCGCGGTATCGACGTTCCCAAACTCGCCCGCGACCTCCGCGAGAAACATCATCTCGTCATCGACCCCGGCTACGGCAGAATAAAAGGCCAAACCTTCCGCCTCTCCAACATGGGTGACGAAACCGAAGAAACGGTTTCAATTCTGCTAGCGAGCCTGGACAGTTGCATCCAATGATCACTCCGCTTTTGAGAGAGCTTTGGGGACCGCCGGGTTTGATACTGCTGGCTGCGTTGCTTGGCGCCGGAGGTGTTTTTTGGGCCGACCTTCAGAAGAATGCGGCCGAGAAGCAAGTTCGCGAGAAGAGTGACAAGATTGCCGCGCTCAATGAGCAAATCGCAGGATTGGTAACAGGCGGGGATAGTTTTTGCTATTTTGTAATCACGAGCATCGACCCCTCAAACACGGGAAGGTTGCTCGCAATAAACCATGGAAAATTTCCATTGTACGAAGTCGCGGCGCGCATCGTGGATCTTCAGAAATTTGAGGCCAAGAAAGATAACCTTACGCTTCAAAACCTGTTTGCCGACGATATCAACGTTCAGGTTGGTTCAATAGCTGCCGATCTAGCCGGACTCCAAGGTTCCTTTCCGTTGGGTGAAGGTGACCGACATGATTACAACATCTTTTTTAGCGCTAGGAATGGGTTATCGACTCAGCTCCTTCGACTGCGAAAGATTAACGGCGTATAGCTGCAAGCGACGGCTGTGCAGCGTACGGAAGGCAAAGAATCCAAGACGGTGTTTGAGCAAATTCCACCGGATTTCCCCAAGGACGCTGTCGACTGGGAGCATCCTAAGTAGAGGGCACGAAGCGGGCAGAGGGTTCAATTAAATAGGACCAAGCCACTTTTTGGCTAGTCCCCCAACCGCGAGGATCAATAAGTTGATCTCAGCCGTGAACCGCTTCCAGCACGCTCTTCGGATTTTTTGCGGCAATGCGGAGAAGGACGCGGGCGGCTCCATGGGGTTTGCGGCGGCGCTGTTCCCAATTGCGCAGAGTGCCGGGACTGATGCCGAGAAGGGCGGAGAACTTGTGTTGGGAAAGGCCGAGTCGCTCGCGGATCGCGGAGACGTCTGGTTCGTCAAACTTGAACGAGCGTTTGGGTTTGGATACGCCTTTCAGAATGCGGCCGCCTTCTTTAATGCTCTCGGCCAACTCTTCGAAAAGTTCTTTCTTCATGCGGATTCCTCCTCAATCAGGCGCTTCAGAATGCGAAGCTGCCCTGGGGTTAAGTCGTCTTGTTCGTTCTTTCCATACATCAACAACATGAGGATCGTTTCGCGAGCCGGAGCCCAGTAATAGATGATCCGAACGCCGCCCCGCTTCCCGCGGCCCCGACCGGACCACCGGATTTTGCGCAACCCACCGCTGTGGCGAATAAGGTTCCCAGCCTCAGGATTGGCGACCAAGAATTGTTGGAGTGAGCCGTAATTGTCATCAGACAGGAGCTTGAGAACTCGGCGAGTGAACACCGATGTCTCAACGATCAGCATTAGCAACAACTACGCCATTGGCGTATACCTCGTCAAGCTCGGTCATGCTGTCTCCAGATGTGTCTCGAAAAAAGCGAAGGGCGCCTTCGTTTCAGAAAGCGCCCTTCATTTCGATGGCGATAAGCCGAATTCTGTCAGCTGATTGCTCAAACCGTGATGATCATTTATCTCAGCGCATCCCGCAGTACGGGATGAACCGCCCGTTGCGGGCCGCGATCAGCGATCGCGGCTACAACGTGATGCGACGATACCCGAGGATCGACGGACCGGCTGTCCTCCCTCTGTTTTGTCTTGCACCGCATGGGGTTTTTCCTGCCTCGCGGATTGCTCCGCGAGCGGTGAGCTCTTACCTCGCCTTTTCAACCTTGCCTGCACTTCGTTGCCAAAGAACCGGCGGTGTCTTTTCTGTGACACTTTCCGTCAACCCCGACTTGGGTCGGGGCCGCCCGCGTGTTTTACGCGGCATGCTGCCGTATGGTGTTCGGACTTTCCTCTCCGAATCGCTTCGGAGCGATCATCTGCCATCGCGCCGAATTTATCACAGGAGCGCGAACTTTGCAGCCAAACCTTTTGACCAGCCGTCGCGCGTTTCTATAGTGAATTCCCCCAATCAACCTGAACCGGAGATACTTTATGGCACTCGCAGTTGGCACCAAGGCCCCCGATTTTTCACTCGCAACCAAGACGGCCGACGGCCCGAAGCAGATCAAGCTGAGCGATAATTTCGGCAAACAGAACACGCTCCTGCTTTTCTTCCCGATGGCCTTCACCGGCACCTGCACGACGGAAATGTGCAGCCTGAGTCCGGAATTGCCGAACTATGCCGGGATGAACGCCACGGTCTACGGGATCAGCGGCGACAATCCGTTCGCGCAGGAAGCGTGGGCGACGAAGGAAAACATTTCCGTCACGCTGCTGAGCGATTACGAGCACAACGTCGCGAAGCAATACGACGTAATGTACGACTCGTTTCTGCCGCAGATTAATCTCGGGATGAGCGGGGTGCCGAAGCGGTCCGCGTTTGTTGTCGACCGCAATGGCGTGATCCAATACGCCGAGAGCAACGACGACGCGAAAGAGCTGCCGAATTTCGACAAGATCAAAGCGAAGCTGGCGGAGCTGAAGTGAACGACGAATTCAAGACGCTGAAGAATTTCGATGCCGGGAACGGTCGCGAAGGTTCCTTGTTTTCATTGCCGGCGCTCGAAGAACAAGGCGTCGGGCCGATCTCGCGGTTGCCGGTCAGCATTCGGATTGTGCTCGAATCGGTGCTACGAAATTGCGACGGGAAAAAAGTTCGGCGGAAGGATGTCGAGACGCTGGCGAACTGGAAGGCGAAGTCGCCGGCGCAGGAAGAAATTCCGTTCGTCGTCGCGCGGATCGTTCTTCAGGATTTCACCGGCGTCCCGCTCGTGGTCGATCTCGCCGCGATGCGCAGCGCGGTGAAAGAACTCGGTGGCGATCCGAAGATTATCGAGCCGCTGGTGCCGGTCGATCTCGTCGTCGATCACTCCGTTCAGGTGGATTTCGCCGGCTCGGCGCAGGCCCTCCAATTGAACATGGAGATGGAGTTCAAGCGCAATCGCGAGCGTTACCAATTCCTGAAATGGGGACAACAGGCCTTCAAGACCTTCGGGCTTGTTCCGCCCGGCATCGGCATCGTTCACCAGGTAAACCTCGAGTATCTCGCGAAAGGCGTGTTGAGCTCTCAACTCTCAACTAGCAACTCTCAACTTTTCTTCCCCGACACGCTCGTCGGGACTGACTCGCATACGACGATGATTAACGGACTCGGGGTTGTCGGCTGGGGCGTGGGCGGGATCGAAGCGGAGGCGGGAATGCTCGGCCAGCCGGTTTATTTTCTCACGCCGGAAGTCGTCGGCGTTCATATCACCGGAGCGTTGCGCGAGGGCGTGACAGCGACCGATCTTGCGCTCCACGTGACCCAGATGCTGCGCGCGCAGAAAGTCGTCGGGAAGTTCGTCGAGTTTTATGGCGAAGGCGCCGCGTCGTTGCCGCTGCCGGACCGCGCGACGGTCGGAAACATGGCGCCGGAATACGGCGCGACGATGGGATATTTTCCAGTCGACGGCGAGTCGGTGAATTATCTGCGCGCGACTGGTCGGACCGAGGAGCAATGCGCCGCGTTCGAGAATTATTTCCGCGCCCAGAAAATGTTTGGGATGCCGCGCAAAGGCGAAATCGATTACAGCGTCGATCTGGAACTAGATCTCGCGGATGTGCAGCCGAGCGTCGCAGGTCCAAAACGTCCGCAGGACCGCGTAAATCTTCCGGAACTGGGCAGCGTCTTTCGCTCGCTTCTCCAAAAACCGCTGACCGACGGCGGCTACGGCAAGACCAACGGCGAGCTCGGTAAGCGGCACCTGGTCAATCTGAATGGAACGCCGCCGGCCCAGGGCGCTATGGTTTCGAGCGACAACGAGGACCAGGGAATTGAGCCGGGCGATGAACGGAACAAAGTCGAGATGACCGCGAATCGTCCGACGCCGGATCGCGTCGACGAAATCGAGGCGAAGCCCGGAGATACTTTCGCGCACGGGCAAAGCCGAATCGGTCATGGCACTGTTTTGATCGCCGCGATCACGAGCTGCACGAATACAAGTAACCCAAGCGTCATGCTCGCGGCGGGTTTGCTCGCAAAGAAAGCAGTCGAGCGCGGACTCAAGATCGATCCGGCGGTAAAGACTTCGCTCGCGCCGGGATCACGCGTGGTTTCCGATTACCTCCAGAAAACCGGGCTCCAAAAATATCTGGATCAGCTCGGATTCAATATCGTGGGTTACGGCTGCACGACCTGCATCGGAAATTCCGGACCGCTTCATCCGAAAATCGAGAAAGCGATCAGCGAATTCGATCTCGTCGCGGCCTCTGTCCTTTCAGGCAATCGAAATTTCGAGGCGCGCGTCCACCAAAACATCAAGGCGAACTTCCTCATGTCGCCGCCGCTGGTGGTGGCGTTCGCGCTCGCGGGCCGGGTCGATCTCGATTTGTCGAAGGAACCGATGGGTCGCGACTCCGACGGCAAGGAAGTTTATTTGCGCGATCTCTGGCCGACGCTCTCCGAAATCCGCGACACGATGCAGTCGGCGCTCACGCCCGAAGTTTTCCGCCGGCTTTACCGGGATTTCGCCGCGCAGAATCCGAAGTGGAACGAAATTCCGTCGAGCACCGGTGAAATTTACGAGTGGGACGAGAAGAGCGATTACATCCAGAAGCCGCCATTCTTCGAGAACTTTTCGATGTCGGTTGGAAACATCGAGGAGATTCGCGACGCGCGGCCGCTCGGGATTTTCGGCGATTCCGTCACGACCGATCACATTTCACCGGCGGGCGCGATCAAGGCGACTTCGCCCGCAGGTCAATACCTGAAGAGTCGCGGAATTGAGCCGGCCGATTTTAACAGCTACGGTTCGCGGCGCGGCAACGATCTGGTGATGACTCGCGGAACATTTGCCAACGTCCGGATCAAGAACCTGATGGTCCCGGGCACGGAAGGGGGCGTGACGGTTCATCATCCCGACGGCGAGCAAATGTCGATCTTTGACGCCGCGATGAAATATCAGGCGGACGGCGTGCCGCTCGTCATTCTGGCGGGGCAGGAATACGGAACGGGATCGAGTCGCGACTGGGCGGCGAAGGGAACGCGGTTGCTCGGCGTGAAAGCGGTCGTGGCGGCGAGCTTCGAGCGCATTCATCGGTCGAATCTGGTCGGCATGGGCGTGCTGCCATTGCAATTCGCTGAAGGAACGAATGCGCAAACCCTTGGACTCGACGGTTCCGAGACTTACGCCATCACGGGATTGTCGGAGTCGATTCAGCCCGGACAAATGGTGACGCTGGAGATCGCGCGGAGAGACGGCAAACGCGAATCAGTTCCCGTGAAACTGCGGATCGATACGCCAATCGAGATCGATTATTACCGGCACGGCGGAATTCTGCCGTTTGTTCTGCGCGAGTTGATGACGCGCAATTAACGCGCGAAACAACGCGGGATGAGAAGACTACGCGTAGCAGTCTTGTACGGCGGCCGCTCGGGAGAGCACGAAGTTTCGCTGCAATCCGCGGCGTCGGTTATCAACAATCTGGATCGCGAACGGTTTGAAATCGTGCCGGTCGCGATCGACAAGCAAGGGCACTGGCGTTTGAACGATCTCTCGCTCCTCGAAGGAAAGAAGTCGCTGCCCGTTTTCAAGGACGCGCCCAACGTCATCCTGCCACCTAACCTCGCCGACGCCGAGACTGGGAGCGCATTGATGCCGTGGAGTGGCGGAGAAGCGAAAGCGATCGATGTCGTTTTCCCGGTTATCCATGGGCCGCTCTGCGAAGACGGAACCATCCAGGGCTTGCTCGAGCTTGCCGATGTTCCCTACGTCGGGTGCGGCGTGCTCGCGTCGGCCGTCGCGATGGACAAGGAAATGGCCAAGCGTGTCGTGCGCGATGCCGGACTTCCAATCGTGCCGTATCTCTCGTTGAAACACGAACGCTGGAAGAAGGAAAAACAAGCGTGGACAGCCAGGATTCAGCGCGAGCTCGGATATCCCGTTTTCGTCAAGCCAGCCAACCTCGGTTCCAGTGTTGGTGTCCGGAAGTGCGTGAATTCGGACGCCGTCGAAGATGCGGCTGAAGCCGCTTTCAAATATGACGTCAAAATTTTGGTCGAAACGGCAATCGATGCGAGAGAGATCGAATTAGCGGTGTTGGAGAGTCCGGACCCAGGCGCGGAACCGCTCGTGAGCGTGCCGGGGGAAATCAATCCGACTCACGAATTTTATTCCTACGAGGCCAAATACCTCGATGAAAACGGCGCGGAGCTGATCATCCCCGCGAAACTCGACGCCGAGCAAACAAAACGGGTCCAGGAAATCGCGCGCCGAGCGTTCTCGGCCGTGGAGTGCGAAGGGATGGCCCGCGTGGATCTGCTGATGGATCGCTCTAGTGGCGATTTCTATTTCAACGAACTGAACACGATCCCAGGCTTCACCTCGATCAGCATGTATCCCAAAATGTGGGAAGCCTCGGGAATCAATTACCTGGAACTTCTGTCACGTCTCGTCGATCTGGCGATCGCGCGCCACGAACGAAAGAAAATCCTGGTGAGAGAGTTTCACGGTTAGAACAATTCGCGATTGCGCTGATGCACCTGGATCGGTGAACCCTCGGCGATGAAACCGGAGACGGGTGGCGCGGCCAGGGTCTCAACAAATTGCGGGCCGTAGAGCGTCGCGACATCCGCGTCGAATTTTGTTGTCGTCGCCGTCCACAAACGCCAGCGCGGATGTTCGACGCGATATTCGCTGCACCCGGCGCGCCGCGCGGTGTAACCCCAATAATGTTCGGTGATGAATTCCTCGTGCGAACCCTGGCCCGCACTCTGGGGCTCGCCGCTTGCAGTCATCGCGAGCGTTTCCCAGCGCCGGCCACGTCGCCACTGATACTCGGCGAAGACGCGGCCGTCCTTGTGCTCGAGCGCGTGGCGCATTGGTAACGCCAGATAAGGCTCGCCATAAAACGTCCGCGCGACGAGTGCGATCGCCCGCCGCGGAACGAGCTCGCGCACGAACACAACCCCGCGCCGCCATTCGTTCGCGCTTTTTCGCCGAACGTAGAACCGGAGGTTCACTTCCTCGAAATCGCGATGCAGGGGAATTGGCAGGCCGATAATGCGGGTATCGAGAAAAAGAAAACCGACGACGCTGACAAAGGTTTTCCCATCGTGAAAATCAAGCTCGGTTTCCGTCGGCACCAGTGGCTGAAGAATCTTCGGATCGACGGCGAAGTTTAGCATGGCGAGGTAACGCCAGTTCGCCGTGAGAAATGGTTTCAGCATGGTTGTAGCCGGGATCGGTGATCCCGGCCCGCCGCGCAATCACAAAAACCAGCCGGGATCACCGACCCCGGCTACAACATTACCGCAGCAATTTTTCCAGCGCCGGATCCGGCTCGGCGCCGAGCGACGTCGCTTTCACGTAATGCAGCTTCGCCTGCTCTTTCGCCGGCGGTTGCCCGGTCGCGTACACGACCGCAAGATTGAAATGCGCGTCGGCGTAATCGGGATTCACGGCAAGCGCGTCGAGCATCTCCTTCTCGGCGGCTTCCGCCCAGCCTTTCTGGCTCGCGGTGATGCCGAGATAGTTGTGCGCGGTCGCGCTCTTCGGATTGATCCCAAGCGCCGTCGTCAGCTCCGTGATCGCGTCGTCGAATTTACTCTGCCGATAATAAACAATCCCGAGCGTGGTGTGCGCGAACTCATCTTTCGGCGAGAGCGCCACCGCCTTCTTCAAGGTCAGCTCCGCCGCTTTCCATTTGCCGGTGCGGAAATAAACTACCCCGAGATTGCAGAGCGAATAAAGGTTGTTCGGCACTTTGGTCAGGAGTTCCTGATATTGCTTTTCCGCGGCGCGATATTTTCCCCTCTCGAAATTGTCCTTCGCATCGCGAGCCAGCGGGGCGAGCTCGTCCGGAACGGCTGGCGCGCTCGTCTGCACGGTCGGACCGGTCGGCGGCTTGTTCGGTCCATTCTTCGCCATCGCAAAAGTGCCGGATGACGAAGCGGGATTCACATCCGACACCGCCACGACCGGCTGCCGCAAGAGCGCGAGTTCCGCGTCCGTCAGTTTCGTTACCGGCTGCGCCAGCAATTCGATCTGCTGATTCAACGTGTCCGACTTGATCTGGAGTTTTTCGAACTCGGCCAGCATCAATTTCTTGGCCTGCTCGCGGCGCGCTTCCTCCTGCCGTTCGCGCAACACGATCTTGCGCAACATGTCGTTCTCCTTCACCAGCCGCGTGGTTTCTTCCGGGTTGCCGCCGGTTAGCTTCGCGGTCGCAAGCTCGTTGCTCGCTTCCTGCAACTGCGAGCGCAAATCCGCGACCGTGACTTCAAATTCCTTGTTCTGTTGCTGGCTCGCGGCCAGCTGCTCGCGCAATTGTTCGACCTGCCGTTTCACGTCGGCGACTTCCTGTTCCTTCTTCGGCTTGTCGGCGCTGATCTGCCGCACGGTTTGTTCCGCGATGGCGAGCTTCGTTTTCAAATCGGTATTCTCGGTGACGAGAACTTGGACGCGTTCCTGCGCCTGCTTCGCCGTTTTCAATTCCGCCAGCAATTGATTGCGCTCCTTGGTCACGGCCGTGACCTTTGCGCTCTCGGCGTCCTTTTCCTTCTCGGCGGCGACGCGTCCTTTTTCCGCCGAAGCGAGCGCTTTCTTCAACTGCGCGATCTCGCCCCGCAACGCTTCCTGCTTCTTCGAATCCTGCTTGTCGCTGCCGGCGATTTTCTTCAGCGAATCCTCAGCCTGCGCGAGCTGACTGCGCGCTTCCTGTTCGGCGCCCTTCGTCTTTTCGATTTCCTTCTGCGCCTGCTCGAGTTTCGTGTTCGTTTCCTGCAGCTTTCCGTTCAACGATTCCTTTTCTTTCGCGACCGCGTCGTATTGGGTGCGCGATTTCGCCAGCTCGGTCTGCAACTGGTCGACCTTGTCCTGTAATTTCTTCGTCGCCTCTTTGATCACCGCGTCGCTCGCGACCGAAGCGCTCGGCTGACTAACCGGCGCGGATGCAGGTGCTGGCAGCGGCGCCTGGTTCTGAACGACCGGCGGTTTGGTGACCGGCATCGTCGAATCCGGCGGGCCGGGTTTTGTCGGCAACATTGGCGGATTCGATGCCGTCGGCGGTGGATTGGAAGCAGCGGCAAGATCCTTTTGGTTCCCGAGTTTGCCCTGCACCCGAACGATATTCTCGCTGATCTTCCGGCTCCGATAATCGACGATCGCGGACTGCCAATCGGCATGCGTTTTTTTCAATTCCTCGAGCAGACTGCCGGCGAATCGGAATTTTGAGAGTGCAGCCTGGAGCTGGTTATCGTGCTCGAGTTTTTCGCCCTGTTGCGAAGTCATGTAGGCCTTGAGAAAGACCTCGCTCGGATCGTCGGCTTGCGCAGCGAGCCGGGCGGGCGCGAGCGCAAAAGAAAAACCGGCGAGCAAAATCAGCCCGATTTTTTTCATGCTTTGGAGAAGCCCGAGATTACTCATGTGTGTGGTTGAGTTGCAACGCCCGAGAACGCTGCGCTCTCTTATAGAGCGGACAGCGTGCCAATCACGAGCCGGTTTCCCGTTTGCAAAGGCGGCTCGAAAAACTAGAATGCTCACCCTCTGTTGGTGACCGTAGCTCAATGGTAGAGCTCCAGATTGTGGTTCTGGCTGTTGCGGGTTCGAGTCCCGTCGGTCACCCTGGCAACTGCTGGCATAGCCGTTGCTTAAAGCGTTTCGATGCTCCATCCGGCTGCGCTCGAATGCCTGAAGGCAAAACCCGATTGCGCTGAGTTTTGGCTGCGTCTTTTGAATAACGAGGCGCTCCAGGATTACAACGATCTCGAGAAGCTCATCATCGGCTGCGAGATCATTGCGGCACTCGACACGGTCGATTTGCTGGCCGCCTGAAAGTAACAAACCCGTTACTTTTGCCGGATCGCGGAAGCCCGGCGGTTTCTTAAATTTTGTCAGGCCGATTGTCGTGGTGACATTGACGCCGTAAATGCCCCTTAGCGTTTGCTGAACAATCATGCGCATTCTCGTGATAGAAGATGAAGTCCGGCTCGGCCGCCATGTGGCATCAGCTCTTACCGAGGCCGGCCACGACCCGGTTGTGATCCACGATGGCGAGACCGCTCTGGGCGAAGCGGAACGGGCACCATTCGATCTCGTCGTGCTCGACGTGGGCCTGCCCGGGATGGATGGCTTCAAAGTCTTGAAAAAGATGCGGGCGAAAAATATGTCGCACCGGGTCCTGATGCTCACCGCCCGCGGCGAATTGAACGATCGCGTGACCGGCCTGCAACTCGGCGCGGACGATTATCTCGCCAAGCCGTTCGCGATGCAGGAACTGGTCGCCCGGGTCCGCGCCCTCGGCCGGCGTTACGCGGAGGAACCGGAAATGGTTTTGCGCGTCGACGATCTGACGTTGAATCTCGCGAACCACGACGTTCATCGCGGCGATCAGCACATCGAGCTTTCCACGCGCGAGCTGACCCTGTTGAAAGTCCTGATGCGCGAGCCCGGGCGGGTCTTCACTCGCACTGAGCTTTGCGAGCGCGTCTGGGAACGCGAACACGAGTACGACATGAAGCTCGTGGAAGTTTTCATCGGGCGCCTCAGGAAAAAAATTGGCGACCCGCCGCTGATCCATACCGTCCGGCATGTCGGCTACACGATTCGCGAAACCGAATCGGAATGAAACGCTGGCCGCTGCGCTGGAAGCTCGCGCTTTACGCGGCGACGCTCGCAGTCGTCGCAACGATTGCGGGCGCCGGCACGACCTGGGCGATCATTCTCTCGATCGACCCGCAGATGAAGCAGGTCGACCAGATCGAGCGCGACATCCTTTTCGGAATGCTTGGTGCGATCCCCACCGTGCTGATCGTCATCGCGATCGGCGGCCGCTGGGTGGCGCGGCAGGCGCTGGCCCCGGTGGAAAAAATCAGTCAGGCCGCTTCCCGCATCACCGTGCAGAATCTCGATCAACGGCTCCCGATGCCGACCGCGTCGGACGAGATCGCGGAATTGATCGGCGTCATGAATCAGACGCTGGATCGGTTGCAGCGCAGCTTCGAGCAATCGGTGCGTTTTTCCGCGGAAGCCTCGCATCATTTGAAAACTCCGATCTCGGTTTTGCGCGCCGGCATTGAAGAAATCCTGACCGACCCGGATACGCCGGCAAAACAGCAGACGCGCGCCGATGCGTTGCTCCACCAGGTTCATCAGCTCACTTCCATCGCCGAAAATCTTCTGCTCCTCGCGCGCGCGGACGCCGGACGGCTCGAGCTTCACCACCAGCCGTTCGATTTAAGCGAAGTGCTCCGCGGGATGTGGGAAGACGCCAGCGTGATGGCCGAAGCCGAAGGCCTGGAAGTAGAAACGAAACTGCCGCCCGAGCTGCCGGTGGTCGGCGATCGGCGCGCCATTTCGCTGATCGTGCAGAACCTCCTCGAGAACGCGATCAAGTACAATCAAACCGACGGTTGCATCTGCATTTACGCGCGCGCCGTCGACGGAGAAGCCGAAGTGATCGTGCGGAACAATGGCGAGCCGATCGCGGCCGAACGCACGCCGCACATCTTCGAGCGCTTTTATCGCGGACGTTCCGATGCGCGAATTCCGGGACAAGGTTTGGGACTCGCCGTTGCCGGCGAATTAGCGAAAGCCCACCAGGCCCGGCTCGAATTGGTTCGTTCCGATCACGAATGGACCGAGTTCCGGTTGTTACTTCCCACCCAGGTCAAAGTCGAGCAACCCGAAGCTGCATCGGCGTGAAATGGGTTGGGTGGGACTCGAACCCACAACCAACCCCGAAAGCTTTCGGGGCTGCTCTAGGGCATTCTTTCCAGCGCGTGAATCGCCAGGCGCGGATTTTTCTTCCGCTTCAGTGCCAACTCAATCCGACGCGCTTCGGCAGCGTCGCCAACGATCCGACTAGCCACGACTTCAAGCTCGCTCCCAAATCGACGCGTGGTGTGATTACCACCGCGACGGTGTTCAGCAAGGC
>DASQPH010000093.1:0-72099 GCA_035644055.1 Chthoniobacterales bacterium
TCCGCCCAAGTCTTGATGTCCTCTCGGGTTTTCGAGAACTTGCCTACTGCCTCTGCGAAGAAGCCGAGCGTTTCCGCGTCGCTGTCGGGCGTGCGCCGTTGCTGGTAGTCGCTCCATTGTTCGATCTCCCACGGTGTGCGCTTGTGCTTTGCGTTTGCTTTGATCCAGTCGAGGATTTCGCCGTCGCCTTTGCCAGTCGCGAGCTGCTTGCGCAGCGCCTTGGGATCAATCCCCAGAAAGCTGATAATGTGCTGGTCGAGCGGGCAGTTGTAATGGAACTCGCCGTTCATTCCCGAGATTTCGGCGCGGCCCTTGTCGAGCATGCGGGGGAGGATTGCGTAGCCACCAAGCCGGGACCGCGCACTGCGTGGCGGGCGCTTCGTGAGATCTGGGCCGGAGAAGTTGGATTTGTTTGGCATGATGCGTGTTTCTTTCGTTGTTGGTTTTGCGGGCTGATGATGGTTACTCGTTAGGGGCGAAGCACTGTTGGCCGATGGTGCATAAAGAAGGATTACAATAGCTCATTAGCTCAGCAGGATGGGCAGCATTACGGCCAGGCCGATGGCAAAAAACCAGAGCGCCGGGGCGGGTGTGCCAACGGGGCGATGAAGCCTCGCTTCACGTGCAGCGAAGCGCGGATCGAGGCGCATCCAATCCTGATGGCGACGTTCCAACAGCAGGAAGACGCAAGCGGTGACGGCGCCATAAAGCAAATGGCCGAGAAGGGAAGAGAGCGCACCGGCAGCGGCGGCGGTCGTCCATGTAAAGGAAGCCCCGAGCCAGATGGGAAAAAGCGTCAGCGTGCCGACAAACCACCACGATATCCCGTAAAGCATGCCCCAGCCGATGGCTGCACCCCAGTCAGGCGATTCGCGCTCGAAGAGCATTCCGTAGCCGGCGCCGATCGCGATGCTGATCGCGAGATGTACGAGTAAACCGAGGGTCGGCGACGTTCCGCCAGCCAGGCGCGCGATCCAAGGCAATCCATCAACCGCAACGATCTGCGGCCAGAAGACTAATCCGCCGGCAAGTCCTGCGACAGCGCCCCGGCCTAACGAGAGCAAAGTGCGCGAGCCCGGGCCTTCGGGTTGCCGATTGATCGGATCGCTATCGATGAAGAAGACGACCCAGAGCCGATCGAGCGCGGCATAGATAACGCCGACGATCAGTCCGTAAACAATGTGACCCATGAGCGAACCGAACAGCTCTTGGCCGTGTGCGAGCGACCAGTCGGGTCGTTGCGCGCTGAGAAGCGACTTGAGTGTGAGCGGGCCGAGGAACCACCAGAAGATGCCGTAGGCCAGGCCCCAACCGGCGCTCGATCCGCAGCCGCGCACGTCGCGTTGGAATAGCAGGCCGAACGTCGAGCCGATGATGACGGCGAAAAGGAAGTGCAGCGATTTGCCGACATTCGGAGAAGCGGAACCGACCAGCCCCGCGATGAGCGGAAAGAAATGAGCCTTCTCCATCCACTGGCCGAAAGCCCAACCGCCGACGATACCCGCGAGCCCGCCGGCGACGAGCGCGCGTGGAAGACTGAATCGCGCCGCATTCGGACCCGCCGCCGGTTCCCTTGCGGAACACGCGCCCAGGACCAACCCGAGCGGCGCGCCGAACAGCAGCAGGTAGCCCACGAGTTCCGGAAAGTGCGCGCGCGCCATGTCCCACATTCCCATCGAGGTATCGGCCGCGACTTTTGGCAAAAGCCTGGCGGGACCGGTTAACCAGAGCAGGAATGAGAAGGACAACCCCCAAAGAAGACCCGCACCCGGGGTGGTCGTTCGAAAACGGGTTAGAAGCGCGAAGCATGCGCCTAGAATACCGCCGAGCAAAACGCCAAGCACAGGTACCAGATGCAGAACGAAAAGCGCTGCGGCGCCGAGAGCTCCGACGACGGCACCGATTAACAGGAAGGAAGCGCGCGATCTCATGCGGCAGATTTCTTGGGCGATGGCTGGAAGTCGATCGTCTGCACGATGTCGCGCGGGAAGAACAATTCGATCGTCCAATCGCCGAGCACTCGCACCTTGCGCTCGAGGCCGGGAAGCTTGCTCAAGTAGATTCCGCGCCACAGCATCCACGCGAAGAAGCCGCTGAATTTATAGCCTTTGATTTCGGCACAGGCGGTGTGATGACCGACGACGCAGAGCGTTCCGAGCGCGTCGAAATGAAATGCTTCCAGGGGTTCGCTCAGGATACTCGCGCGGAGATTGCGGGCGAGCGTGCGCGCTTCACGAATGGCGAATTGCGCGGTTGGTGGACACGGCCCGCCGGTCTTCGAGTGGGGTACAACTGCGCAATCGCCAAGCGCCCACACCCCGGCGTGACCTTTCACCGCCAACGTGCCATCGACGAGCACGGCACCACGCTTGTCGCGCTCCACTGGCAGCTCTTTCAAGAGAGGATTCGGCGCGGCGCCGGCGGTCCAAACGAGCGTCTCCGTTTCGATCTCGAATTCAGTCGGCTCACCTTCCTTACGTTTGAGCGCGACCACACCCGGCCGCGCGGCGGAAACCCGCGCGTTCAGTTCGAACGTTACGCCGCGCGCACGCATTCGCTCAAGCGCGTAATCCGCCAGCGACACGCTTAACTCTGGAAGAATGCGTTCGCGAGAATGGACGAGAATAATTCGCAGTTCATTCGCGATTAAGTTTGGATAATCCGCCAGCATCCCGCGCGCAAAATCATTCAGCCCACCGACAAGTTCCGCGCCGGAAAATCCGCCGCCCGCGATCACGAACGTGAGGAGTGCCCGCCGCTTTGCCTCGTCGCGCTCGGCGTCTGCACGATCGAAGACATCGATGACGTGATTGCGAATGCGCATTGCATCGGCCAGCGTCTTGAACTCGAGCGCGTGCTCCGCAATCCCGTCGCCCGGCGGCAAACTGGAAACCGCTCCGAGCGCCAGCACGAGATGATCGTACGGCAGCGTTTCTTCGCGATCGGACAATTCGACGGATCGCTTTTCAAGATTGACGCCCGTCACCTGGCCACGCACCACGGCAGTGCGACGGAAACTGCTGCGCAACGGTGCAGAGATATGCGTCGGCTCTAAACTGCTCGCGGCGACTTCGGCAAGCATCGGCGTGAAGAGCAACGCATTCGTCTCGCTCACGATCGTGAACGCCACCGTTGGATCATGGCGGAATTCCTTCTCGAGATTGATCGCGGCCGTGACGCCCGCGAAACCGCCGCCGAGGATAACAACGCGTGTCTTAAAATCAGGGACTTTTGGCTTGGGTTCGGCGGGCGTGGCGCCGAGGAAACGCTCGATCAAACGTACCGCTCCGGTGGCGAGCAAGCCGAGCGCGAATCCAAAAAGCAACCAGCCGACGAGCGCTGGAAAAAGCGCGCGCATTCCTTCGGCCGTCCATTGCGGCATTTGTCCTGCGAGCAGCGGCAGGAGGATCACATTGATAGCGCCCCACATCGGCAACCCGAATGCCGCGGCGGTCATTGCGCGATCCGCGGCTGCGCCATTACCTCCTAGCGGACGCGGCAAGGCGAGCGCGTATGCAAGCCCCAGGACTCCACCAACAGCGAAGCCTAACGAGACATTGCCGAAACCGCCGCCGAGCAGCGTTCCGCAAACCAAGCCGCAGACGAGGCCCGGCAATCCGCGCCACGCGAACAACACTACGCCTTCTCCACTCTGGCTTTCACGCGATGAAGGCCGGTCGCGCCATCCGGCACTTGATCGCGGTATTCGCTGATCTGCTCCTCGCCTTCGCCATCGGTGGCTCGCACAACAAATTCCGCGTCGCCTTCTTCGTCCGGGGTCCAGGTGTAACTCCAGAGCGACCACGAGATTTTCGTCCCCGGCATGGTGATCTCGGCGTCGTCCCAAGTTTCGCCGCCATCGCTGCTAATCTCGACGCGTGAGATCCCGCGATCGCCGCCGAAGGCCATTCCGCGCAACTCCGTTTCCCGACCAATTTTGAACGGCGCTTCGAAATGATCGCCTGCCACTTGCGGCGCGTCGATGCGGCTGTGAGTCGGAACGCCATCGCCTTCGCGTCCCCAACCTTGTTCCTTGTAGAAGCCGCAACCGTGGCGACGATGCAATCGACCGTCGGCTTCGTTGAGAAGCTCAATCCGCGTGAGCCACTTCGGCTGTTTTTCGCCGTAGAGACCGGGTACGATCATCCGCAACGGATATCCGTGACGCTGCGGCAGCGGCTCGCCGTTCATTTGGTAGGCGACCAGCGTTGTCGGCTCCATCGCCTTCCCGAACTTAAACGTTTCGTAGTATCCATCGGCGGCGTGGAACAGCACCGTCGTGACTTCCGGTTTCGGCTTCACCTGCGCCAGCAATGTTGGGAGCGGCACGCCTTTCCAAATTGCGTTCGAGCAGAGCCCGCTACCGATGCCGTAGGAAATGCAAAGCAGCGTCGTCTCCTGCTCGACCGAAGGCATGCCGGCGATATCGGCGAACGAATAGACGCGCGGATTTTCAACTTGTCCGATGATGTCGAGCCGCCAGGAATCACGCGCGACGTCCGGGTCCACCAAGTTTTTCGAGACTTGATAAAACTCATCCTCCGGCTTGATCGGAGTAATTTTCTGCACCTTCGGTCCGCCGTACTGCCGGCCGTCGTAACCAAAGGTACCGATGGCAAAGAATCGTTTCAGCAGGCCGCCGAGTGCGACTGCCACCGCGGCCCCGATTCCCAGAGCGAGAAAACGCCGGAGGCCAATGTTCGCAGCCACGGCCTGCTCATTCTGCCGCGCAATCGGGCTTTGTTGCGGCCGGCCAAGCAAGCCGTAGAAAAACATTATCCCGAATCCGCAGAGGCTGAATGAAATCAACATCTCCAGCGCGCAGATTAGCCGCGCTGTCCCGGGCGGAAAGCCTCGATAGTTGGTGATCAGCGTCGGCCAGAGCAGGGCGATGAAGAGAACGGTTGCAGCAAGTACGCCCGGGATGATCAACGACCATCCGCGCGGATCGATGATTCCGTAATCGTCAGGCCGCTTTGCGTTGGGTGCCTTGCGTCTCAGATAAAGCGCAGCGACTACGACCTGACCGGCAAGCGCACCGAACACGCCCTGCAATTTTAATGGAGTGTAACCGCCTGCCTTGACCAGCGAGCCGATAAAAAATTCCACCGTCAGTAGCGGAAACAGCCGATCGAAGATCAGCTCCGTCGGTGTAGGCCAGCCCAGGAATGAGCGCAGCAGCGCCATCGTCAGGAGCATCGCGAGACCGGCGAGAACGCCGGCGATCAGTCCCCAAAACTGCGTTGAAAAGAAGGGGCGGCGAGGGGGCGAGTCAGGCGCGTTAGTCATAGGACGATAGTGGGCTTCGCGCGCGCCAAGATTACAGCCGCGCCGCGATGGGAGGACGCAGGTTCGCCCTTTATTCCAGCGCCGGTCGAGAAATATTAGGTCCGCGCCTCGGGTCCGGTTCAGACGGCGCTTTTTTCGCTAATCGCTGACGGGACGCCGGGCATATCCGGGCCTTCTGCCGGCGGTTCTCTGCGAATAACAGTCGCCGCGAAACGCTCCATTTCTTCGAGCTGTGGGCTGCATTGCAGGAGTAAGAGATCGGCGCCCGCGGCCTCGAATTCCGCGACCTGTTCCTGCACTTGCGCTGGCGTTCCGACCAACCCGGAAGCAAGTCCGCGATTGGTGACGGAATAATCTTCGAGCGACACTTTGCGGTCGAGATTGGTGCCGGCGAGCCATTGCTGATAGTTGTCGTAGCCGGCGGCGGATTGCTTTACATCGGTGATGCGCGCGAGTTCGCGTTTCGCTTCGCTTTCGGTATCGCGCACGATGGAAAACGCGGCTACGCCAAAGGTCATGCGTGGCAAACCTTTGCGCTTGCGGCGCTCGGACATCTCGGCAATTTTTTCGCGAATACGCTGCGGCGGATCCCCGTGCATCACGTAGGCGTCGCACTTCTCTGCGATTAATTCCTTGGCCGCTTCCGATTCGCCACCGGCGTAAATCACCGGCCGAGGTTTACTGATCGGTTTCGGCTGCATGAGCGAGTCCTCGACCTTGTAGTAATTTCCGGAGAGCGAGAAGTGATCCTGTTTCCAAATCCCATCAACCACGTCGAGCCACTCAGACGTGCGGGCATAACGATCGTCGTGTGTCTCAAAATGGAGGCCACACTTCTTTGCTTCGTCGGCCCACCACGAGGAGACGACATTAAGTGAGAGACGCCCTGGCCCGGCGATTCCGTCAATGTTCGCCGCTTGTTTCGCGAGCAGCGCGGGATTGTGAAACGTCGGCCGCACGGCCACCATCAGCTCCAGCCGTTTCGTCACCGCGGCGAGCGCAGCGGCCGTTGACCAGGCATCGAGCGTCGGTGCACCCGCGCCTTTGATGTCGTTCAAGCTCAGCTCGGCGATAAGCGTGAGATCGAACCCGATTTCTTCACTGCGTTGCGCGAGACGGCGGGAGTAGTCCCAGCTCGCCTCCATCTGCTCGTTATCCACGTTTCGCAGCCATCCGCCGAAGACCGGCAGCCAATATCCATATTTCATTTATTTGTTTCCTGTTCGAGGTAATCGACGAGCCGCGCGTGCGGATCGAATCCGAGAATTCGCGGCGCGTCTGAGACGAAATTGGAAAGCGCGTTGATGTCGTAGAAGAGCACGCGCCCGTTGCGATCATCGGTAATGTATTCCACTCCACCGACGTCGATGGACGCGGCTGCGACGATGCGTTCGACGCTTGCAATGATCTCTTCGGGAGGCTCGAACGGTTCGATCTTGAGTCCCGCTCTTGGGCCGTCCGCGAGACACATGGCACCTTCTTCCGCCGCTCGCTCCGTCTGACAAATTTCGGCCGGGCAGAGATTAAAATTCTCGCCGGTCGTGTAGATCCGCATCGCGTAGAGAAACTTTCCCCCGAGGGTTTCGACGCGATTGATGTGTCCTCCGCGCGCGGGAATGAATTCCTGCACCAAGGCGGTGCTATCGATCCCGAGACTGACCTGCGATGAATTGATCGCGTGGCTCAGTTCCGTCGCAGAATTGAGCCGAATGATTCCTGCGCCACGACCGCCGATGTTCGGTTTAGTGATGAGCGGGAAACCAATCTCGCGCGCCGCCTCTGTGGCTTTGTGGGTGTGATTGATCACACGGGACCGCGGGAAGGCGATGCCTAACGAGTGCAACAGTGAAAGCTGTGCCGCTTTCGAAATCTCGAAGGCGTAGGCGCGGCTGCCGTTGATCACGCGGGTGCCGATGCTCTCCAGATGTGCGAGGTAATCGCGCGCGAAGAAGATCGCGTGGCCGTTCCCACGGAGATAGGCGGACGCGCTCATGCGGTTGAAGACGAGATCGTATGTCTTCTGCTCGCTCACGTCGTACGAGTGTCGGCTCGCGTTGATGCGCTCGTAGCGCAGGCCGCGACGATCGAGTTCAGCAAACAACGGTCGGAACCAATCCGGATGCTCGAAGTAGATGCCTATCAACAGATCGGTCTGATGCATTTCTTTCCTTACGGCGACGAGTGAACGCTGCGCAAAGCGTCAGCGTTCGCTGCCCCAGGTCCGCTGCTTGTAGGAATCGCGGCCGGAAACGAAGTGGTAGATTCCGTAGGCGCTCGGATTTTTGATGTAATACTTCTGATGGTACTCTTCGGCCGGCCAGAATTTCGTTGCCGGCAAAATCGCGGTCGCGATTGGCTTTGGGAATTTTCCCGACTTGGCGAGCGCATCCTTTGAAGCTTCCGCTGCGGTCTTCTGCTCCTCGTTCGTATAGAAAATCGCGGTCGTATATTGGTCGCCGATGTCGTGAAATTGTCCGTCGGTCTGGATCGGATTGATGTTGTGCCAGAACACTTCGAGGAGCTTGTCATAGCTCACCTTCGCCGGGTCGTAGGTCACCTCGATGGACTCGCGATGACTTGTCTCGCCCGCTGAGACTTGCTTGTAGGTCGGGTTCTCCTCCCGGCCTCCCGCGTATCCAACCAGCGTTGCAGTCACTCCCGGGACGTGGTCGAACGGCGGCTGCATGCACCAGAAACATCCACCCGCGAAGACAGCTTTCGCTTCGTTCGCTGGCGCCGTGCCTTGCCCCCATGCGCCGTCGACCACTCCGAGAATGGCAAGAGCGCAGGTTAAGATCGCTCTCCTCATGTTCATGTATGTAAGGGTCGCCAGGCGCACTTTTATTCCTGACGAGTTTTCGGATGCGGCGTCAACTCACCGACGCGCGGCAATGCGATCATCCCACACAAGAGAGTTCTTCCCCAGAACCGCGGACGTTTCACTCCAATGCAGAAATTCAGGAATAAAGTTACCAGCCGCGGCTCAGATGCAGTTGATCAAGCGCGCTCATGTTTCTTTTGAAGCCAGAGGCGAGAGCCATGCGGGAAGGGAAGGGCGGCGGACGAAACGCGAGGCTCACCACACAGCAACGTTCAACAAGAAGCCAATGGGTTCGAAGTGCGGCGATATGATCAACAGGTGGGTCTCGCTTGAAGATCAAATCATAAAGATTGTGTTAAGAACTCTGCCAACTGACTCCATCGCGTTGTCGTCCAAGACAGCCCTTTCTCTCAGTCCTCGCGCTTCCCTGGACTGCTTCACGTCCGCACCGGAAATAGAAACAAAACCGGCCGACAGTGCTGGGGACAGTTTGTTCGAGCAGTTTGCGTGGCTCTATATTTTCTGCCGCGAAAGACTTTTCCGCGATGATACCGAGCGAATGGTCCGGGCCGTCTGGCCAAACGGAAAACCAAAGCCCGGTGAAACATTAATCGAGCTTGGATGCGGTCCGGGATTTTATTCGTGCGCGTTCGCCGAGCGGTTTAGAGAGATTAATGTTCTCGGAATCGATCGTTCTCCCAGCCAGCTAAAATGGGCGCGAGAGAAAGCGGAGGCCTTGGAGCTGGCCAACTGCTGTTTCCAAAACGACAACGTGTTGGATCTGTCGCACGCCGACAACAGATTCGATGTCCTGATTGCCTCGCGCCTTTTTACCGTGTTGCCGGATCGCGCACGCGCGGTGGCGGAAATGCATCGCGTCCTTCGTCCCGGTGGATGCTGTTTCATCGCCGAACCGCGTTACGCCTTTTGGGCGTCGATCCCTCTTTTTGCGATGTGGGTATTGGCGCGAATAACCCACTTTAATATTGGTTATCGTGAGCCAAGCAAGGCCAGGGTTCTCTCTGCACGCGAAATGAATCGGCTTTTTGCCACGCAGCCTTGGCGAAAAATGAAGACATGGCAGGACGGGCGGTACCAGTACGCCCTCTGTGAAAAGCGTTGATGACGCACTCTGCCTCGCACCGCGATCCTGAATAGCCGCAAAATCTTCCATGAGACCGCGATCCATCAGCGCCGATGATCCTTCTTCTCCGCGGCCTGCCGACAGATTTCTGGAATAAGCCCCCTCGCCGAGCCTCTCAGAGGTATGAATCGCAAACTAGCAGCGCTCGCATTCCTCCTTTTCACCGGCCTCGCCGCAACGACCTTCGCTACGCCGCCGCCGAACGTGGACAAGAACGGCGTTGGGATTCAGGGCTACGATCCCGTCGCGTTCTTCACCGACGGAAAGCCCATCTTAGGCAAAGAGGAATTTCACGCGTCCTATCACGACGTGACTTACCGCTTCGTCTCCGCCGAGCATCAGGCGATGTTCGAGAAGGATTCTGCGAAATACGAGCCGCAGTTCGGCGGCTATTGCGCTTACGGCGTCGCCAAGGGGCACACTGCACCGATCAAGATCGACGCCTTCCAGATCGTGGACGGTCGTCTGCTCATGCAATACGACATCGGAGTGCGGGATACTTTCAACAAAGACCAAAAAGGCAACCTTGAGACCGCGGATAAGACCTGGCCCACACTGACCGCGAAGGACAAGTAGTTCGCACCGGGGCTGGCAAGCGGAGCGATGGCCGCCTTCGGCGCGATCTCCACCATGTCCGGTGATGCCGGCACATTACCATTCCGTATCGCTGGCGCGCTTGCGCGGAATCCTCGGTTGACCACGCGATTCTGCGCGCGAGCAGTCGCGCTGATCGTTAGCGGTGCGCTTCGTCTGGAATTTGTGCGCGCTCTTTTGATCGGGCGCGCTCAAACGATGAACACCGGCATCCACAATTTCATGGACTCAAGCGCGTCGCGAACGCGGCAAACGATCCGGTCACGAAGAGCCGCCTCGACGCGTGCGTCTTCAAGGGAGCGGTGAAAAACCGCGGCACCGGCGAGGGGGAAGCAGTTCCGATGTCCGCGATGAACCAGCAGCGCTGGAGCGATCTTTATGAAGAACGCATCCTCCACGGCTGCGAAATCCCGGGTCCGGCCTAACGAGTCGCCGCTTGATGGGACTTACAGAAAAGCGCCGGCTGACGATCAGAAGAAGCAGATAGAGGGAACTCCCTTTGCCCGCCTCCAGCTCAGCGCGGAGCAGGCCACGAAAGTAAACGCTTTCGCACGCGAAGACCAAGCTAAAGCGCTGGCGTGGCTTACCCCGGCGCAGCGCGAACAGCTCAAAGGCGCGAGGTGAGGTCTTTGCCCTGAGCGTGCAGTTCCAGGATATCTTTGACCGCACGATTCAACGGCGTTGGAACGCCAACCGCCTCGCCGAGTTCAATCACACTGCCACTCAGCCAATCGAGCTCGAGCCGTTTGCCTTGTTCGAGGTCGGTGTGCATTGATGAGGTCATCGCTGGCGGTAAGGTGTCGCAGAAGGCGAGGCGCGTGTCGGCGAAATCGTCCGCCAATGGGACGCCGTGAGCGCGGCCCACAGCTACAACCTCGCGCATCACGTCGAGCAGAAACGCGCGCGTCAGGGGATTCGCGCGAATCGGTCCGATCGTCGATCGCATTGTCGTAGTGGTAGCCGAGGTGCCGACAACAAAGACAAACTTCTCCCAGATCGCGCGCCGGATGTCCGGGCTGATCTCCGCGTCGATGCAGGACGAATGACAAGCGTCAAGAAACTGTTTCGTCCTCGGAGAGGCAGCCGCGTCCAGCTCACCAAACACCAGCCGCTGCATCTTGCCGGTCTGCTGAATGACGCCCGGACGAAGGATCTTTGCCGCGACATAACACACCCCGCCTACGACGGCTTTCTTTTCGAGAAGCTGACCGAGCAGCTCTTCCTTGCGCACGCCATTTTGTAGAGAAATCACTGCGGTTCCTGGTCCGACCATTGGCTTCACCGCGCGCGCGGCGGTCTCGGTGTCCCAAAGCTTCACGCACATCAACACCACATCGGCCTGCCCGAGTTTCTCGGGGTCTTCGCTGGCGCGCACTTGCGGTAGATGGATCTCGCTAAGGTCGCTTTCCACCCGAAGCCCATGCTCGCGTAAGGCCGCTAGTTGCGCGCCGCGCGCTACGAAGCTAACATCGCATCCACCCTGTGCTAGCCGCGCGCCGAAGTACCCGCCGACACCGCCGGCCCCGACCACTGTAACTCGAAGAGGCATGCCTAACCTTTCAGCGAAGATTTGTTTCTCGCAGATTGCGGATCAACCCTCATGTTCCCTTTGCAGACCTGAAAGTTGAAGATGTCCGGACGGCTATAGTGCCCAGAGACATCGAGCGTCATCTTCTCGCGATCGACGGCATTTAGGTCGAGTTCCGCGGTGATAGTCGCTTCCTTTTCGTAAACAGGTTCGACGACGTACTTGCCATCGGGGCCGATGATAGCGCTGCCACCGCGAAGCACAAAAGCGTCCGGGTTCCCTGCAAGTTCTGGCGTCGCGCGCAGCTCCGTCGGTAGATCTTTCGCGCGCATGATCAGACCGGCCGCGAGGACAAAGCAGCGCGCCTCAAACGCATAGTGTCGACTAGCGATCTGGTGCATCTCGTGCACAGTCGGCCAGACTGCGACGTGAATGGCCTCGCCGGAATCATGCAAAGCCTGGCGAGCCAGCGGCATCCAATGTTCCCAGCAAATCAGACCTCCTACTCGTCCTGCTGGAGTCGGGACTGACCTAAGTCCGCCGCCGTCACCTTGACCCCAGACAAGCCGCTCGGTGTAGGTTGGCACAAGTTTGCGGTGATGGTTCGCGAGCTTGCCGTCAGGAGTGAAGGTAAGGAGGCTGTTGTAAAGCGTGCCGTTGCCGGGGCCGGTCTCGACGCGCTCGTTCACGCCGATGACGAGAGTTAGTTTGTAATCGCCGGCGAGTTGGGCCAGGCACTGCGTTTCGTTGCCGGAAACGGCAACGCTATTCTGGCGCAACCGGGCGAATACTTCCTTGCTCGGCGTGTGATCCCAGAGTGCGACATCCGAACAATGGTCGAGCCAGGCCGGATAACCGGGCAGCCAGGTTTCCCCAAATGTGACGACGCGCGCTCCCTTCCGCGCCGCCTCCTCGGTCAGCGTGACCGCCTTGGCCACGCTCGCTTCCAGATCGAGGAACACCGGACCATGCTGAATGATTGCGACTGAAATCGGAGCCGACATGTCAACGTATTTCGTCGGCGGGGAGCCTTGGACTCGCCCTGGCTGGCAACTCTTCAAGCGCGTTTTCCTCCACGTGGAAGAGCTTTAGCTGCCGAGCTTCTTGAAATACGGACTGCGCGTATTCCCACAGCGCAGCGGACGCGTCTGCAATCGGTCGTTGGCGATCCAGTGCTCGCTCGACAGTTATTCCAAACTCGCGCCAGCTCCCTCCGCCATTGTGGAAATTTTGCAGGAGTGGCATGAGACGATCGAGTGCGTTAGCGAATCTTGCTTCGGCTGACGCTCGTGCTTCGAATTCTTCCCAGAGCTGGCGAAATTCCCGCTCCTGGTCGCTGGGCAACAAGCCGAAAAGACGCTCGGCCGCGCAACGTTCGCGTTCGGCCTTTGTTTCGTTCGACGCTAAGTCGTAGCAAAACGTATCGCCCGCATCGACCTCCACAAGATCGTGCACGAGGAGCATCTGGATTACACGCATTGCATCAAGTTCCTCAACCGCATGCTCAGCGAGCAGCATGGCCATCAGTGCGAGCGTCCAACTATGTTCCGCGCTGTTCTCATAGCGCGCGACGTGGATCGGCGAAGTTTTGCGAAGGACTCCCTTCAACTTCTCGGTTTCAACGAGGAAACAAATCTGTCGCGCCAGTCTGTCGTTTACGTCCACCGTCATGCCGGATAAACGGATAGACTACTCTGAATGACTGCGACGGAAACCGGTCTCACAGAGTGCTCGCCTAACCAGAGCAGTGAGTTAATCATTGATCGACGAGTGCTGCGCGCGGCCAACTGTTCCGAGCGTATCAAGATCGCGAAGATAGTAGAGCGCGAAACAGGCTGCAAGCATCGGCCACGCGGCGAAGAATAAAATATTCCCTTTCTCAAACGGATGCAGGTATTGCGCGTATGAGGCAAAGGTTGTTGCGCCATGCAGGAGGAGCACCAGCCCGTAAGTGAAGCGCCGTGCGAAACCGGCCAGGAAAGCGACAAGCAAGAGCAACTCCGCTATGGCGAGACCATAGACGACGGCAGCGCCGACTCCTTTGATGAAGTAGAAGTGTTCGAAGATCGAGATCGCGTGCTCCGGGCGGACGAATTTATCAATCGTCCAGGTTAACATCACGACGAACACGCTGATGCGAAGGAGGAGTAGGACAGTGGGAATGCGATTAGGGATGTTCATAGGAATGAGGTTCGGAGCGGCGGAGTTCTTCAATATGGGCGACTGATAGCCGGCCTTGTAGCCGTTGCTCTGAATCATTTCACCCAGCCACCGACTGCCTGTATCGCCTCGGTCTGGCCGGGCTCCGTGACCCACGCGACGATCGCGCTACGCGAATTCGCATCCTGTGGCTTCGGTGCGCTTGCGGAAGACAGTTCTGCTTTGCCGCCAACCATCTTCGCGGTGTCGAGCGAGAGCACCACGAAATCGTGCAGCAATTTCCGGCCGCTGTTTTCGCCAGCTTTGACGTTGATGTTCAAGCCGAATCCGAGCCGCGCCACGTGCACCTCGAGCGGCTTGCTCTCGCCGGTGGCAGGCTGAAACGAGGCGGCGATCCTGTCGCCTTCCGAAACGGAAAGCTTGAGCGCTCCGGGCGACTCGCTCGCAGCGGAGGGTACGCCGTTATTCTGCCATTCACGGCCGTCGAGCACGAAACCCGGCGTGTAAACGCTGCTGCTTCTCCAGCGCGCGGAATATTCGTACTGCCGCGCGGTCCAGGCCTTGGACGCGAACGGATCGGCCCAGCCGAGTCGATCCCAGTAATCGACATGAAACGCGACCGGCACGAAATCCCGCCAGAGTCCGGCGTTATCTTTGAGTTTGCTCAACCACGCTTCCGCCGGCGGGCAACTGCTGCACCCTTCGGAGGTAAAAAGTTCCAGCAGATGCGTCTTCCGTGGTCCGCTCTCGAGCGACAGGGCGCCAGCGCGAAGCGGAGTCGTCAGAGAAATGGAGCCAAGCGCGACGAGAAAGAAAAGAGTGTTCCGCAGCATGCTCGTGAGAGCCGGGCACTGGCGGATTATTTCACAAAATAAACGGCGCATGGCGCGACTTGGCCGCGCGGCACGTCAAAGCAGTGCGCCGGCGCAGCTTGAACCGGCGCCCGCCGTGCAGCCGAAGCAGTGCTCGCCCGTCAGGATTGGGCGACGCTCAACGCTTTCCGCAGCGAGATCCCAGATGTGCAGCGGACGGGCGTCTTCTCGCCATTGCATTTTCAGCATTTGGTTGAAATCGCAGTCAAAAACCTCGCCGCGCCAACTGATGTTAATGGTATTGCGACACATCAATCCGGCGACCGTCGCCGGGTTGAACGCATCGTTCAGTAATTCCATGTACTCCGCCAATTTGCCGTTGTTCTTCAAGTAGGAGGCGAAGCGTGAGACTGGCAGGTTTGTGATCGTGTAAAGCTTGTTGAAGAAAATCCCAAAGTGCTCCCGAAGCTCGTGTTTGTAGGTCGACTCGAGTTCAGCCTGCGGACCCGGCAGGAATGCGCCGTTCGGATTGTAAACGAGCTGCAATGGCAACATCGGATCGCGTCCATAGCCTAACGAGTTCAGGAGTTGCAACGCTTTGATGCTAGCGTCGAACACACCCTCGCCCCGTTGTGCATTGACGTTGGCCGGCGAGTAACACGGCATCGAGGCGACGATCTCGATTTCGTTGTCGGCAAGGAACTGCGCGTAGCGTTCGAAGCCGGGCTCGAGCAGAATGGTCAGATTGCAGCGATCGATGATATGTCGCGGGGGGGTGAGCTGTTTTAGCCGCCCCACGAAGTAGCGAAAATCGGGGATCATTTCCGGCGCCCCACCAGTGAGATCAACCGTCGGAATGTCGGTCGTCGCCAGCCAGTCGATCACGCGATCGATTGTCTCCCTCGTCATGATTTCTTTCCGCTTCGGACCTGCGTTCACGTGACAGTGAATGCAGGTGAGGTTGCAGAGCTTCCCCACGTTCACTTGCAAAATCTCCGTCTTGGTGTGCCGAAGCGGCAGCGAATGGTCGGCGAGTTTTTGTGCGAAACTATTCATCACCTGTGAGGGCTGGATCAGCGGGAGCGATTTAACTCAGCACGTGCAAATGGATGATAGTGAAGTACGCGAGCGCCGCGATTGCGGCAGCGCACGGTAGGGTAATCATCCATGAGAACACGATGCCCGCCACGGTCTTGATGTTTGCCTGCCCTGTCGTTAGGCCGATGCCGAAAAGCGAGCCGACCGTCACGTGCGTCGTCGAGACTGGCAGTCCGATCGTGCTCGCCAGGATGACAAGGATGCCGGAGGAGAGGTTCGAACTGAAAGCCTGCCCGGGATTCATCCGCGTGATCTGGTGGCTCATCGTCTCTGCGACACGACGCGCGAAAAGTAATCCGCCGAGCGCCATCGTCACTGCGACGATCGCGACCTCTGTGGCTGGCGTGAGGAACTTCACCAGCAACAAGAGTGCGGCGATCTTCGGCGCGTCATTCAACCCGCGCGCGAATGAAACCACACCCGCACTGAGGAAGTGTCCGGCATCGACGATCTTCTGCGCATCAACGCCGGCGATGGCGCCAGTATAACGCTCGCAGCAGCTCGAGACCGTTTCGCCAGCAGCCAGTGTGAGAGCCGGCATCGGAAGCGCTCTCATCGCAAGCATCGACGTGCTGCCCGGCATCGCCACGACGCGTTCTTCGCACCCCACGCAAATGCACCATTCCTTCGGAAGCCGAAGCAGCCAGCGAATAGAATGAAATAGCGCGTAGAGCAACGCTCCGAGCACGACCGCGATCAGGGGACTCAACAGCAAAGGTGTCACGAAACCCTTGCCGAGCGCGCTGAGATTTACGCCATGGACGCCGGAGACAACCGCACCGGTGCCGATCAATGCGCCGAGGATGGAATGCGTGGTCGAGATCGGGAACCCTAGCCGGGTGGCAAGGATCACGGTCAGTCCCGCACCGATGGCGACGGCGAGCAAGAAAGATTCCGAGCCGGTGAATGCATCCGGCACGAGGCCTTTTCCGGAGAACTTCATCAGCAATGCTTGCGCGAGGAACATCGACGTGACCGAGCCAGCAAAGGTCGTGATTGTCGCCCAGGTTATCGACGTTTGATAGCTCGCCGTGCCGCTGCCGTAGATCGTCGCTACGCCTTTGAAGTTGTCGTTTGCGCCGTTGGAAAACGCGACGAATGCTGCGGCGACGAGGAGAAGAAAGGCGATCATCTTGGTGGCAGCACAGACTTAGCAACAGTCGCCGCCATCGCAGCAACTGCCCGCCTCGGTGGTAACGCGATAGTCGTGGCCTTTGGTTTCCTTTGGATGCCGCCGCGCCGTACGCGAGCAGTCGAATGGCTGCGCCTCGGCAACGGAGACCTCTGTGAACGGGTTGATAAACTCGAACGACGGCGCATAAGGAGCTTTGCGATAGAGGTTGAAAGTCTTGTCGCAAACAGCGTAGCGCACCCCGCGCTCCATCCGGTGGTTGTCATCATCTAGGACTTCCTTGAATGGCCCGCGGTAAATCACTGCCTGGTTCCGCTCGAAGCACGGGCCTTGCTTTCCCTTGAACGCTTCGATCGTGACGGAGCGGAACTCGATCCCTTCCACCGTTTGCCACGGCTTTTCGTCGCGCTTCAGGATCTGACTTCCGTAGAAGCCTGCGTCGCTGAACGCCTGGAGGAATGCTTCTTCCGTCATCGCGCCGGAGATGCACCCGCTCCAGAGCTCCGCATCGTTCTGCAGTTGCTCCGGCACTTCTTCGTCGCTCACGATGTCCGAGATAACTGCGCGTCCGCCTTTGCGCAGGACGCGGAAAATTTCCGCAAACAACTGCCGCTTCGACTTCGCTTCGACGAGGTTGAGCACGCAATTTGAGACGACCACGTCCATAGAGACGCTCGCCACGAGCGGATCTTTGACGCGGATTTCCTGCGCAAGCTCGTCGGCGCGCATGAAGGACGCCGCGTCGGTAATCGGACGCGCCTTGAGTACTGCATCGAGCTTCTCGAGATCGAGCGCCAGATCCTGAATGCGGCCTTTACGAAATTCGACATTCGAATAGCCGATCTGCTCGGCAACGAGAGGCGCGTTTCTGCGCGCGACAGTCAGCATCTCATCGGTCATATCGATGCCTATTACGCGGCCGTTCGGCCCGACCACTTGCGCGGCGATGAAGCAGATTTTGCCGGTGCCGCTGCCGAGGTCGAGCACTGCCTCGCCCTCGCGCAGAAAAGCGCTCGGATCACCGCAGCCGTAGTCGCGCTCGATCACTTCCTGCGGAATGACCTTCAGGTATTCAGGATTGTAATCGACTGGACAACAAAGCTTCGCTTCCGCAGCCCGCGCTCCGGCAGCATAACGCTTTCTTACAGCTGAATCTGCATTCAGGGTGTTCATGGATTATTGAGTGAAATGGCGCCTATTTGCCTTCGGCAGCACCGGTTTTCTCGAGTGCTTTCTTCGCCGTGCGGCTGATAATGATTGTCACTACGATTGTCGCTGTCAGGCCGATGGTGAGGAATACCCATTTGAGCGGTGATTGGCCCCCTTCACCTCCAAGCCCCGCCTTGCCAGCGGCGCCGAGATACGCGTAAAGCAGTGTGCCCGGCAGCATGCCGACCGCCGATGCGAACACGTACGGCCAGAACCTAACAGCGGTCACCCCATAGAAGTAATTGCTGAGATTGAAGGGGATGATAGGGCTCAGCCGCAGCAGACCGACAATTTTCCACCCCTGCTCGCCGATAGCCTTGTCGATGGCAGTGAATTTCCGGCTTCCCTTCGTTGCTGCTTCCACGCGTTTCCGGACGAGGTAGCGGCCGCAAAGGAATGCGAGGGCGGAACCGATGATGGCACCAGAGAGAGCTACCGCTGTCCCGCCGGCAACTCCAAAGACGAGACCGGCTGCGACGGTAAAAATCCAGCCGGGCAGAAAAAACACCGTGGCCAACGCATAAACTCCGATGAAAAGGACAACGCCAAGCGCGCCAAGCGTGCCAACCCAATCGCTAAACGCCTTTACCCAATCCTTCACTGGCAGGACTGCTGTGGCTGCGGAAAGCGCGATCAGCACCAACGCGAACGCGATCCATTTCCAATACTTCTTGATCCAACTCATTGTTTTAGTGAGTCCGCTGTCTCAGCGGACTTCCTTCGGTTCGTGCGCTCAGGACAGCGCGCGCTATGGAAGAGAAGGAAGTATCTCGATTATTCCTGGAAGCTCGTGCCCGCTGTGCGGCATCATCGCTTAGAACGAGCAGATTCGGTCCCCCGAGCGTGCCTTAGCGCTTACCCGCGTCGCGCGCGGCGATAGAGCCACGCAAACAGCTTCTTCGCGCGCGGTGTCAGCCGCGTCTTGTTGTACTTATCGCCGGCTTTGCGCGCGAGTTCCGCGAGCGTCGGATAGGCGTGAATCATTCCGCCGATCTTGCCCAGCCCGACCCCGGCATTCATCGCGACCACGAATTCGTGGATCAGATCGCCGGCATGCGGCGCGACGATGGCGGCGCCGAGAATCTCGTCCGAGCCTTTGCGCGTGAGGATTTTCGCGAAGCCTTCTTCCTCGCTTTCCGCGACCGCGCGGTCAACCTCGGCCAGCGGCACAACAAAGAGGTCGTAACCGGTGCCCTCTTTCATCGCCTGTTTTTCGCCGAGGCCGACGTGCGCGACCTCCGGATCGGTGTAAGTGCACCACGGCACAACCGCGCAGTTCACTTTCTGCCGCAGAATTGGCAGCGGCATCAGGATATTGCGCACTACTGCCCTTGCGGTGAAATCCGCGGTGTGGGTAAACTTGAGCCGGTTCGCGACATCGCCGGCCGCGTAGATGTGGCGCTGCGAAGTTTGCATGTGGTTGTTCACTTCCACTCCACGCTTGTCGTACTTCACGCCGGCAGCTTCGAGATTCAGGCTTCCGACATTCGGCATCCGGCCGGAAGCAATAAGCAACGCGTCGGCTGAAAGTTCACCGCCGTTTGTCTTCAGCACGATTTTTCCGTCGCGGCATCTGGCGCGTTGCGTCTGGACATTGAGGTGCACATCGATGCCTTCTCTCTTAAAGCGGTTCTGCATTAATTCCGCCACGTCAGCGTCTTCCGGCGGCATGAGCTGCCCGCCGCTCTGCAGAATGGTGATCTTCACTCCCAATCGGCTGAACGCCTGGCCCAGTTCGCACCCAATCGGGCCGCCGCCCAGAATGATCATGCTGCCGGGCTTATCGTGCAGTTCATCGAACACTGTCTCGTTGGTGAAATACGGGACGGAATCGATACCCTCAATTTTCGGAACGGCGGCGCGGCTGCCGGTTGCAATCACAAAATTCCGCGCACGCAGTTTGCAGTCGTTCACCTCCACTTCGTGCGGCGACAGAAACCTTGCCTGCCCGCGGAACACATCCACGCCCAAAGACTCGAACCGCTCCTGTGAATCATTCGGCGCGATTACCGCGCGTCTGGCGCGCATTCGCTCCATCACCTCGCGAAACTCAAACTGCGGCTCCTGCTTGCGCAGTCCCCATTTTTCCGCTTCGCGAATCTGTTGCACGAGACGCGCCGACGAAATAAGCGCCTTGCTTGGCACGCAGCCGAAGTTCAGGCAATCGCCGCCCATTTTGTTGCGCTCAATCAGCGCTACCCGCCCGCTGAGACCAGCCGTGCCCGCGGCAGTGACCAAGCCGGCGGTGCCGGCACCGATCACCACCACGTTATAAATGCCTTCGCCTTTTTGCTGTTTCACGCGGATTGCGTGCGCTGCGGCCGGAACCGTTCCGCGATGCACGAAAGCCAGATGCTCCAGAAGCGGCTTTATTCCGTGCGGCTAGCAATCTGCGCCTCGCCGAGATTAGGATGCGAATGCTGCTAAGTGTCGCTGATGTATTTCTCGGTGGTGCTCTGATCGCCCTGCACCGTCAGCAGGTAAACGTGATCTCCCTTTATCCAAGTGGCTGTCGTCCACTCGCCCTGTACAGCGAACTGCGGCTTGGCGCGAAGCCCGCGCAGAGCGGCGCGGTTGACCACAAATAAATGCGCGGTCTTTCCGCTTTCACGCCGGAAGCAGACCAGCGCAACGTCCTGGCCCCGGAAGCGCAAGGTGCGGCAACCAACCGGTTCAAGCCTGCGCAGCGGCGGCGGAAGTTCCAATTGTGATGGCGCGCCTGATTTTGCCAGGAAGTCGTTGATGCGGGTGAGATCGCTCGTCTCGAGACCGAGCGTCGGTTTCAGACTGATGAAGCTGACCATTTCGTCGCGATAGTCTGCGAGCGATGCGGCAGGTTTGAACGGTCCACGCCAGGAACCGAAAAGCACCGCGAGCGCGACTACCACCGCCGCGGCCGCCGCAAGAGCTGCTCGTCGCCAACTTCTTTGCGCGACAGGAAGTGGAATAGGGCGCGAGGTTAGTCGCGCTCGCAAATTCGAAGGCACCGGAACCGCAGCGAGCTTTGCACCGATCGCGCGGTCGAGCTCCTGTTCTTCAGTCCACCATTGCGCCAGCTCCGGATCGGCGGTGGCCTGCTTTTTTGCTTCGGCGATCCGGGCGTCGACCGGATCTTCACTTGGCCGATGCACGCTGAGGAATGAACGCGCTTCCCGCTTATCCATGTGCCTGCTCTCCTTCCATCTGCACAATCTTGCGCGCGTTATGTTCGAAGGGGTCTTGCAGCGCCTTCCGCAACTCTGCTTTACCGCGAGAAATCCGCGACATCACTGTTCCGATCGGGATGGCAAGAATCTCCGCGATCTCGCGATACGAATGTTGCTGCATATAAAAGAGTGTGACCGGACCTCGGTAACGGTCTTCCAACCGAAGGAGCGCGTCTTGGACCGTCACGGCATCGAGCGCATCGACCGCCGATGGCGAGACATGCGCCGGTTCCTCGAATTTCGAATCGTCATCGACCGCGACAAACCGCTCATCGTAGCGGCGTTTTGCCAGAAACTCTCGGTACAGGGTGGTGAAAAGCCATGTCTTGACCTTCGACGCATCACGCAATTGATGACCTTTCGAGGCCCATGCATAAAACGTCTGTTGAACCAGATCACCGGCGTCCGTTTCCTTCCGACTCAACGAAAGCGCGAAGCGGTAAAGCGACATATAGAATTCGTCCACCAGCTGATCAAAATCCACTTCCGCCACGCTGCACTAGTAGGCAGGGCCGTCGCGAAGACCAGCAGAAATTCATCGTGCGGGTGACATTGAGAGTAGTCATTGTTCCTTTAATACGTCAGAGCGCGAAGCAGTCGCATTATTCCGCAAAAGAGTTTTAGCGCTGGACCTTTAAACAGAGACCAGGCATTCGATCGATACCCAACGTTGACGAGCCCAATGATTAGCTTAATCAGCGGAATAAACACGGTTTGTCTGCCTCCTACGTCGAACCAACCGACCAACCAAAATGACACTCATCAAACCATTGCTCGCGATTGCACTTCTCACGGCATCCACTTATGCGGCCGATGACAAACCCTCGCCACCCGCACCCACATTCGTGACCACCGCCACTCAGAGGACCGATGCCGAATGGCAAAAAATCCTTACGCCCGAGCAGTATCGCGTGCTTCGGAAGAAAGGCACCGAAAGGCCTTTCACGAACGAATACGCCGACAATCACGAACACGGCATCTACAGATGCGCCGGTTGCGGAAGGGCGCTGTTCAGCTCAGAGAAGAAGTTCGATTCCGGCACTGGCTGGCCAAGTTTCTATCAGCCTCTTGCTAAGGACGCCGCGCGGATCGAGGAGGATCGCTCGTTCTTCACGGTGCGTGACGAGGTGGTCTGCGCGGGCTGTGGCGGACATCTGGGCCACGTCTTCGATGATGGTCCCAAGCCGACAGGCCTACGCTACTGCATGAATTCGGTCGCGATGAAATTCGAGAGGCAGCCCTAGGGCATCGCGCGGTGATTCTTTGGAAAGCCGCATCGGCTCTGGCTCGTCTGAGAGATCCCATCTCGCTGTAATCAATGAAGTCTTGCCGGAGAAATACTAATGTCGGCTAAGACAGCAGGCGCCACCGCGCACCATTTGCTGTCGATATCCATCGTGGTGCCGGTTCTCAATGAAGGTCCATTAATCGCCGAATTTCTTCGTCACCTTCGCGAACGCGCTCCCGAGGCAGAAGTAATCGTGGTGGACGGACGCAGCACGGATGGGACGCGGGCGTTCGCAGAACCATTGTGTGATCGGCTTCTGTTGGGTGAAGCCGGACGCGCGCACCAGTTGAATCTCGGCGCGACTGTAGCGCGTGGCGACGTGCTGTGGTTTTTGCACGCCGACTCTGAGGTCCCGACGGGTTCTCTCGACGAGATCCGCCGTGCACTCGCCACGCCAGATGTTTCGGGCGGCTACTTCCGCATCCGTCTCCCGAAAAAGCACATAATTTACCGGCTTACGGATTCATTTGCGCATTACGTTGGAATCGTGCTGCGGATTCGCTGCGGCGACCACGGGTTTTTCTGCCGTCGCGGCCTCTTTTTCCAATGTGGCGGTTTTCCTGATGTGCCGCTGATGGAGGATGTGGAATTTTTCCGAAAGCTGCACGACTTCGGCCGCGTCCGTGTGGTGCACCGGCGCATGAAAACAAGCACTCGCCGCTACGAGCAGTTCGGCCGCGCGCGTGTCACATTTATCTATGCACTGATCGCGAGTCTTTATGCGTGCCGTGTTCCGCTTCGACTTCTCGCCGAGATCCATACTGCCACGTGTCAGCCGCCAGCGGATCTTGGAACCGTGCGAACATGAAGGCCGCGGGCCTTACGGTGGTTGTCTGGAGCTATACGCGCGGCTCCGCCGTTTCAAAGGAAGGCGAGACGGCCATCGACATCTGCGCTTATGCCGCGCACATCGCGGCACAACTCGGTGCGCGCATTATCAAGGTTAAGCTGCCGGCCGCGCATCTAGAGCAGGAAGCGGCGAAGAAGGTTTACGATAAGGAAACGATTCCGATCGATACGATCGCGGAGCGGGTGGCGCACGTGGTAAAATGCTGCTTCGATGGCCGACGCATCGTCATCTTCTCCGGCGGCGCAGCGGAGTCCGACGATAAGCTTCTGGAACAGGTCCGCGGCATCCAGGCCGGCGGCAGATTCGGCTCGATCATTGGACGCAACTCCTTCACCCGGCCGAAAGCCGATGCGCTAAAGCTGCTCGGCAAGATCGTGGACATTTACAAGAGCAAGGAGGCTCCCACCGGACGCGCCTAGTAGCCCATGGTCTCGCGCCAGAGCGACGCGCGCGGTTGTTTCACCTCAGGCCTTGCTGATGCTACTACCACTTCCGCGTGCGGCATGACGTTCGCCGGCTCGGTTATGCCGGCAACATCGCGAACCCAGACCGCGACATCGATCAGCCCTTGCGAGAAGGCTTCACCGATTACGCGCGCAGCGTCCTGGCCGCCGGTCACCAACACTTTCTTATCGTGCAGGTTCAAGTTCATGACTTACTCCTTCTTTGCTTCTGGGAAACCGGGTTATCGCGCGACGACCAATAGTCGTTGGAAGATTGAGCCGATGCTCGAGACGCGTGGGTTAACCGAGCATCCCGCGGAGTTGCATGACAATCCGAGCGGGAGCGGCCTGTGAGCGGAATACTCGGCAGCCGCGATTCGCAGCGACACCATCCGCACAATCGAGCGAGTGGTGTGTGTTCGTGTTATGTTCATGTTTGTAAGACTCCTGCGCCTCTTCTCTTATTCCGCGGCCGGTCCGCTCCCTTCTGACCCTGTGAACTACCGACCGATCGAAAACTACGGCGTCATCGGGAACATGCGCACCGCGGCGCTCGTCGGGCTAGACGGGTCGACATGCTCGACGACGAGAAGGGTGGGCACTTTTCCATTCGCTCGCTGAACGCCGAGACGCGTCACCGGCAGTTTTATTGGCCGGAGACAAACGTCCTCATGACGCGAGGCTGGAACGAAGAGCGGCGCGCCTTTGTGCACCGCTACGAGATCGACTCGTTAGACGCTTCGAATCTTCTCATGCCGCTCGTCTTCTTTCTTTCGCCTAACGACCCGCGGATGCTGAGCACGGTCGAAGCGATCCGGCGTTCGCCGATGGAGGGTGGGCTTGTCTCCGACGCACTCGTCTTTCGCTACAATATGGAACATGGCGCCGATGGCCTCGAAGGCGGCGAAGGTACTTTCAGCATGTGCACCTTCTGGCTGGTGGAAGCACTCACCCGCGCGGGCCGAGTGGATCGCACGCGGCTCGACGAAGCGCGCCTTCTTTTCGAGCGCATGCTCGGCTATGCGAACCATCTCGGCCTGTACGCAGAAGAGATCGGCCCGAGCGGCGAAGCGCTCGGCAACTTCCCGCAAGCCTTCACCCATCTCTCGCTTATCAGCGCAGCCTACAATCTCGACCGCGCGCTCGGAAAAGCCTGAGCGCCACCGATCGACCGGCTGGCGGGAATAAACGGAACGCCTGCGCCTCGTAAGTGCGGCGAGATGCTCTTGTTCTCTCCCGACAGTCTCTATGAAACGAACCATTAGCTTACCTCTTCATCGAGAAACAGGAGCTGTCACGACGGCTCGCTCGATGGCGTGTTCGGATTCCGCTATAAGGATTGTTGAATGACGAAGCGGTTCATCACTGCGGCCTTTTTGGTGGTGGCGTTTTTGACAGGGTCAAGCCAAGCGCCTGCACAAGCGTGCGGTATGAGCATGCCTGCGCCCGCGCAGCAGTGCGCTTGCTGCGCGACGATGAAGTCGTGCCTTTTGCCGCAAAAGAATCCGCCGGAGTCCACCGCAGCAGCGGAGCTGTCGCAGCAAACCGTCGTCATGATCGCGCCGATTCTGCACCCGCTGCTTGTGCCGCCGTTCGCAGTTTCCCTGCACCGGGCTCGCATATCTACAGCGAAGCCCGCGGTGCATTCGCCGCCGCGCCTCGCGCTCTTCTGCACGTTTCTCATCTGATCCACGGACGTTGACGCCCGAGGTGTGCCCATTCGCGGGCCCCCTCTCGTTCAATCGCAGTCCCTGGATCCATGAAAACACGAACACTTACACTTTTATTACTTACAACTTTATCCCTTCACGCTGGACACGCCGATGAGTCCGTTTCGCCGGGCGCTTCTTCTGCGCGGCTGTCGCTGACGGACGTAACGCGCACTGTTCTCGCACGGAATCCTGCCATCCGGGAAGCGCAGCGGAAATGGGAGGCGGCGAAGCAACGGATCAAACAGGAAGGCGCGTGGGAGGACCTGAGGGTTTCCGGCGGCTCGACGGTCCATCGCTACGTCGATGTGGCTCCGAACTCGTTCACCGATCAAACCCTTTCCGCTGAGCAGACGATTCCGATCTCCGGAAAAAATCGAGTGCGGTCGCGCGCTGCCGCAGCGGACGCGATCGCCGCGTTCGAGGCGGTGCGACGGCAGGAGCTGGACGCAGTCGCCAAAGCGCGCGCTGCCTACTTCCGGCTCGGGAATGCTTACGCGCAGATCGAGCTTAACCGCCGCAACCATACTTCTCTGACGCAGATCGCGGAGATCAGCCGCTCGCGCTACGAAGTCGGAACGCAGAACGCGGCTGACGTGCTGATGGCGGAAACGGAAGCAGCGAAGCTGCTGGAGAGGCGGCGCGACCTGGAGCGGAACGTCGCCAGCGCGCAGTCGCAGCTCAATGTGCTGATGAATCGCGATGCGTTCGCGCCGCTCGGCATTCCTGCGGATGTGGAAGCGCTGCGCGTTGAGCTTGGGGTCGCGAGACTGCGCGCTCTGGCGCTGGCCAATCAACCGGAAGTCCGCACCGCGCGGGCGCGGGCCACGGCGGAAGGAGCGCGCCTCCAACTCGCTCATCGGGCCTGGATTCCCGACCCATCGTTGAAGGTCGAAGGCCAGCGCTACAACGAAACGGCGCGCGACCTCAGTGAAATCAACGCTGGCATTTCCTTCAACGTCCCGTGGGTGAACGCGGGCAAATATTCCGCTGCGATCCGCGAGGCGCGCTCGAACCTCGAGGCCGCGCAAGCCGCCACGGAGCGGACGGAAAGCGAAGCGGTCGGCGCCTTGCGCGATGCGCTGCAAAAAGCGGAGACCGCGCATCACCACGTCGAGCTTTTTCGCGACCAGCTCGTGCCGCAGGCGCGGCAAACCTTTGAGGCGAGCCAGCTCGCTTACGAATCGGGCAAAGCGGCCTTCGGCGAATGGTGGCCGCGCAACGTTCAGTCCGCGATCTCGAAGCCGAAGCACGCGAGCACGCGACTGATTACCAGATCGCGCTGGCTGAACTGGAAGCGGTCGTCGGTGCCGACCTCGGAATTTTTGCGAAACAGAAGAAATCCAAATGAAAACAACACTTGTTAGGCTAGTGCTGGTCGGCTCGTTGATGGCAGGCATTGGCGAGCCTCCGCGGGCGAACGCGGAGGATCCCGACAAGGGGATGGCTGGTGGCATGCCGGGAATGCCGGGCATGAAAGGCATGGAGACGAAAGGCGTGGAAGAGAAGCCGACCGAGTTCCACGTGCCGGTAGAACGGCAGCAACAAATCGGAGTGACCTACGCGACGGTCACGCGAACGCGGCTGCACCACAGCATTCGCGCGGCCGGGATGGTGGAAACGGATTTGCAGCGCCACTGGGCATTTGTCGCGCGCGTGGACGGCTACGTGCAGAAAGTGTTTGTCACTTCGCCAGGCGAAGCGGTTGAGAAAGATGCCCCGCTGCTCTCGATCTACAGCCCCGACCTCATCACGACTGAACGCGAATTCGTGCTGCTGCTGCGCATGCGGGACGAGGCGAAGACAAGCGCGGCGCGTCTCGGGCCGGGGCGGTTGATCGCTTCTGCAAAGTCCCGGCTCAAGCAATGGAACGTGACGGAGGACCAGATCGCGAAGCTGGAACACGAACGCACGCCTAACGAGTCATTGACGCTGCGGTCGCCGTTCCGCGGGGTCGTCCAGGAAGTGCCGGCTCATCAGGGCGTGACGGTCCGGGTCGGAGACCATCTGGTGGACGTGGCGGATCTTTCGGTCGTCTGGGTGTGGGGTGAATTCTATCAGGACGAGCTGCCGATGCTGCGGACCGGGCAGGAGGCGACGGTGACCTCGTCGTCCTATCCGGGCGAAGAATTCAAAGGCCAGCTCTCGCTTCTCGATCCGTTCATTGATGGCACGAAACGAACCGGTCGCGCGCGGCTCGATATTCAGAACCCGGATCTAAAACTCAAGCCCGGCATGTTTGTCGATCTCTCACTTGGGATGGACATGGGCGAGTCGCTCGTCGTTCCGGTGAGCGCAATCATACCGACGGGCAAGCGAAACATCGCCTTCGTCGATAAAGGGAACGGCAAGCTGGAGCCTCGCGCCCTCGTTCTCGGTCCGAAGTATGGCGAGATTTACGCCGTCACCAGCGGCTTGGCAGAAGGCGAACGCGTGGTCGCGAGCGCGAACTTTTTGATCGACGCCGAAGCGAAAATCCAGGGAGCGCTGAAAACATGGTAAGCGACGACGTGGGTAGTTCGCCGGATCCGGTGGCGCCAGGGCGTTCGCACTTCATCGAACGCGTCATCGAAACGAGCGCGCGGAATAAGTTTCTCGTTTCTACCTTCGTCCTTTTCGGCGTTGCGGCTGGGATCTGGGCCTTACAGCGGACACCGCTCGATGCGGTGCCGGATCTGAGCGACGTGCAGGTGATCGTTTACACCGATTGGGAAGGACGCTCGCCCGATCTGGTAGAAGACCAGATCACTTATCCGGTTTCGTCGAAGTTCATCGCGGCGCCGAAAGTAAAATTCGTCCGTGGCGAATCGATGTTCGGAAAGTCGTTCGTTTACGTTATTTTTCAGGACGGCACCGACCTCTATTGGGCGCGGTCGCGCGTCATTGAATATCTGAATTCGGTGCGCGGTTCGTTGCCGGAAGGCGTGAATCCCGTGATCGGACCGGACGCCACCGGTGTCGGCTGGGTCTTCGAATACGCGCTCGTCGATGAGACGGGTAAACATAACCTGGCGGAGCTGCGCAGCATTCAGGATTGGAATCTGCGCTACTCCCTTTCCGCGGTGCCAGGGGTCGCGGAAATCGCGCCGGTCGGCGGGTTCATCAAACAATACCAGGTCGATGTCGATCCCAACAAACTGCTCGCGTACGGCATCCCGCTTTCCGATGTCGTCGGGAAGATCAAAGCGAGCAACGCCGACGTCGGCGGCAAGACGTTCGAAGTCGCTACCGCGGAATATTTCATTCGCGGGCACGGCTACATCAAAAGCATTGAAGACATCGAGAACATCCCGCTCAAAGTCGACAAGGGCACGCCGATCTACGTAAAGAATGTCGGCACCGTTCATCTCGGCGCCGATCTGCGCCGCGGCGTGGCGGAGATGGACGGCAAAGGCGAGACAGTCGGCGGCATCGTCGTCATGCGATACGGCGAGAACGCCCTCACCGTGATCGACGGAATCAAGAAGAAGATCGAAGAAATCAAAGGCTCGCTGCCGCCGGGGGTAAAGATCGTTCCAACGTACGATCGCAGCGAGCTGATCAAGAATTCGATCGGCACGCTCCGACGTAAACTGATCGAAGAGAGCATCATCGTGGCTCTCGTTTGCGTTGTCTTCCTCTGGCACCTCCGCTCCGCCTTCGTCGCCATCATCACTTTGCCGATCGCAATCCTGCTTTCGTTTCTGCCAATGCTCAAACTTGGCCTAACGAGTAATATCATGTCGCTCGGCGGGATCGCGATTGCCATCGGAGCGATGGTTGATTCGGCGATCATCATGGTCGAGAACGCGCATAAGTTTCTCGAGCATTTCCGCGAAGAACACGGCCGCGAGCCAAACGGTCGAGAGCGAACTGCCACGATCATCAGCGCGGCGAAAAGCGTCGGCCGCCCGCTCTTCTTTTCGCTCCTCGTCATAACGGTCAGCTTCATCCCGGTCTTTTCGCTCGAGGCGCAGGAAGGCCGCCTCTTCAAGCCGCTCGCCTTCACGAAAACGTTTTCGATGTTCTTTGCCGCGCTGCTCGGCGTCACGCTCGTGCCCGTCTTAATGACTCTGCTGATCCGCGGTAAGATTCGGTCGGAAGCAAAAAACCCGATCAACCGCTTCTTGATTTGGGCTTACCAGCCGCTGGTCCATTTCGTTCTGCGCTATCGCGTGCTCACGCTCGTCGTCGCGGCGGTGATCATGGTGCTCACGATCATTCCGTTTAAGAAGCTCGGCTCCGAATTCATGCCGCCGCTCAACGAAGGCACGATGCTTTTCATGCCCACCGCCGTGCCCGGCATGTCGATCAACGAGACGACCAAAATTCTCCAGATCCAGAACCGACAACTGAAAAAAATTCCGGAGGTCCAATCGGTTTTTGGCAAGGCGGGACAGGCGGAAACCTCCACTGATCCGGCCCCGCTCTCGATGTTCGAGACGGTCGTAACGATGAAGCCTCCGAGCCAATGGCGGGCCGGGATGACGTGGGACAAGATCGTCGCGGAGATGAACGCCAACATCAAAACGCCCGGGATGGCCAACATCTTCTGGCAACCGATCCAGACGCGCACGGAAATGCTGACGACCGGCTTCCGCAGCAAAGTCGGGATCAAGATTTTTGGCCCCGATTTAGGAAAGATCCAGGAGCTTGGCGGCCAGATCGAAAAAGCCCTGAGCGACTTTCCGGCAACGCGCAGCGTTTATGCGGAGCGGACTACGGGCGGTTATTACCTCGATTTTGATGTGAAGCGCGAGGCCGCCGCGCGTTACGGGCTAACGGTGGGTGACGTCAACGACGTGGTCGAAAGCGCGATCGGCGGCAAGACCGTGACAACCACCGTGGAAGGGCGCGAGCGTTATCCGGTGAGCGTCCGTTACGCGCGCGATTTTCGAGACGACCTCGACGCAATCAAACGTGTTCTGGTGCCGACGCCAACCGGCGCGCAGATCCCGATTTCGATGTTGGCCGACATCAACTACAAGACCGGGCCGCCTTCGATTCGCAATGAAAATGGGCAGCTCGTTGGTTTCGTTTTCGTGGACATCACGACGAGCGATATCGACGGCTATGTGCGCAGGGCGTCGCAGAAGCTGAGCCAGACCATTCAATTTCCGCCCGGCTACTACATCCAATGGGCCGGCCAGTTTGAGTATCTCCAGGCCGCGCTGAAAAAGCTGAAAGTCGTCATCCCTTTCACCCTGCTCATCATTTTCGTGCTGCTCTTCATCAATATGCGCTCTGTGACGAAGACGTTCATCGTCTTGCTTGCGGTCCCATTCTCTTTAGTCGGCGCGTTCTGGCTCATCTACTTGTTAGGCTACAACATGAGCGTCGCCGTTTGGATCGGCATCATCGCGCTTGCCGGCTTGGATGCGGAAACGGGGGTCGTGATGCTGCTCTATCTCGACCACGCGTGGGAAAAATTCCGGGCGGAAGGGCGGATGAACAATCTCAAAGACCTGCATGACGCGGTAATCGAAGGCGCGGTGCAACGTATCCGCCCGAAGATCATGACGGTTTGCGCGATCCTTTTTGGATTACTCCCGATCATGTGGTCGCCCGCCACGGAGGCTGGCGCCGATGTCATGAAGCCAATCGCCACGCCCATGATCGGCGGCATCGGCACGTCGGCGATCATGGAATTGCTGATCTACCCGGTCATTTTTCTTCTCTGGAAGAAGCGCAGTTTCCCGGATCAGACGGAGGAACAGCCCGTCTTCGCCCGGACTCCGGTCGTTCCCTCGGGCAAGTTGCGACGACGCCTTCTTCGCATCCTCGCGCTGGTAGTGGCCGCGGTTCTCGCGATCTACGGCGGGCCCAAGGTACGGCACGCTTGGTCAGCCCATTCCCGACACCAGACCGCGGCGCAAGGCGAGCCACTGGCTGTGCAGACTGTGGATGATCTAACCGTGAAAGTTTTTGGCGATTTGCGGAATAAAGAGAGCGACTTGCTGCTCGAATTCCGCAACAACGCCGGCGAATTAGTCGATGTCGGCGCGGTGAAATTTGATCTGAATATGGATATGGCCGGCATGACAATGCGCGACGCAGGACGGATTCAGGCGACGGGAACGCCGGGTCAATACCGCGTCAAGACCAGTCCTTCCATGGCGGGCGACTGGAGGGCCAGTGTCTCCTACGACGGCCCTCACGGACACAGCGCCACGAGCGTCTTGCTAAGTGTGCAATCTGGCAACTGAACCCGCTGCTTCTATACAAAAGTTCTTATGAACGTCCGACGCGCTCACCGATACTCATTACCCGAATCCGCAGTCACTCCCGAAGAAGTGTTTTGGAATCGCCGCCGCTTTATCAACGGACTGGCCATGGCCGCGACTGGTATTGCCGTTGGAGGCTGCGGCGCAAAAGAAAGTGCAAAGGACGCTCTCTTGCCGACCCGCGCTTCTGACGCGCTTTATCCGGCGCTGCGCAACGGTCGCTTCCGCGTGGAGGATCGAACACTGACCCCGTCGAGCATAAGTGGTCGCCACAACAACTTCTACGAATTCACAACCGACAAAGCGGCAGTCGCGCGCCTTGCCTCCGGGCTTACGATTGATCCATGGACAATCGAGATCGGAGGTCTGGTGCAGAAGCCTTTCCAGATCGGCTTCGAGGATCTCATCAAAAAATTCTCCCTGGAAGAGCGGATCTATCGGCTCCGCTGCGTCGAGGCGTGGTCGATGGTCGTGCCTTGGGTAGGCTTTCCTTTCTCCAAATTTGTCGAACTGTGCGCGCCGCTCTCACAGGCGAAATACGTGCGCTTTACGACTTTTTACCGACCGGAAGAAGCTGTAGGGCAGCGAGAGCAGGGGTATGCCTGGCCTTATTACGAAGGGCTGCGCCTGGACGAAGCGATGAATGAGTTGACGCTCCTGACCACGGGAATTTACGGCCAGCCGTTGCCGAGACAGCACGGCGCGCCTTTGCGTCTGATCGTTCCGTGGAAGTACGGTTATAAGAGCCCCAAGTCGATTGTGAAAATCGATTTCGTCGCGGAGCAGCCTCGCACTTTCTGGAACGACCTGGGTCCCGACGAATACAGTTTTTCATCCAATGTCGACCCTGATGTGCCACACCCTCGCTGGTCGCAGATGACCGAACGCGACATCGGAACAGGCACCCGCATTCCGACGTTGAAATACAACGGTTACACCGAGTTCGTGTCTTCCCTGTACGCGTAAGAGGCTCACAGTTTGCCGAATTCAATGAACCGCTGGGTTCGCCAACTACACCGCTTCCTCGGCGTTTTCTTTGCGCCGATGTTATTGCTTTATATCGCCACGGGTTGGTGGCAGACCGTCACCGTCAATCGCAACAAAGGACTCGGGTTCGGCAAGTCCTGGATCGAGAGACTCTCGACCATCCACATCGACCAATACTTCCCTTGGGGGATGCGCGATTACTCTACCTATCTTTATAAGGGGTTCGTCATCGCGATGAGCGTCGGACTCATTATCACCACCCTGCTCGGTCTGGTAATGGGATTTCGGTTCAGTAAAAGCAAGATCACCATGACCGTTACCCTCGCAGCCGGAATCCTGGTTCCCATTCTACTGCTCTATTTTGGCGAAGGTGCAAAGAAGCAGATGCACCCGCAAGCGCCGCCCGAGCATACTGACAATGCCGGCAGGTAGGGTAAAGCGCGAGCCTCTAGTTGTCGGAATACTAGGCCTGTCCTTTGAGTTGAGCTTCGAGTTCCGCTATCCTTTGTCGCAGTGGATCGACGAACTCCTGGACTTCGGCCGCGGTGTAGCGTGGCGTGATGTATTGTGGGCAGTTCCAAGCGAAGGCGACGACGTCGATAAAGAAGAGTCGCTCTACGATGCGCTGAATCTCCGGCTCTGCGAACTGTGCGACCAGCTCGGGATGTTCGCGCGCATCCTCCACCCGCGCATGGGCAAGAATTTTCAGCCGCGTACGCTGCGGATAGTCCATCAGGAAAAGAGCGACGCGATCACTTACCGCTAGATTGCCCGTCGAGAGCATCTGCCGGTTTCCTTTGTAATCCGCGAACGCAAGCCGGTGTGAATCGAGCACGCGCAAGAATCCAGGCGCGCCGCCGCGGTGTTGTATGTACGGCCAGCCGTTTTCGCTGATCGTCGCCATGTAGAAACTGTCTCGTGCTTGAATAAAACTCACTTCGTCGTCGGTGAGGCCGTCGGAATCGGAGTTCTCGCCGACGCGCTGCGATCTTCCAAAGAAACGCTCCTGCGCCTTGCGCACCGAATCGGTGACGGCAATTTCGAGGAACTTTCTTGCCATGGCAGGTCTGTCAGCGCGGTGTCGTTAGGCAGCGAAGCGAGCTATGTCTGGCGTGTTTGAAGTGATCCGTCCACGATCTTGAGAGAAGCGAGCAGTGGATAAATTCCGGACTCAGGCGCTTTCGGTCCCATTTTCAAGCGGTGGTTCCACCAAGAAACGGAAATTAACGACGGAACATCGCTGAGCGACGCGAAATGCGACGCAACGAACAAGAGCATTGAGAGCCATGAAGCGCGGGCGCTATCGCGAACCACCGTTCTTTTACTGCAGCGATGCCGTGGTATCAGCAACGCGCAAGATCAAATCGGGGAATAGAAGCGACGGACCAGGCGTCGTATAATTGTGAACACAACATCCGATTTTAAGAACGCGCAGAGCGGAAGCAGCACGCGAGCGTTTCATCATTCCTGCCTCGCGGTGATTGAGACGGCGAACGATCAGCGCACCATCATGCAGACGGTGCGCGGCCTGCGAGACCGCGGATTCGAACGGGTGCGCGTGATCGATACCGGAAGCTCCGACGCGACGCCGTTGCGTGCGCGGGCGGCCGGAGCGGAGGTATTCCACGAGCGGAGATGCGGCATCGGACAAGCCTGCCCGCATGGGTTGGACAATCTCCCGGCTGGCATCGCCTGGGTTCTGTTTTGCAATGCCAACGCAAGCGCCGATCTGGACGATTTGGATCGGCTGATCGCAGCGGCGGAGAAGGCCGATGTCGTGATTGGTAATCGCGTGGACCGTGGGACGGGGTGCGGAATCACGGGCGCGATCCACCGTTTCGGGAATCGACTCGTCAGCAAGGTAATCGAATATGGTTGGGGCTTTCGCTTCGCGGATTTCGACTCACTGCGACTCGTTAGGCGCGAGGCCCTCGACACGCTGGACATGCGCGGGCACGGAGCCGCCTGGAACGTCGTCATGCAGATTCGCGCGGTCGAGTCGCGACTCAACATCGTGGAGGTGCCAGTTCGCTATCCTGCACCGAAAGGAAGCTGCGCCAGTCTTGCCAGTAGCGTCTCCGCTGCGGCAAGAGTCGCCTGGGGCATGTCACAAGCGCTTGGAAGGCTTTTCTTCGGGGCGGGTGCAGCAAGCGCGATGCAGCCGGCGTTCGGCGCGACGCCTCAATTTGCCGGGGAATAAGTTGTGTCTTCGGGAATCATGCGAATGTGCCGGGAAACGAGTTTGAGCAGCTTGTCGATGCGCATTACACGACCCTCTACCGATTTGCTTATAGCCTGGCCAAAAACGAAATGGACGCCGCAGATTTAACTCAGCAAACCTTCTACATCTGGGCGCAGAAGGGGCGGGATCTCCGCGACGCGGCGAAAGCCAAATCATGGCCATTTACCACGCTCTATCGCGAATTTCTCGGAGGACGCAGACACGAGACGCGCTTTCCAAAAGTCTCACTCGATGAAGCTCCCGATGAGCCCGCGGACGCTCCTTTGACAGCGGAAAAGATCGATGCGGCGTCGGCAATGAGCGCGCTCGGCAAACTGGACGAAAACTTCCGCGCCCCGCTGACCCTGTTCTACCTGAAACAATTCTCCTACACAGAAATCGCCGAAGTCTTGAACGTGCCGATCGGGACGGTCATGTCGCGTTTGTCGCGCGGGAAAGCGCAGCTACGACAAATCCTATCGGACGAACAACAGAATCCTATCCGGCGCATCATCGAGATGACGCCATCTGACAGTGAGGCTCAAAGTGAATAATCAGGAAGCGAGATTTATCCTAAGTGCGTACCGCCCGAGCGGTGAAGATGCGAGCGGGGCGCAATTCAAGGCGGCATTGCAACAGGTGAGCCGCGATCCCGGGTTAGCGCATTGGTTCGCCGATCAGCTCACGGTTGATGCTGCTACGTCCGGGGCTGTTTGCTCTATTCCGGTTCCCGCGGATCTGCGCGGAAATATTCTTGCCGGCGCCAAGGTCAGTCGCCGCCATCTCCGGTTCGTCAGGCCGGAGTTGTTCGCGATGGCCGCCGCGATTGTGTTGTTAGCAGTCCTCGCGGGATTTTGGACGCATCGGTCCGGCTTGGAGCGCTGGCAGAAAGACGCTTTGGCCTTCGTCCCGACGCTAGCAGCCGGCCAGGCACAATTCGATCATGTCGCAACCGACGGCCGGACACTGCGGCAGTGGCTTCAGGCGCGAAACGCGCCGACACCGAAAGCGATGCCGGTCGGGCTGGAGACTCTCCCCGCCCTCGGCTGTAAAACGATCTCGTCCGGTGGGAAGCCGGTGTCGATTATATGTTTTCGGATGGGCGGGAATGAGTTGGTCCATTTGGTAGTGACAGATGCTTCCGACCTCAGTCATGCCCCTCCAAATGAGCCTCGGTTCGCAAGAGAAGATGGCTGGACGACTGCCAGTTGGACGCAAAACGGGCAAGTCTGCATGCTCGCAACGAAAGCCTCGGAACAAGAACTGCGCCAACTGCTGGCGACAACCGTTCAAGCGGCGAACAGTCGTCCTGCGGTGGTCGGTGAGATTTAATTTCGTTAGCCATTCCGCCTGGAACAAATCCGCGCCCGCGATTCCACAATGGACAATGCTTCGCGAGATCGAGCAGTGAATGCCAGTAGGACAGACAATGACCAATGTCTCCCTCGGATCATGGAAGCGGCTGCTCTTGCCCTGCGCGAACTGAAGGTTTTGCGTGCCGCGGGCCGGCTTACTACAAGAGCAGGCAATCCAGAGGTGGAGCATATCGTGGAGGAATTGCTACGGGGTTACGATTGTGAACTGGTGGTGGATCAACCTGCAGGGCGATTCACGCTCCGCGATCGTCACACCAATCGTGAACGCGATCTCGTCGCAGACTTCTTTCACAATCATCATCACGACGGCGGCTAAGGAAGCGCTGGAATAAGCTAGTCCGAGCTGTCTCTCACAGGCGCCCCTTTCGGTTCGCCCTTTCTGCGAAGCCGCCAAAAATGATTTCGTCACAAGACCCCGAGAAGCCACCTGGCAAGCGGCTAAACACATTTGCGGTTGAACGAACGCTCTTACGGCGGACTCACGGGACTTTATCACTCCGATGTCGCAACAAAGTACGGCGATGAGCAGGTCCAAATCTGGCACCTCAGCTTTGACGTGCCGCCACCTTCAGTGGAGCGCGGCAGCGAATGGAATTTCAGCGGCGATCGCCGCTACGCCGGCGTCACCGCGCAGAACAGCGAGAGCCTCAAGGTACAACCGCGCGCGTGCTTCCCCTATGGGAGCGAACGCATCGCTCCCGCAGTCCAGGCCACCTAAGCATTTACGACCTAGATGGAAATCTGAACGTGAGGACCGCTACTTTTTACACGATCATTGAATTCGCGGCGCCTTTCTGTTGCACAGCCTAGTTTCGGGTGCTCGTTGGCGTTCGAGAACTTTTCTCAGCGACACCGACGATTTTTGCCATTTCCACGGGAGATAGGTAACGGAGTGTAAGTCTGGCGCGTGGTACTTCCCTTTGCCGTGGACAAGAGGCTCAGCTGTATGCCGGTGTGCTAGGATTTGTGCGAGAACGCATGATACTTCGATGACCGAAAAGGGACAGGCTTGCAAGCAATGCTCCCTTTCGGAAACCGGCCGCGCCGCTGCGGGTGCCCAGATCATCACGAGGGACTCACCATGGATCAATGCGAGTCGCGCCAAGCACGCGCTTACGACATGCTTTGGCATCCGCAATGTTCATCTGCGCTATAATTCTCGAATCAGCATTCTTGCTGGCACAGTGCTCGGGCTGATTCTTGCGCGTCAAAGTCGTGTAGAATAAACTCCCGATCAATCTTGGTTTATTCGACTGAACACACACGCTGAATTTACCTCGTAAAATCGACGAAGCCAGGGTGGCGAAATTGGCAGACGCGCCAGACTTAGGATCTGGTGGAGCAATCCTTAGGGGTTCGAGTCCCCTCCCTGGCAATTCAAGCGAGAATGGAAGATTGAGGATGGCGGATGGCGGGAAGCGTTACGATTGGCCGCAATATTTGAAGAGAAGCATCTCGGCGGTTCCATCGGGAAACAAGAAGCGAATCGCGCCGTCGCGGCCAATCAAATCGCGCGCGACGCTGCAACTGGCGCGCATGCTGTGGACCTGGTGAACGCCGACGTGCGTCCGGATATAAAGCTCCCCCCACGCTTCGATGAAGACCGCGCGCTGGGCATTGCCGGTGAGCAAAAGCTCCAGGGCCGGCCGTTCGTATTCGACGTAAACGACCGGAGAGGTTGCTTCCAGTGCATGATAGTCCAGGCCGGCAGACTTGGATAAACCCTCAGCCGGCAATTCGCTCCAGGTCGATGCGATGCGCCCCACCCGCATTCGTGGATCGAACCCGGCCGCGGCATTCTGCCGCGAATGAGTGCTTAGTGCGACGCGAATTGGTTCGCCGGCAACGATACCAATCGTGATCCAGAAATGATCGATGTTCGCCGGGACGCGATCGATTTCCGCGGCGAAGGCAATCGGAGTGCCGGCAAGATGGACGAGATCGCCGTGGTTGAATCCAGCGTAGCCGCGCGAGGTTTGCTGTCGGCGTCGATGTGGCAAGCGTTTAAGGAGAGGCGGTGAACGAGCCGTTGCCTTCGTCGATGTAAACGGTCTCGCCCACGAGAGAGACGCGGAGATGCTGCTGCCATTCGCCCGAGGAAAACTTGTGCGTCGCCTGGATGGTCTTACTGAGCACTTCGATCCGCTCGGCTTTTTCCTCCATCGCTTCCACTAAAACGCGCCCGTCGAGTTTCTGCGGCGGCTGGAGACCAAGAATGCGAAGAACAGTTGGCGCAATATCGACATTACTGCTCGGCAAACTGGTCGTTAGGTTTTCCCGAAAGTCCGGGCCGGCGGCAACGAGCGTATTGTGCACGTCGTATTCGCTCAAAGTGGCGTGGCTTGCTTCGCCCGGACCGCGGGCATTATCGGTGACGATCTGGCCGGGGACGCCGAAGCGGTTCGGCTTGGAGTTCCAGCGCAACGCCACCATCACGTCCGGCGCGTCGGCGGTATTTACCCGAACGGTCTCAAGCGAAAACGTGCCCTCGAATTTTTCACGCGCGAAAATCACGCCGGCAAAATCCGAACGCTGCAGCCATTCGACGAGTCGCGCGGCGACATCCCGGTCGTGATCGATGACATAGAACAAAATGGTGCCGCCGTTGCCGACAACCATGACCTGGCCGCGCTTCGGCGTTTCCTTGAAGGCAGTTGTCGCGTCGAATCCAGCCTTGCCCAGTTCGGCGGGAAAATCGATCGCGCGCTCGATCGTGGAAAAGCCGTGATCGGAGACGACGAAGACATCCGTGTTTTTGCGCGCATCCTTTTTTTCGAGCGCGTCGAGAAGGAGGGCGAGATTGCGATCTGAGCTGCGAACCGCTGCAACCGAAACGTCGGCGCCCGGAGCGGAATCGTGTTGCGTCCTGTCCGGCTCGCTGAGCCACAACAGGGAAAACGCCGGCACGCCATCGCGCCACATCACCTGGGTGAGTGCGCGCGTCGCGTAAGTGTTGCGCTGCTCTTCAGTATTCGCCGGCGCCGTCGCAAACGGGCCGAGGAGACGAAACATTTCTTCGCGGAGCGCGGGCGACATCGGCGCGGCGGCGAATTTCGGAAAGTGCTGCTTGGGCAGAGCCGCCGTTGTCCATTCGTTATGGCGATCGTGCAGAAACGCGACGGATTTTGTGCCGGCAACTGCTGTTCGTCGGCCGGCCGCCCGCACGGTCTCCGCGATGGTCGGCGTCGCGATATATTTTCCCCCGGTGACCTGGTCGGCTTTTGTGATGATCTCCTCGTCGGCGTTCTCGAACGGCTTGCGCGGATCGATCTGCGGCCGGTACTCGCGATTGGCGAGAAGACTGTTGCGATTTGGATATACGCCGGTCGCCAGCGCCGCGCCGTTCACGTTCGTCGCCGTAACATAAACGGAATGGTGATGAAGAAACCGCACTCCGTCATGCGCCAGTTTCCAAAGCGCCGGCGTGTTGTGTTCGTCGATAAAATCGGGGCGCATCCCGTCCCAGACCACGACAACGACGTGACGCTCTTCGCGCGGCGATTCGGTTTCGCAAAAAGCGATCGCGGGCGCGAGCCACGCCGTGAGGAAGAGCAAACGCGCTGTGTTCATCGGGGGTCGCGCAGAACTGCGTTCGTGATCGCGATCAGGGTGAGGACGGTGGTGACGCCCGCGGAGAAAAGGCAGTAATCGCAGAAGGCATGGAGAACGAAGGCTTGCAAGTAGAAGAGCCAGAGAGTGACCGCGAACATGATGCCGACGAGCAACGCGAAGAGCGATCGGCATTTCGCGGAGCCGAAAGCGGCGAGGAGCGCGGTGCTGAACGCAGTGAAATAGGCGAGTGCGCCCAGGGAAGCGAGTGGGATGGGACCTATCGCCGCATACTTGCTGCTGAGCACCTCCTGGCAGCCACTTGAGGCAATGCATTGCGCTGTTCTTCCGGTCACATGCTCGACGGTCAGATAAATTCCATCCGCCAAACCGAACAGGGCGACGACTGCGGCGACGGCATAAAGACGTTTCCGAAATTTCGGAGGCGGCGTCTCGACGGCGCTCGATCCGGCCTCGTTCATTGCGGAGGTTGGGGTTGCACGCCGAGCACTTTATCGATCGCGGCGCGCAAACCTTTTTCCGTGTGCTCAGCCGGGGCGATTTTCTGTCCATTCAGAAACAGAACCGGCGTGCGATCGATCCCGAGCGATTCGCCGCGGTCCTGGTCAGTCTCGATCCGCTTGGCCACTTCCGGGCCGTCCATGTCGGTCTTGAAACGGTCGAGGTCGAGTTTCAGCTCGGTCGCATAGTCGTTCAGGTTAGGGCGAATATAAGTAGCCGGAACCCAGGTGGCGCGATTTCGGTAAAGCGCATCGTGCATTTCCCAAAACTTCCCTTGCAACCCGGCAGCCTCGCCGGCGCGCGCCGCATCGAGCGCAAAGTGATGCATCTTGAGCGGGTGTTCGCGAAACACCACCACGAGCTGTTTGCCGTAATCGGCCTCCAATTTTGTCAGGACCGGCCACAGCAGAGAACAAGGCAGACACTCGAAGTCGCCAAATTCTTCGAGAACAACCGGGGCGCCGGGGTCGCCGCGAATATGCATCGGCTCGGCGCCGGGCTGGCCATAATTGAAAACGGGACCGGCAGTGAGCGCGGCCGGCGTTGTCGTAGCGGTTGGGGCTGCGGATTCAGCAGGGGCCGATTCAGCGGGCGTAACTGTGGGGAGCGGCGCCGTTGTCGCACTCGGCAAAGGGAGCGCCGTCGCAGTTGGAAGCGGACTTGGAGCGGGAGCCGGTGTCGGTTGCGGCTCCGGTTCCATTCGATAACGATAGAGCAGCCAACTCCCGCCAAGCGCGATCAGCAACACCGCGACGATGAGAAAAAACGGAAGGTAACGGCGCACGCGGTGAATGGTAATGCGGCTTCGTCCGGCAGCAATTCGCAATCGACTTCTACAGCCGCTTCAAGACATCTGCCGCCAGCGTTTTCGATTTTTCTATTTTCTGCTCCTGATCGCCGGCGCCGCCCACGCTGATTCGGATGTAGCAGCTCCCCCTCAACACGTACAACGCGCCGCCCACGCGCGTCCCCGTCCAAAATGCTTCATCGCCGAGACCGTCGATCTTCAACGGTTTCTTTTCTTCCTCTCCTTCTTCTTTTTTGCGGCCCGGTTCTTCGCGATGGAAAATTTCGCGCCAGCTTTCGATCGGATCGCCTCCGCTGTCGGCTTTCCGCGTCACCGTGAGCACGATCGAATTCACCGGCATCGGCAATTCGAAGTAACACTGCGAAACGACGAGCCCCGCCATGGAGTGCTCGCTCGGTTTGGTGTCCTTGAATGCCTCGCCCTGGACCGCCTGCACTTCTTCCCTGGTCAAAAGCATGCACGCAAAATTGTCGGGAGCCGGTGAGGCTTTGGTGGCTGGCGGCGTCGGCGAACTCGACCCAACGATGGAGCTCTTCGGCTTCGAACAGCTCGCCGCGAGAGCGAGCAAAGCGAAAAAGAAAATGAAACGCAGGTGGAAGTAGCCCATGGCGTAAGCCACACGCAAATCGCGCTTTCGTCAAAAATTCAAGACCAAGGCGCCTGTCGTGGACCCGCCCATTTTTGCGGCGGTACGGGAACCAGCGGCCCCGCTGAAAACGAATCCCTCTCGCTAACCTCTTTGCCGTTTCGGCACTTCGAAAGGAGTTCCATAATGAAAAAACGCTCCGTGTCCCGTTCCGGTTTGTCGCATGCCCGGATTCTGATCGCATGCGCACTCGTCAGCGCGTCTGCGTTCATAAGCTATTTTGCATTCGCGACGATCACGCCGCCGAACGGCACTCTTACTGACGTCAGCGGGCCAGTCACATTTACGGGCGGCCCGTATCTCGTAGCGAATCCTTCATCGCAAGCCAGCGGCGTCCCGACCTGCAACGCTGTCCTCGTCTGCGATGAATTTGCGCTCACCGTTTCCGGACTCAGCGCCGCCACGACCGCCAGCAAATACATTCGCGTCGAGGTTCGCTGGCCGGAAGCGGGCGAAACGCAATTCGATCTTTACGTGTTTCAAGGAGACACCGCGACCGGCACAATCATCGCGAAGAATCTCGGCAACCAAACTTACGTCGATCCCGACGTGGTCCTTATTCCCGCGATCAATGGAAGCTACACCATCCGCGTTGTGCCGTTCCTGCCGAACGGGCAAAGCATTACGGGCACGGTAAGTCTCGTCCCGTTCCCCGCCGTCGCGCCCGTCGAGCCGGGCGTAGCACCGACGTTCTCGAATCATCTTTCGCCGCAAGGCTTGGGCAACAGCGCGGGCGAACCGTCCATCGGCGTCGATTGGGCGCCCCGCGTCGCTTCATTGAAACACGACAACGTCAACACCGGCGGCGTCGCATTTTTCACCGAGAACACCAGGCAGCTTCGCGTCAGCTTCAACGATGCAGTCAGCCCGCCGATCGCGCTCTGGGAAAATATGAACGCGCCAGTCCAGACGGGACTCGACCCAATCGGGTTCGTCGATCACGAGACCGGACGCGTCTTCGGACTACAACTCGCGGCAGGCTCCAGCAACGCGGCGTTCTCCGATGACGACGGCATGAGCTGGACAAATTTTGTCGCGGGCGGTCCGCCGGCCGGGCCTGATCACGAGACGCTGGGTGGCGGTCCTTATAACGAGACCGCGGTGCCGCCCCCACCGCCGCATCCGCTTTATAAGAATGCGGTCTATTATTGTTCGCAAAACATCGCGGGCGGCGCGGAATGTTCGCGGAGCGACAACGGCGGCGTGACTTTCGGGCCGGGCATCGACATCTTTGATCCGACTGAATGTTACGGCGGTATTCACGGACACGTGAAAGTCGGACCCGACGGAACGGTTTACGTCCCGAACTCATCGTGCAGCGCCGGCACCGGCAGCCAGGGCGTGGCGATCTCGCGCGACAATGGCCTGACCTGGGTCGACAAGACAGTGCCGAATAGCGTCGGTACCGGCGATCCATCGGTGAGCATCGGAGCGGACAACACGGTTTATCTTGGTTACATCAACGGCGACGGCCGGCCGCACATCGCCGTCTCGACCGATCACGGCCAGAACTGGGGCAAGGACTTCGAAGTGGGTTTGCCGATCGGTTGCGCGCCGGGCGATCAATACGCGCCGTGCCGAATCAAGAGCGCAGTTTTTCCGGTCGTCGTTGCTGGCGATGGCGATCGCGCGGCGTTTGGTTTCCTCGGCAGCACGACCGGCGGCAATTACCAGGACCAGGCAACGTTCCAGGGCATCTGGGATTTTTATGTTGCGACGACCTACGATCGCGGCGCGCATTGGGTAACGGTGAACGCGACCACCGGCGAACCGGTCCAGAAAGGTTCCATCTGTCTGCTCGGCGTCATTTGCGGCAACGACCGAAATCTTCTCGACTTTAACGACATTAGCGTCGATCGCGAAGGCCGCAGCATCGCGGCTTACGCCGACGGTTGCGTGGCGGCCTTGGGCTGTGTCGCACCCGATTACACCGGGCGCGCGCACAAAGCGGCGGTCGTGCGTCAGGCGACGGGCCGCCGTCTTTTTGCCGCCTTCGATCCGGTAACTCCGGTGCCGATACCGACTCCGCCGAGCGTTCAGCTACTTAACATTTCCGGACGCGTTTTGGCACAGGGCGGCGACAAAGTCGGAATCGGTGGATTCGTTGTCAGCGGGATTTCCAATAAAACGGTGATCATTCGTGCGATCGGACCTTCGATGAATCTGAACGGCACGCCAGTCCCGGGACGGATGGATGATCCGAAACTCGAGCTGCGCGCGAACGACGGCCATCTGATCGCGGCGAACGATTCCTGGCGCAGCACACAGGAACAAGAGATCCAGCAAAGTGGTCTCGCGCCTACTGATAATCGCGAAGCGGCGCTCATTGCTTCACTGCCGGCAGGGCAATACACGGCCATCATTTCCGGCGCGAATAATTCTACCGGCATCGGGATTGTGGAAGTCTTCGATCTCGACTCGACGTTGCCAAGTGAGCTCGGCAATCTCGCCGTGCGGGCCGACGTCAGGACCGGCGACAACGTTCTGATCAGCGGCTTGATTCTGCGCGGCACAAATCCGAAACGCGTGATGCTCCGTGCGATCGGGCCGTCGCTCCAGAGCCAGCTGGGCAACGCTGTCTTGCAGGATCCATTCCTGGAATTGCACGACGCCAATGGCGCGACCATGGCGACGAACGACAATTGGAAGAGCGCTCCGAACCCGAGTGAGATTCAGGCCACTGGTCTCGCGCCGAGTAACGATAGCGAATCAGCGATCCTGATGCCGCTTGGCGCCGGCAACTACACCACCATCGTCCGCGGGGTGAACAACACGACCGGCATCGCCGTTTCGGAAGCGTACAAGCTCAATAACTAGCCGGCATTTCCGAGCAGCGAGCGCGCAGTTGAAAAACGCCCGTTCCGCGCCATCGTCCCTTCCTCTCAACCACTCAACTTCTCAACCTCTCAACGTTTTCCATGGCAGCCGCGAACGATCTCCGCAAAGGGCAGGCAATTAAATACAATGGCAATACCGCCATTGTCCTCGACGTCCATCACCGCACCCCCGGAAACTTGCGCGCCTTCGTCCAGGCGATCATCCGTTATATCAACACGGGGAAAAGCGCCGACGTCCGTTTCGGTTCGACCGACAAAGTCGAGCTGGTGGACATCAATCGCGCCACGCTCGAGTTCAGTTACAAGGACAACAACGGATACCATTTCATGGATCCGGAGACCTACGACACCGTCACGCTCCAGGATAGTCTCCTGGGCGACGCCAAAGATTATCTCGTCGAGAATCTGCCGGTCCAGGTGCTTTACGCCGAGGGAAAAGCTGTCCAGGTCGAGTTGCCGTCGTCGGTCCAATTGAAAATCACTGAAGCGCCGGAAGGTTTGCGCGGTGATACCGCCTCCAATGTTACGAAGCCGGCCGTGCTCGAGACCGGGAAGACCGTTAACGTTCCGCTTTTCATTCAGGAAGGCGAGACGGTGAAGATCGATACGCGCACCGGCGCCTACATGGGGCGCGCGTGATGCGCCGACAAAGTCGGCGCAAATGACGAATGTCGAATGACGAATGACGAACCGTGATGCGCCGGAACGTTGCTCCGGATATTCGTGCTTCGTCATTCCTTCGTCCTTCGTCCTTCGTCATTCGACATTCGTCATTTTCCTCCTTTCCTCCGCGCCAATCTGCGTAATCTGCGATTAACGTGGCGGCGAAGAAGAAACGGAAAACAACGCTTCATCACGGAACGCGCCGGCGTCCTCGTCGCGTCAAAGTTGCCGCACCTGTCGGGCGCCGCCATCCCGTCTCCGACGCCTGGATGATCCCAACCCGGTGGGTGAAATTCGTCGTCGCGATTTTTCTCCTGCCGGTCTGCGCGATCCTCACCCAAACCTTCTTCACCGTCTTCGCGCGCGCGACCGTGGCTCACCGCCTTTGGGCGGGCGAAGAGTTTTGGTTCTTCTCCTTGGGCGCGATCCTCTGGCTGATCGCGTTTTTCGGTTTGCCGCGCCCGATGGTCGTTTACGTTTTCGGCCACGAGCTCACCCACGCGCTCTGGGTCCTGCTCATGGGCGGTCGGGTCAGCCGGTTTCGCGTCGGCCGTGAAGGCGGCCACATCGTCACCGATCGCAACAACTTCTGGATCGCGCTCGCCCCGTATTTTTTTCCGCTCTACAGCCTTATCGTCATCGCCGGCTACGGCATTCTCGGTTTGTTCTTCAACGTCCAGCCGTATGGCCGGCTCCTCTACGCGTTGATCGGCGTGACCTGGGCGTTCCACTTCACTTTCACCTGCTGGATGATCCCAAAGAAACAAACCGACCTGACGGATCACGGAACGTTTTTTTCCCTCGTCGTAATCTACCTGATGAACCTGGCGCTGCTCAGCGTAATGCTCGTCCTGGCTTCGTCGCAGATCACATTTGCGGATCTCGGCCGCGAGTTCGTCGCGAATATCGACAAGTTCGCGCGGTGGGCTGGCGCGCTTCGCTAACCCAAGGAAGGGCGCTTTCCAAACCGCCCTCTTCAGACGGCGGACTGGAGACCGCCGTTCCTTGAGGCGTTAGAAAACGCCGCGAATGGCAGGACGGACAGGGCGTCAGAAAAGCTCAACTGCGCATCTGCGGGAAAAGAGCGGCCGGTAAAAAGGTCGCCACCCTCTTCTCGAGCGACGCCTTCCGGCAGCTTGACGATCGTATCTTTCCACTTTTCGCCAATCGGCGGGAATCCGACGCGCGACGATATCCGCGGCACCACGACCGCAATCCACTTGCCCTCATGCTCGCGCGCGAAGGCTACGCAGCAATCGGCGAATTCACCCGTAACCGCGAGCGGAATGTAGCTGCCGCGCTTGAACAATTGCTCGTGCTCCCGCCGAAATCGAAGGAGCCGTTGGGTGAGCAGCAATTTGATCCGGCCATCGGGCCAGTGCTCCAGCAATTGTTCCGGCGTCGCCGTTTCCAATGAAGCGAGCAGTTCACGCCTCTGCCCGTAATCAACCGGCCGCCGGTTATCCGGATCGACCAGGCTGAAATTCCAGATTTCGCTTCCCTGATAAATGTCTGGCACGCCCGGCACCGTCAATTTGATCGCAGCCTGCGAGAGAGAATTGATCGCCCCGAGACGCGCGATCTCTTCCGCCACCGGAAGAAACGTGGGCAGAAACTTGTTCTTTGCCGACGGATCGAGAACCCGCGCAACGAAGTCGCTCATCGCCGAATCCCACTGCTCGTTAGGCTGGATCCAGCTCGTGTTCATCTTCGCTTCCTTCAACGCCTTTGCCATGTAGGCCTGGATGCGCTCGATGTATTCCGGGGTCGCTTCCGTCGCGCCGAGTGGCCAGCTGCCGAGCAGGGTCTGGTAGAAGAGGTACTCCTCGTTGGGATCGGGCGCGGAGCTCTCCTCGACGTTTCTTTTCCACCGCCGATTGATCGTCCGCCAGCGCTGGAGACTGCTCCGCCAAAGTTGCGGCACTTCCGAGATCGCGAGGATGCGGGCCCGCACATCTTCGCTCCGTTTCGTGTCGTGCGTCGAAGTCGCAAGCAACGTCGCCGGCCAATCCCGCTGCCTTTCCGCATTGCGCGCGTGAAAATCTTCCACGCTGATCCCGAAATGCTGCGGCTCGCCGCCGACTTCGCTCAGCGCGGTCAGTCGGTTGTAAATGTAGAAGGCCGTATCCTCGAGTCCCTTCGCCATGATCGGCCCGGTGCTCTGCTGGAATTTAAGAACGAAATGCTCGTGCGCCTTCCGCGCTTCGTCATCGAGGTTTTCCGGAAATCGCAGCAGCAAAATGTCGCGCAAGAAATTGAAGACGGATTCTTCCAGCGCCGGGTTCCGCCGCTTCGCGGTTGTGACCGCGCGCTCGATAACGTCGCGATCTTCGTCGCTGACCGGTTGTCCCGGCGTCACATAAGTCCGGTAAACGGGGAAACACGCGATGGTTTCCCGGACCGCGCGCGCGAGTGCGTCCAGCGTGAAATCGCGGAACCAGCGATTCTGTTCCGAAAGCCGATCGAGCATGTCGCCGAGCACATTCACGTCGTTCGCGAGGGACAAGCGCATGACCAGGCGCTTCTTCGCATACACGAGATGGCCGAACGGCATCGAGTGCCCGATGAAACGCTGGAACGCTTTCGTGATTGCCTGTTCCGCGGAAGCGTCGACAAGAACGTTCGAGACGAGCTTCGCAAATTCGTAGCCGGTCGTCCCGTGAACGGGCCAATCCGAACGCAGATTTTCATTACCGGTCAGGATTTTTTCGACCACAAGATAAATCGCGCGGCCGTCCTTCGGAAGCGGAATCCCGAGCGCAGCCGCGGCGCGCCGCTGCAATTTCTCGAAATATTCCTTCGGCAAATAAAGGCCGTCTGGGTGATCGATGCGGACGCCGGTGACCGCGCCTTCGCCGATCAGTTTGAGCAGCAACTTGTGGGTCGCGTCGAAAACTTCCGGCAACTCCATTCGGATCGCGGCGAGATCGTTCACGTCGAAGAAGCGCCGGTAATTAATTTCTTCCGCCGCGACGCGCCAGAAGGCGAGCCGATACGATTGATCGTTCAAGAGCGAATCGAGTGCGTCGAAACTGCGCGCATCCCCCGGGGTGCCATTGATTTGCGCGACCGCTCGCATGACCGCGGCCCGGACCTGCGACGCTTCCTGGCAGCGGCGTTCGAGCCGCCGCTTGATGATTTCCTTTTCTCGTGCGCGCTCCGCTATCCGTCCCGGATTCGTCGCGGTTCTTCGTGGCAGGTATTCGAGCGCCGTAATGATGCTCTGGAATTCCGAATAGAAATCCTCGTTCTTGAACGGCGCCAGTTTCTCGAGCGCGATCTCCAGAATGTGGCGATACGTGCCGGGCGCGATCGGGAATTCGTGTTCGTAATAGCCGAGATAGAACGCGCCCGCCTCGAAGCGAACTTGGAGTTCACCGCGCTCCAGGACCCGGCCATATTGATCGCCGAGGATCGGTAACAGGACCTTGTCTTCGAGATCGGTCTTGAGCGGTTTCCAATCGATGTCGAAGAACGGCGCGTAAGGCGAGCTCGGGCCACTTTCCAGAACATCCATCCACCAATGGTTGAGCGGTTCGCCGATCCCCATGTGGTTCGGAACGAAATCGACGATCTGTCCCATACCGTGAACGTGCAGATCGGCAATCCAGGCATCGTACTCTTCGCGGGATCCGATGCCCGCGTTGAGTTTGTTGTGATCGGTGATGTCGTACCCGTGCAGACTTTCCGCGCGCGCCTGGAAATAGGGCGACGCGTAACAATCACTGATCCCGAGCGCGTCGAGATACGGCACGATCTCCCGCGCGTCCGTGAACGTGAACTGCCGGTTGAATTGCAACCGGTAAGTCGAAGATGGAATGCGTGGATGCTGCTGCACTGTCATGCCGGGGAAATGTCGAATGACGAATGACGAATGACGAATGAAACCCGAATGACGAAACCCGAATAGGCGCGTCGCGCACACCGGTCTTTCGTCATTCGAGCTTCGTCATTCATTCGTCATTCGTCATTCGTGCTTCGTCATTGGCTTCGCCTTCACATCCGCCCCGGCGCCTTGATCCCGAGAAGGTCGAGACCCTTCGCGACCACGCGTCCGGTCAGTTCGCAGAGAGCGAGACGCGAACTGCGCGCCGGCTCTTCGGATTTCAGGACGGGACAGGCTTCGTAGAAGGAATGGAACGCGTTTGCCAGTTCGTAGAGATAATTCGCGAGCAGGTTTGGACGGAAATCGTTCAGAACGGCGGGAACAACTTCGGCGAATTGGCAGAGCTTCAGCGCGAGCGTTCGTTCTTCCGGTTCGGTCAACTTTATCGTCTGCTCTCGCGCGTCCCACAGGGACGCGGCTACAGCGGCCTTCCGGAAGATCGAGCGGATGCGGACATAGGCGTTTTGCAAATAGGGCGCGGTGTTTCCCTGGAACGAGAGCATTCGATCCCAGGAGAAAACGTAATCGGTCATTCGATACTGGGAGAGATCGGCGTACTTCACGGCGCCGATGCCGATGATTTGCGCGACTTGATCGCGCTCTGCTTCCGGCAATTCTGGATTTTTTTCCGCGATGATTTTCCGCGCGCGAACCACGGCTTCGTCGAGGACATCGCGTAAGGCGACATTTTCGCCGGAGCGCGTCTTCATCAGCTTGCGGTCTTCGCCCAGAATGCTGCCAAATGGAATATGATGAAAATCGGCGGTTCGGCCTTCGCGCCGCGCGATCTCGAAAATCTGTTTGAAATGCAATGTCTGGGGCGCGCCGACGACGTACCAACAGGTGTCGCGCTTCAGATCGTCGACTCGATAATCGACCGTCGCGATGTCGGTCGTGGCGTAATTGTAGCCGCCGTCGCGTTTCCGGATGATGCATGGCTTGTCCGCCAGTTCGGGAATATCAGGAAAGAAAACGACGATCGCGCCTTCGCTTTCTTCGGCGATTCCGGATTTCAGCAATCGATCAACGATGCCGGCGAGCCGGTCGTTGTAAAAACTTTCACCGCGCTGGATGTCGTAGTGGATGTCGAGGATGCGATAGGCTTCGTCGAACTCGCGCAGCGAAAGCGTGACGCATTCCTGCCAGATTCCGAAGTTTTCCGGATCGCCGGCCTGCAATTTCACGAGTTCTTCGCGGCACGCTTCGCGCACCGCGGGATCGGCGGTTGCCGCTTCGTTCGCTGCTTTATAGATGCGGACGAGCTCCGCAATCGGCTCTCGCTCGAGCGCCCCGCGATCGAGCAAATTCTTCCAGCCATAGATGACCATTCCGAACTGGGTACCCCAATCGCCGATGTGATTGTCGCGAACGACGTGGTGGCCGAGGAACGACGCGATCCGCGCAATCGCGTCGCCGATCACGGTGCTGCGAATATGGCCGACGTGCATCGGCTTCGCCACGTTCGGCGAACCGAAATCGATGACGATCTTGCGGAGAGCTTCTGCCGGCGCGACCCCGAGGCGCTCGTCGCTGAGAAGCTGCGCCCCGTGGCGCGCGATCGCCTCCGTATTGAGCGCGAAATTAAGAAAACCGGGTCCGGCAATCGCGGGTGGGTCTGATAGCTCCGACGCAACCCACGCCTGGGACACGCGCTCCGCAACAGCGCGCGGATTTTCGCCGCGTTGTTTTCCCAAAATAAGCGCCGCGTTGCTTTGGTAATCGCCGAAGCGCGCGTCGGTCGCCGGCGTGACCGCGCCGGCCCGTGCCAAACCCGCGGCCGATAATGCTTCCGCGACCTTCTGCTCGAGAAGGGCTTGAAACGTTTCCACCGCTTTTACTTTTGCCCGCCGCTTTCGCGGAAGATCGCGAGAATTTCGTCGGCCGATTTCGCGGCCCCGAGCCGTTCGCGGACGCTCCGATCGTTCAGGAATTTCGCGATGGACGCGAGCGTGCGGAGGTGAGTTTGAAACTGGTTCTTCGGCACGACGAACAAGACCACGAATTTCACCGGCGCGTTATCGAGCGCGTCGAACTCGATCCCCTGCGACGAGCGGCCGAACGACGCCACCACTTCCTCGATCCGATCCGAGGACGCGTGCGGAATCGCGATCCCGAATCCGATCCCGGTGCTCATCGTTTCCTCGCGTTGCTTGAGCGAAGCCAGAATGCTGTCGCGGTCTTCCGGTTTGATTTTTCCCTGGGCGACGAGGAGATCGATCAGCTCGACGATAGCGCTCCAACGCTCCGTCGCTTTCATCTCGGGAATGATCTGCTCAGCAGTGAGTAGGCTGGCCAAAGACATGCAGGATTCCCAGTGGGGCCGAAAGCTTAACGTGAGGCTTTCGGATGACAAGCGTCATTTGGGCGGGAAAAACAAGTCATCCCGAGGCTGGCGCAGGGCTGTTGGAGCGACGCCGTCCTGTCGGCGTAATACGCGTTGATTGGATGACGCGCGTTTGGACGGCGACAGAGCGCCGTCGCTCCAACAGCAGACGTTATGACTGTCCTCGGACCCTGTAATTAAGGCGGCGTGAGAGGAGCCAGCGGACGCCGAACATGTCCATGGTGGCGCGCCATGCGCGATTGCCAAGTCCGTACTTGCTCTCGCCGAATTTGCGCGGGCGATGATTGACCGGAACTTCCACAAGGCGATAACCGGCGCCTTTAACGAGTGCAGGAATGAAACGGTGCATGCCTTTGAACGGGACCAGCGCGCCGATGCATTCGCGTTTCATCGCTTTCAAGGTGCAGCCGGTATCGCGGACGCCATCCTTGGTGAAACGGCTCCGGACGAAATTTGCGACGCGGCTCGTGATCCGTTTTACCACCGTGTCCTTGCGTTGCGCGCGATAACCGCAGACGAGATCGGCGCCACGCTCAATTTCGGCCAGCAGCCTGGGAATATCCGCCGGATCGTTTTGCAGATCGCCATCGATCAAAACGGCGACAGCGCCGCGCGTCGCGTGCAACCCGGCATACATCGCCGCGCTCTGGCCCGCGTTCCGTTCGAATTGTAAAACGCGGACGCGCGGATCCGGCGCGATGCGGCTAGCGGTTCCATCGCGCGAACCGTCATCGACGAAAATGATTTCGTAATCCAGTCCGCTGAGCGCGCTGGTCAGCTCCGCCTGGAGAATCGGAACGTTTTCTTCTTCGTTAAACAGCGGTGCCACCACCGACACCGCGGGCGAACCGGCGCTCATAGCGGCAGTGTCCGATAATTCCGGCAAAGAAACACCTGCCATTCGCGCATCTTCGCGCCGAACCGGTTCACTTCGATCCTCGCGATGCGCTCGACCGATTGAAAGCCGGCGCGAATGTTATGCGGCACGAGAAGGCCCTTCCCACTCTGGACGTAGAGCGCGCTCCGGCCGGTGAACAGGTTTACTCCTTCCTCTTCCGTGTAGACTTCGCCGTCGGGCTGTTTCGTGTTCGGCGGAGTTTCGACAAACTGATCGTAGCGCGGCCAGAACGAGAACTGGTTCTCGATGTCCTGCGATTCGACGATATAAACCGGCGGATGCTCCCGCCCTTCGACGCGTTTGTTCTCGAAATAAAATGACATCTCCGAAGCGCGATCGCGTTGATCGGCGATGACGAAAAGTTTCTCTTTGTTTTTCGCTTCGAAATCGGAGCGGATTTTCTCAACCGCGCGCGAGGCCGACTTCCAGCCGCGGACGCGATCCGTCGGATCGCGATGATGCGGGAACGGCAGGTTCATGCTGCGCAGGACATCGGTATCCATCACGAAAACGGTACCGACAACCGCAAGCAGAAGCGCCGCGCAAAGAAATGGAGCGGCGGCGCGATGCGATCCGAGTCGCTCCGTCCAGTACGCCGCTGCCAGAACCGCGAGGCTGATGAACGCGAGCACGTCCCAGTTCGGGGCCGCCTGGTCGTTGATCGAAAGGAGGAAATAGAAAGCGAAGACCGGCATGCCGAACCAGAAAAGATACAGGACCTTGAATTGTTGCCGGGCCCGTCGCCAATTCGCAATCACCGCCCAGGCGAGCGCGAGAAAAAGCAACGGCGAGAAGGTCAGGAAATGTGCGAAGAGGAAACCGAGCAGCTCGAGCGGATGAATGCCTAACGACTGGTCGAGTCCGCCGCGCGATTCCAAATGTGAAAGCGTGATCCAGGTGTGCTGATAGTTCCAGATCAGCGGCGGAACGAGGCAAAGTGCGAAGGCAAACAGGAGAAGATAGAATCCGAGCCGCTTAAACTCGCGACGATGCCGCGGGACCAGCGCAAGAACGAGCCCGACCGAGATCAGCTCGAACGCGTTTGTGTATTTACAGAGAAAGCCGACGCCGATCAGCAATCCAGTGGCGAACCAGAGTGAGTTCGCGTTCGGTGTTCGCTCGAGCGCGAGCCAGAACGTGAACATGGCCGCGACCCAGAAAAAGATCGAAAGCGGATCGATCGTCATGACGAGATTGCCGACGTTGAAAAGCGGGATGGCGTTGAGCGCGATGACGCTCCAAAATGCAGCGCGCTCGTTGAACAATTTCCTCGTGAAATAGTAGAGGAGCAGACTCGTCGCCGCGCCGAGAATCGGACTCCAGAAGCGCACGCCGAATTCGGTGGCCCCGAAAATTGCGGTGCTGGCCCGAATAAAAAACGCGATCCCCGGGCCTTTGCTGAAATAGGCCGGCGCGAGCCGATCCGACCACATCCAGTAATGCGCTTCGTCGAATGAGAGATCGCTCGTTCCGAGCATCGTGAACCGGATGCCGGTCAGGGCCAGAACGAATAACCAAACCGCGCGCGTGTGGCTCATCGGTTTATTCGATCAAGCGCGGATGCCGCGCGAATAATTCCGGCGCCCACCGCGGCCCGAACCGTTTCCAGAGGAATTCCGCGAGCGCGACCATGAGGAGCGCTTCCCCGGCCGCCATGAACGCCGTGCCGGCGACGTCACTCGGCCAATGTGCGCCAAGATAAATCCGCGACCAGGCGATGGCCGCGGCCAGGATAAAATAGAGCCAGCCCCACCGCCGGAAAAAGAGAACGCAAATCGTCCCGATGATCACGTTGTCGGTCACGTGGCCCGACGGGAACGAGGGACCCGACTTGTCGCGATCGGTTTCGTCCGAATATCGGATGGTCGGTTTCTTGAACAGCGTGAGGAATCGCGGATGCGTCCGTTCCAATTGCACCATGCGCACCTTTTCCACTTGTTTCGGCCGGCGGCGATCAATCGCGGCCTTGAGCGTGCTGACCAAAAAATAATCGGCGACCATGAGTGCCAGGGCGAGGCAGACAATGAAGGCGCGCCCCTTGAAACCGCTGAAGATGAGGATACAGAGCGCGAGCACGATGAGCAAAGGCTTCCAAATCTCGACGTCGCTGATTGCGGCCATGAACAAGTCGAGGGCGGGAAGCGTCCATCGTTCGTTCATAAGATGAAAGAGCCACTGGTCCATTCGCGACAGCAGGAGTTTTAAGTTTTAAGTGTTAAGTTTTAAGGAAGGGCGCGCGACGGAAGTCCACTTAACACTTAACCCTTAACACTTAAAACTCGTTTCGAATGGACAAGAAAACCGTGATTGGCCTTCTCGCCTTGATGGCGTCTGCGACGTTTGCCGCGCCATTCCCTGAGGCGAAGGATGTCCTGGCTTCGGTTCGGGCCCGGCAGGCGCAACAGGAATTGGAATTGCAGGGGGAATTGCGGGAGGGACCGACCGTCGTTCCGTTCCGTCTCACCCAGACCGGCCCGATCATTCGCTATACATTTTCCAAGCCGGACCAGGCGCTCCAATTGCGCCTGGGCGAAAACGATTCGCGGCTCGAGGAAGTGACCCGCGAAGGCGTGGAGAAAATCGCGCCGGCCCAATTCGATCGGAAGGTGCGCGGGACCAGCGTGACCTATGAAGATCTGTCACTGCGTTTTCTTTATTGGCCCGGTCGCGTGACGGGCGAAAACGAGATTCGCACCGTTAACTGCTGGAAGCTGGAGATGAAAGCGCCTTCCCGGCAATCGCAATACTCGAATGTCTGGCTTTGGGTGGGCAAAGAGAACGGCGCGCTCATGAAAATGGAGGCGTACGACTGGAACGCGAAACTTTTGAAGTATTTCGAGGTTGTATCGGGGCAAAAGATCGAAGGCCGCTGGTTTTTGAAAGAGATGCGAATCGAAGAACGGGATCCTGCGACGGGCAAGGTCAAGACGCGGACGCATCTCGACATCATCAAGAAGTGATTTTCCAATCACGAACTGGCGGTTTTCAGGAATTGAAGTAAAAACAGCGACCCATGAATCGCCTTCCTCTCCTGGCAGCGCTCATGTCCGCCGGATTCACGCTTTCCGCAGTCGCTCAAAATGTTCCTCCGGTCGTGTCGAGCCAGATCGCCAATTTTACCGAATACGCCGGCGCGCCCGCGCGCTCGATTGATCTGGCGCCAGCCTTTTCCGATCCCGACGTCAGCAACGCAGTCCGCATGACGACCGTGCTCGGCAATATTGACCTCGCTCTTTTCGGCCAACAAAAGCCGATCACCGTCACCAATTTCCTGAAGTACGTCGACCAGGGCCGGTATTTCGTGACCGACCCGACGACAAACCAGATCGCCTCCAGTTTCATTCATCGATCCGTGCCGGGATTCATCGTCCAGGGCGGCGGATATATCGGCACCGTCGATCCAAATCTGATGAACAATCCGAACAAGGACAACGTCCAGCCCACTCAGGTGCTGGCCTTCGCGCCGATCCAAAATGAACCGGGCATCTCGAACAAGCGCGGCACGATCGCAATGGCCCAAACGACCGGCAATCCGAATAGCGCGACGAGCCAGTGGTTCATCAACCTGGCGGACAATGGGGGGCCTCCAAACAATCTCGACGTTCAAACGATCAACAACGGCGTTACGGCCGGACCGTACACCGTCTTCGGCCGAGTGGTAGGAAACGGCATGACGGTCGCGGATTCCATCGCGGCCGTTCCGCGTTATAATTTCAGCGCGCCTTTTAACGAGTTGCCGCTACGCAATTACAACACGGCCAATCCGGTAAAATTAACGAACCTGGTTTCCCTCCCGGGTATCGCCCAGATCTCACCGCTCAGTTTCTCGGCGATGAGCGACACCGCGAAAGTGAGCGTCACCGTCAGCGGAACGAAATTGCTGGTCACCGGGAACAACGTCGGCACGGCGCATGTCACGGTTACGGCGACCGACTTCGACGGCGGCACAGTCTCGCAGATGTTCACCGTCAACGTCATCGCGGCGCCTGGCCGGCCGGTGAATCTTTCCACGCGGATGCAGGTGGGGACGGGCGACAACGCGTTGATCGCCGGGTTCATCATGCGCGGCGCGGCCTCAAAGCGGCTGGCGGTCCGCGGCATGGGGCCGTCAACCGGTCTGCCCGGCGCGATCGTGAATCCGACTCTGGAATTGCATGACAGCAGCAACGCGACGATCGCGTCGAACGACGACTGGGAATCCAACGCGAACAAACAGGACATAATCGACATCGGCCTCGCGCCCAATTCGCCCACCGAATCGGTGATTTTGACGACGGTGCCGTCCGACACGAACGGCGTGGCTTACACCGCTGTCATGCGCGGCGCGAATAACACGACCGGCCTCGGCGTCGTCGAAGTGTATGATCTCGACAGCGGGCCGGGCTCGACCTTGCTAAACATTTCCACGCGCGGCCAGGTCGGGACCGATCCTAACGCGCTCATCGGCGGATTCATTCTCGGTGGCACGGAATCGAAGAATATTCTGGTGCGCGCCATTGGGCCGTCGCTTACCGCGTTTGGCGTTCCGAATGCGCTGAGCGATCCGACCCTCGAGCTGCACGACGGAAACGGCGCGCTGATTGATTCGAACGACGACTGGATGAACAGCCCGCAAAAAACCGACATTCAAAACAGCGGGCTTGCGCCGGGTAACGCGAAAGAGTCGGCGATCCTGCACTTGCTTCCGTCCGGCGCTTATACCGCCATCGTTCGTGGAACGAACAGCGGAACGGGCATCGGCTCGGTGGAAGTTTACCAGCTGCCGTAGTTTCTGTAGCCGTCGCCGTGTGGGCGACGCCATTTCGGCTGCATTACCGCTCTCCCGCTTCGCACAGCGAAGCGGCTACAGAAGAGTCGCTCCTCGCACGATCTGCGCGAAGCTGCGCGGATCGAGACTCGCGCCGCCGACGAGCGCACCGTCGATATCGGGCTGCGACATGAGCTGGCGCGCGTTGTCCGGCTTCACACTTCCGCCGTACTGAATCCGAATTTTGTCGGCAGTCGCTTCATCGGCAATCTCAGCGAGGACGTTGCGGATGAACGCGTGCGCTTCCTGCGCCTGTTCGGCGGTGGCGGTTTTACCAGTGCCGATGGCCCAGACCGGTTCGTAAGCGATCACCGTTTCCTGCAATTCCTTCGCGCCGGCGCCGGCAAGACTCCCTTTGAGCTGCGTCGTCAGGACTTTCTCCACTTCGCCGGCTTCGCGTTGATCCAGACTTTCGCCCACGCAGAGAATCGGACGCAGCGTCGCTTCGTGCGCGGCGCGCACCTTTCGATTCACTATTTCATCGGTCTCACCGAAAAGGGTTCGGCGTTCGCTATGCCCGAGCACCACATAGCGCACGAAAAGATCGCGCAACATCGCGGGACTGATCTCGCCCGTGAACGCTCCCGCGCGCTCCCAATGCATGTTCTGCGCGCCGACCTTGACGTGCTGCGCATTCTCGAGCGCGGTGTTCACGGCCCCGATCGCGGTGAACGGCGGGACGATCACGATCTCGACCTCGCGCGACTCGCTTACCTCGAGAAGAAACGTGGAGACAAACGCCGCGGCCTCGCCCTGGGTCATGTTCATCTTCCAATTCGCGGCGATGATTTTTTTTCTCATGGGGAATTGCTTCTAAAATTGAAAATAGATGAAGGGCGCGTAATGCGGCGGGATAAATAAGAGCACGAGCGCAAAGGCGCAACCGTATCCGGCGGCGAAAGCCGGAGCCGGCGGGCGCCGCCACCAGGTCGAGAAAGTTCCGCGCGAATTCAGCCAATGGACAAACCCAAGCGCCACCACGATCCAAAGCATCCACGCCCCAAGATCCTGCGTGCCGCCGCCTGGTAGAAACAAAAAGCTCCGCAGGGCCGGAGCGGCATGCGGCAGGTCGACCGCGCGAAAAAATATCCAGGCGAAGCAGACCCAATAAATCGTCAGCGCCCAGGCAAACCAGCCCGCGACCGACCGCGGTCCTTTCGGAGGGACATGCTTCTGCATGTCCCGGACCTGCGGAAGCAGGTCCCTCCGATGCGACCAGGCGCGGTGCCCCATCAGCGCGAGCCCGTGCAGTCCGCCCCAGATCACGAACGTCCAGGCGCCGCCGTGCCAAAGGCCGCCGAGCAACATCGTGATCATGATGTTGCGATAAACGAACCAGGACGGCCCCCGATTTCCCCCGAGCGGAATGTAAAGATAATCGCGCAGCCAGCTCGAGAGACTGATGTGCCAGCGATGCCAGAAATCGGCAATGTTCTCCGCGAAATAGGGAAAACGAAAATTGATTGGCAGTTGGTAACCGAGCAAACCCGCGGTCGCGATCGCCATGTCGGTGTAACCGGAAAAATCGCAATAGATTTGGATCGCGTAGAACAACACGGCGACCCAGGCACTCGCCGTCGCGAAATTCCACGGCGCGTCAAAGTACCGATCGACGAACGGCGCGACTGAATCGGCGATGCACGCCTTCTTGATGAAACCGGTGAGGAACAGGACAAGGGCACCGCGCGCGTCAACGTCGGAAAAGCGGCGAATGCTGCGCAGTTGCGGCAGGAATTGCGACGCGCGCACGATCGGGCCCGCGACCATTTGCGGAAAGAACCCGATGAAGCACGCCAGATCGAGGAGACTGCGGACCGGCTCCAGTTTCCGCCGGTAAACGTCGATCGTGTAACTCATCGAGTGAAACGTGTAGAAGCTCACGCCCACCGGGATGACGATGTTCAGCGTGTGTAAACTCGCCGGTAATCCCAGCCAGGCGAGCACCGCGGCCGCTGACGTGACGAAGAAATTGTAATATTTGAAGAACGCGATCGTGCCGAGATTCGCGCACAGGCTCATGATCAACCAGCCGCGCCGTTTTCGCGCATCGTCAGTCCGGGCGAGCATCGAGCCGACGAAGTAATCGAGCGCGCTCGACGCCATGATCAGGAAAAGAAATTTCCAGTTCCAGCAGGCGTAGAAAAAATAACTGCAAACCAGCAGCCAGATTTTGCGATTGCGATTCCCCCGCAGCGACCAATAGACCGCGAAGACCGCGAGAAAGAACCAGAAGAAACGGAACTCGACGAAAAGCATGCCCCGTTATGGTTGGACGGTCTGGGGGACGAATTCGCGGGCGAGGACGACGGTGAATTTCTCCGCTTCCGCGCGAGTCAGATGACTATCGTCGATCCGGGATTTGGGGTCGTAATATTCGGGGAATTTTCCGGCGTCGTTAAACGCAATGATCGGGGCGGGCGGTGGCGACTGGCTGAATTGCAAAGGCGATTGAAAGATCGTCGGGGGGACCACGAATATGGGTTTCGCGCCGGCGGCGCGAATAAGAGCGGCGGCGTCGCGATAACCTTGCTGGGTCGCGGGGTCGAGAATTTTCGGGCGCGCCGTGGAGATCTCCTCCGCGAGCCGCTCTTGGTAGGAAACGGCGCGCTCGGCGGACATCGCGTCGCCCGCCAGCCGGTAGCCATCGCGATTCGGGCCGAGCTCCAACGCCGCGTCCTCAAACCGTTCCCGCTCTGCCGCTGGGAACAAATCAGCCACCCGCCCCGCATTCGCGAACTGTTTTCCGAAGAGAACAAGGTTCGACGCGAGATCGCGCCGCGCGACCCAGAGCCGGGTGATTTGGATGAACCAGTTCGCGTTCCCGCGCGGATTGAGCGCCTGCTTCAGTGTCAGCTCTGTCCGCGGCCAGTCATGCCAGTAAACCGCCCGCTGGGTCCCGAGAATCGGGAACCATCGTGCCCGCACTTCGCCGAGCTCGAGCAAAACCGATTTCAAGTTTTTCGGTTTTGTTTTCAGGATTTGATCCAGCACGTAAAAGTTTTCGGGCGGATGCATTCCATCGATGCCGAAGTTGAAGCTGCGCGTCGGCATCCCGTTCTCGCCCGTCGTGGCATCGAAAATTTTCGGGGAGACCGAGTAATAAAGCTGGCTCGTCCCGACGATGACCGTGTCGAATTCGTCCTTGTGCTCGGAAAAATATTTTAACTTCGCCGCGACGCCTTTCGGGATCATCGGCGGCAGAAGCGCATGGATGACAGTGCTGGTCGCAATGAATGCCGCCAGCGCAATGGCGACATAAAGGAAGCCTTTTCCGAGTTGTTTACTCACCTGCCTCGTAATCGTGCTCGTGCTCCTGCTCGTGATCGATCTTTTTAAGCGCAACTTTCGAGCACGAGCGCGAACACGATTACGATTTACCAAGCGCGGTCACTCAATGCCGCGATGCCCGGCAACTCTTTTCCTTCGAGAAGTTCGAGCGAGGCGCCGCCGCCGGTCGAGATGAATGTCATCTTGTCCGCGAGCCCGGCCTGTTTCACCGCCGTGACCGAATCACCGCCGCCGATGATCGTGGTCGCTTTCGAACGCGCCAACGCTTCGGCAATCGCGATCGTGCCATCGGCGAACGCCGGAATTTCGAAAACGCCCACCGGCCCGTTCCACAAAATCGTTTTCGCCTTTGCAATTTCCTCTTCGTAAAGACTGATCGTGGCGCGCCCGATATCGACCGCCTGCCAGCCGTCGGTTATTCCGTGGTCCGTCGTAACACGGCTTGTGTTTCGACCGGGCGATCCTGGTTCGATCTTTTGCGTTTCAATCGCGTCCACGGGCAACAGGAAGCGCACGCCTTTTTTCTTGGCGAGATCCATGAGCTCGCGGGCGAGATCGAGCTTGTCCGCTTCCACCCGGCTGGCGCCAATCGGTACCCTCTGCGCTTTCCAAAAAGTGTTCGCCATCGCGCCGCCGATCAAAATCGTCTCCGCCTTTTCCATCAGCGCCTTGATGACGCCGATCTTGTCCGACACTTTCGATCCGCCAAGGATGACCAGGAACGGCTTCGCCGGATCCGCCAGCTCGTGGGACAAATACTGAATTTCCTTTTCCATCAGGAAACCCATCGCGGATTCCTTCACGAACTTCGTAATGCCAGTCGTGCTGGCGTGCGCGCGATGCGCGGCACCGAACGCGTCGTTCACGTAGACATCGCCCAGCTTTGCGAGAGCTTCCGCGAACGCCGGATCGTTGTTTTCCTCGCCGGGGTGAAAACGCACATTCTCGAGCAACGTCACGTCGCCTTCCTTCATGTCGCGGATGATTGCTTCCGGAATCTCGCCAATCGTGTCGTGGCTGAACGCAACCGGAAGCTCGATCAGGGTGTGGAGATAATCGGCGACCGGCCGCAACGAATATTTCTCGACCGGTTTCCCTTTCGGCCGGCCGAAGTGCGCCATCAGGATCGTTTTCGCGCCTTGTTCGCGAAGGTAATTAACTGTTGGAAGACTCTCGCGAATCCGGGTGTCGTCCGTGATCGCGATCTTTCCGTCGCGTTCCTCCGTTGGCACGTTGAAGTCCACCCGCACAAGCACCCGCTGCCCGCGCACGTCGAAATCGCGAAGCGTGAGCTTATTCATGCTCGCCTCTTTCGTAATCGTGCTCGTGCTCGTAATCGTGCTCGTGCTCCTGCTCGTGCTCGATTCCGTATCCATCGCCTTCCTCCTTAAGAAAACCTGAGAACCGTCGCAGCATCCCCATGAGCATTTGCACAATGCGGACAAGATTTTCCTTTGCGTTCTCGATGTGCTCCGGCGCTACAAGCTTTCTCGCGACCAAGACATCGAGAGCGGCCGCACATTCAAGCGCGGATCCACGGGCGATCTCGAGAAATCGCGCCCGATCTTTCACAGAAAACTTGCCGTTCCCTTCCGCGATGTTGAGCGGGATGCTCGTCGAGGCGCGGTCGAGCTGATCTTTGGCCGCAGCTTTGGCGGAAATTGAATTCAACAAATCGCCGGTCCAAGCGCAGAAGGCGATGGATTCGCGATAAACGTCGAGTTTTTCGTGGTCAAAATAAATTTTCATATTCTAAGGGGATCGATCACGAGCAGGAGCACGAGCACGATCACGAAACAGATTTACTTTCCCAGCATCGCCAGCATACCAACGCAGCGATTGCTGTAGCCCCATTCGTTGTCGTACCAGCCGACGATCTTCACGAATCTTCCGCCGTGAGTCATCGTCAGTTTGCTGTCGAAGATGCACGAGTGCGGGTTACCGACGATATCGATCGAGACCAGGGGCTCGTCGGTGTATTCGAGAATGCCTTTGTAACGCTTGCTCGCGGCGGCGTCCTTGAACGCGTTGTTGATCGATTCCACGGTCGCGTCCTTCTCAACGATCGCGGTGAAATCGGTCACCGAACCATCAGGCGTGGGGACACGGAAGGCGCCGCCATTCAGCTTCCCGTTCAACGCCGGAATCACTTCGCCGATCGCTTTCGCCGCGCCGGTGCTCGATGGGATGATGCTCACGGCACCGGCGCGCGCCCGTCGCAAATCTTCGTGCGGCAGATCGAGGATGCGCTGGTCGTTCGTGTAACTGTGGATCGTGCTCATGAATCCGTTCACGATCCCGAAATTGTCGTGGAGCACCTTCGCCATCGAGGCGAGGCAATTGGTCGTGCAGCTCGCGTTTGAAACGATGAAATGCTTGCTCCCGTCGTAAAGCTCGTCGTTGATGCCAAGGCAAAGCGTCAGATCGGGATTTTTCGCCGGCGCACTGATGAGGACACGTTTCGCGCCGCCCTTGGTGATATGCAGCTCGGCTTTGTCGCGGCTGGTAAAAAAGCCGGTCGATTCCAAAACAACATCCACGCCGAGATCTTTCCACGGCAGGTTCCCGGGATCGCGTTCCTTCAGGATCTTAATCTTATGGCCGCGAACGATGATGTTTGCCGGATCGAAGCTGATCTCGCCGTCGAACTTGCCGTGGACCGAGTCCCATTTCAGAAGATGCGCGAGCGTGTGCGTGTCGGTCAGATCGTTGATGGCCGCGATGCGTTTGACATCGCCCTGGTCCATTGCGCGAAGGACGTTGCGACCGATTCTGCCGAAGCCGTTGATACCGTAGGTAGCCATAAATAAATTTCGAATTGTGATTTTCGATTCTCGATTGCTGAGCAAATTTTCAGCAAACGGGTGAGGGCCGGAAACTAAAATGGCTCATGGGGCGAAGCAATTGAGAAGTCAGTTGATCGTCGTTGTGCTGGTGGCGCTTTCGTTGGTGCAATCCGCGCAGCCGGCGAAACGCGAACCTTCGAACGTGATCACGATCGTTGCGCTCGGAGACAGCATCACCGCTGGCTTCGGCCTTTCCCGCAAACGGGCGTGGCCGGCGCTGGTCGCGGAGAAAATGCGCAACGCCGGTTACGAATTCGAAATCGTGAACGCCGGTTCCAGCGGCGATACCACCACGGGCGGATTGCGCCGGCTCCCGGCCATTCTTCGCGCCCACCACAAGATCGATATTTTTGTTCTCGAGCTCGGAATCAATGACGCCTTTCGCGGCGTGCCGATCGAACAAATCCGGTCGAATCTCCAGACGATCATCTATCGGACACGCGCGCGCCATCCCGGTGTCTCGATCATCGCCGCCGGGATGCAGCTTCCGCTGGCTGCGAGCGACGGTTACGTCCGCACGTTCGGCGAAATGTTTGGCGCGCTCGCGGAGAAGAATCACGCGGCGCTCATCCCCTATCTGCTGCAAGGAGTCGGCGGCGATCCCGAGCTGAACCAGCCGGACCTGGTTCATCCCAACGCCGCCGGCCAAGCGCGTTCTGGACGAGAATGTCTGGCGCGTCCTCGAGCCGATCTTGCGAAAAAGGTTCGCCGCGCCTAATTCGCCCAGACCGGGTTAATCCAGCGCTCGTCGCTCTCATCCCAAGGCGGGGCCCAATCCATCATCTATGATTGTGTTAGGCGAAGCCTTTTGATAGACCAGTCAGGCATGTTTCCCTTTTGCCCGAACAACCGACCCCACACCCTCCTTCGAGTATGAGCATTCACGCGAACGTCAATCCGGTCTTCCACGGGCTCGGGCTCCAGTACGACCACGGCGAGACGCCGGCGGTCGCCATCACCCGGCTCGGCAGGGTGGTCGAGGTGCACCGCGCCGAGAAAACCTACCCGCTCTACCACCGCGTCGGCGACCTGAACGAAGCGACGATCATCTGGAAACAGAGCATCCGGTACGGCACCGGCATGACACCGCACGTCGCGGTGAACAACCACAACGTCGTCGTGGAGGTCCACAAGAACGAGGCGACCGGCCGCACGCTCTACTACACCGTGGGCAGGCTGATCTCCGACCGGGTCGACTGGGGCCAGCCGCAGCGCACGCTCAGGTACGACACGGGGATCAGGCCCTCCGTCGCGCTGAACGACAGCGGCGTCGTGGTCGAGGTGCACGAAGCGCAATACTACGACGACCTTTGGTACAAGCTTGGACGCGTGCAGGGGAACGAGGTGATATGGGAGGGCGGGACGAAGATCGGAGGTGGCCGCTCACCGGGCGTCGCCATGAATAACGCCGGCGTCGTCGTCGAGGTGCACGAGTCGAGCCGGACGGCGATCGCGTACCGCGTCGGACACATCGTCGGAACGAAAATCGTCTGGGGCCAGAATCTCCGGATCACCAGCGGCCGCGATCCCTCGGTGGCGCTCACGGACGACGGTACCGTGATCATCACCTACGAGCACGCCAGAACGAACCTCTGCCGATGGACGGGCGCCGTCAAAGGCGAGCGGATCGAGTGGTCCGGCGACCCGCTCAAGTACGATGACGGCGAGCGCTCCTCCGTCGCGGCATCGTCCACGAAGATGTCTGTCGAGGTCCATGAAGGGGACATTCTGGCGAGGCTGTGGTTCTCCACGTCGCTCTTCACGAACCGCGCTTCATGGATGGAGGACCGGCTCTCCACCCTCGGCAATACGAAGCTCGGCGACCTCGTCCTCCCGGCCTCACACGACTCCGGCATGTACCTTCCCGGAATCGCCGCGCTCGGAAAAACGCAGCAACTGTCCCTCTACGGCCAGTTGACCGCCGGCGTGCGCTATTTCGACCTGCGGCCGAAATGGATATCACGATCGCGGCAGTTCGTGATCTATCACAACTTTATCCCCGGTCCCTATCTCTCGGAGGTGCTCGATGACGTCTACCGCTTTGCGATGGAAAAGCACAAAGAGCTGATCATCCTGAAGTTCTCACACATGGATTTCAGCGACACGGCGTACCGGATTCTCGTCGACCGGATCTTGGCGAGGCTTGGCGACTGGCTGGTGAAATCGAAGCCGTCCCACAAGCGCCTCGCCGACATGACGCTCAATGAATACGTCGTCCCAAAAGGGCCGGCGATCCTGGTCGTCGTCGATCGCAAATACGCCATCAACGTGAAGGAACCCGGCTTCTGGGTCTACCGCGATTGGACTTCGACCGCTCTCGCCGCCGCCGAAGGCGATCTGCGAGTTTTTGACCGATGGTCCGACAGGGAGATCTTCGAAAAAATGAAGAACCACCAGTTCGATCAATTCGAGAAATACACCGGGAAGATGCAGAATGCCCCGAGCCTGCCATGCGACCTGTTTCTCCTTTCCTGGACGCTGACGCCGGCCACCGGTGTCTGGTTCGCGGCGCAGCTGGCGAACCGCCGCCTCGGCGAGTACATCCTGAAGACGCCCCCCCGCAATCGGTACGGGCAGATGATCAACCTGTTGTACGTCGATTACGCGGAGTACGCCCGCGTGACCGACGTCGCCCTCTTCCGCAACGGCGAGCGCCTCACGGCGAGCGAACCACGTCGTGTGAAGAAGGTACGCTAACCGCAACCCGTACGATTCTTCGTTCCCAAGTTGCACTTGGGAACGCCTTTGTCCCAGAAGCTGTCCCAGCCCGGATCCGTCTGTGAATTATGCAGTTTTTCACGCGGAAGCGAGGGTTGGAGCGTGGCGAATTCAACGAATACTGAACGCAACTGCGAGCTCGGCCTGCTTTTGAACGGAAACGGCGCGGGACCGTCCAAGAGTTTTCATGAAGTTCGCTTCACTCATCGGCCCGCTCGTCGCGGTCCTCGGGCTCGCGGCGTTCCAAACCGCGCAAGCCGCGAAACGCGATCCTTCCAACGTGATCACGATCGTTGCGCTCGGAGACAGCCTCACCGCTGGCTTCGGCCTTTCCCGCAAACAGGCGTGGCCGGCGCTGGTCGCGGAGAAAATGCGCACCGCCGGTTACGAATTCGAAGTCGTGAACGCCGGTTCCAGCGGCGATACCACCACGGGCGGATTGCACCGGCTCCCGGCCATTCTTCGCGCCCACCACAAGATCGATATTTTTGTTCTCGAGCTCGGAATTAATGACGCCTTTCGCGGCGTGCCGATTGACCAAATCCGGTCGAATCTCCAGGCGATCATCGATCAGGTGCGGGCCCAGCAGCCCGGCGCGTCGATCGTCCTTGCCGGCATGCAGCTTCCGAATGTTTCCAGCGACGATTACGTCGGCGCGTTCGGCGGAATCTTCTGCGCAGTCGCAGAAAAGAACCGGGCGACGTTGATCCCGTTCTTCCTGGAAGGCGTCGGCGGAAATCCCGAGCTCAATCAATGGGACCGCGTCCATCCGAATGCCGCCGGCCAACGCGTCCTCGCGGAAAACGTTTGGAGGGTAATCGAACCGCTGCTGCGAAGGACAACCGCAGCTAGCGCGGCGCGCGTAGACTAGATGATGGACCCAGCCGACCCGCACAATCCCGAGCACGCCGATCATCCGATATTGGAAACGATAGAGATCGCGACCGAGGGCGAAGATTGCGACGAGTGCGTCCGAAAATTGCGCGAACCGCTCATGAGAATCCGCGGCGTGCAGGAGATAAAGATCAATCCCACGACCGAGCGCGTCATCGTCACCTTCGATGCGCGGCGGACACACGCGCCGGATTTGCATGACGCGATCCTGAAGAGCGGCTACCAACCCGCGCCGTATTCGGACTAGTTACGCCCCGTCGACTACGACCTGTCTACTGCGCGCCACGCGACGCTTGTACGCCATTGTGGTAGTTGCCCAATGACTTCTCCGATGCACTTATTATGATATACGTGAATCACGTATATCACGCCGGGAAGGGAATGACATCGGAGCCGATACTCGAACAATGACCTCGCCGGTCGATGAGCTTCAAGGAGCGGCGGTTTACAAACCGCCGAGGAAATTATTTTCGGTATTTCGTTCAAGAGAAAAATCGCGGCTGTAACGCGCCGTGCAGTCGGCGGTTTGGAAAGCGCGGCTCCTTGGAGGCGTCGCCTTCGTTTAAGCGCCGGGCTGTTGCTGCGTCAGGCAATGGAAGGCGCCGAGGCCCCAAATCAATTCGGTGCAATCGATGGGAATGATGCGGCGCGTGGGGAAGAGTTTAGCGAGCGTCGCTGCCGCGATCGCGTCGTTCGGATCGTTGAACGTTGGGAGGAGGATCGATTCGTTTGCGATGTAAAAGTTCGCGTAGCTGGCGGGTAAGCGCAGGTCTTCGCGATCGATCCGTGCCGGCATCGGGAGCGCGACGATTTCGAACGGCGCGCCGTTCCATTTCATCGCGCAGAGCCGGGCGAGGTTTTCGCGAAGCGGTTCGAAATTCGGATCGTCGCGGTTTTCCTCAATGACGGTAACGATCGTTCGCGCGCTCACAAAGCGCGCGAGATCGTCGACGTGGCCGTCGGTGTCGTCTCCTTCGATTCCTTCGCCGAGCCAGAGAATGTCGGTGACGCCAAGATAATCGCGCAGCCGCTGCTCGATCTGTTCCCGCGACATCGTTGGATTCCGATTTGGATTGAGCAGACAACCCTCCGACGTCAGCAGCGCGCCAGCGCCATTTACGTCGATCGAGCCGCCCTCGAGAATCATCCGCGGATAAAATACCGGCACGTTCAGAATTTCGGCGACGCGCGTCGGTACGACTTCATCGAGATCGCACGGCGGATACTTGCCGCCCCAGGCGTTGTAATCCCAATCGACGACCGCCAGGCGCGGCTCCTCATCGCGGGTCAGGAAGATCGGGCCGTGATCGCGACACCAAGGTTCGTTTGTCGGGATGCGATAGAACGTGAGCCTTTCCTGTGGCAATCCTTGCAGGACCTGCCGCGCTTCAGCTTCATGCGCGCCGTTGCACACGTTGATGCAGACCGGCTCGGAAGCGAGCAGCGCTTCGAGCATTCGCCGCAACGTCGGCATGACACGATCGAACGCGCCCGGAAAACTGATCCCTTCCCGGCGCGGCCACGAAAGCCACGTGGCCGAATGCGGCTCCCACTCCGCCGGCATCCGATAACCCAGGGCGGCCGGAAATTTTTGCGCGACGGACATCGCGCACGATTGCACTTCCTCCGGTTTCGCGACAGCGGACGTTCTCGACAAGTGAAGTGGAACCGGTCACGCTGCCGCGGACGGCTCGCCATTCATCCTATGAAAACGAAATCCATTCTCCTGACTTTGTTCCTCACCTTCGCGACAACGCCCGCCTGGGCGAAAGAAGTTTCAATCAGCCAGACCATCGCGAGCCTTAACGCCGATGCCCAGAAGCCGGGTGGCGAAGAGCGCGCGCTCAAGTCGATCTCGGCGAGGACGCAGGTGGCGGTGGCGACGCTGGCCAAAGAAAAGGCGAGCACCGGCCTGACCTGCGGCGATCTCTACATCGCGCACGCCATCGCGAGCGCGTCCGGCAAGAGTTTCGACGAAATCGTCAAGCTCAAGAAGAGCGGCCGATCGTGGGACAAGATCGCGGACGCCAACAATGTGAGCCTCGGCGGGAAGAAAGTGAAGGTGATGGCGAACACGAACCCGTCGCCCACCCCGCGAACGATGTCGCGCGGGCCGTCGAACCCCACCGATCAGTCTTCCAGTTACAAGGCGCCGATGCCGTAACGGGATCAAGCGCCGGCAAAGGTTCGGCGCTGTTGCGACGCGAGGAGCGGCGGGAATTCCACCAAGGCGGGCGAAGTCGTGTTCCCGACAAAATGCGCCGCGAGTTTTTGCAACGCGCGCCAGCGTTCCCAGTCGAGATCCGGCGCGCCGACAATGTGACGAAGGAGACTGCGCCATTCCATGAGTGCGCGCTCGATGTCGCCATGCCGAAGCGATTCGTTTGTCAGCCGATAGCGCGCTGAGGCATTTGTCACGAGCTCGCGAATGACTTCGGATGCGCCCGAGCCGTATTGCACCGGCACGCCCATCTCCAAATAGCCGGGATGATCCGCGCGTCCGTAAATTTGCTGGCAAAGAATCCCGAGCCGGCCACCGAGCGGCGCATCTTCACCGGCAAAACGCGGACCGGCGCGGATGTTTGCCAGATCGAAAACGAGATCGTCGACCGGATAGCTTTCGTGTTCGAGGCCAGCGGCGATCGCGAGGCCTTCGCCCGCGTGAAAGAACGAAAACAGAAGGCCGCGACGCGTTGGCGTCCCGTCTTTCTCGACAAGACCAAGCTGGCGCCAGGCATAGGCCGGCGAATTCGTGATGACCGTTGTGAGATCGTGCTCGAGCTCGGAACATTGCCGGCAAACCAAGGGCAATGCTTTCCGTTCAGGCGGATCGAGCAGCGCCGCGCCGTGCGAATCGATAAACGCAGTCATCGGCACTTCCGAGAAATCGATCCGCGCGGAGATCGTGTTCGCGCGCTTGACAATTTCGGCGACTTCACCGCCGGTGGTGCCCGGAAGTAGCGGACGGATCATCTCGTCGAATTGCGCGCTTGTCAGATTCTGTAGCGGCGGTCTATGACCGCCGAGATCGCCGGTCCTGGATTCGTTTCGGCGGTCATAGACCGCCGCTACAGATGAAAGCTTTTTCCGGAGCCACTTCACAGGCGCGATTGCGTCCTCGCCGACGATCGTCGCCAGCGTAATTTCGCGACCGTAAATTCCTCGATCGCGCAATTTGCAAAGATTTCCGAAGCCGCGGCCGTCGAGCATTCGCGGGATCGACAGCGCGCGGACCCACGAGTCGCTCTCGCGGACCAGGAGCTGGCCTAACGAGACGTTCTGCGAACCGGCCGGCTTTGTTTCCCATTCGCCGACGGAATTAAGAATTTCTGTGATCGGCCGGCGAACGAACCGCGCTCGTTCCGGGTCGACCCAGAGTCCGCAGGGTTTGGTTCCGGTGGCGAGTGAATGCTCGGCACCGATTGGAACTTCCTGCGTACTGAAGAGTGACCGGCTCAATTCCACAGCGGCAGCAAAAGGTTGGTCGCCGCGGTCAGCCGCGCCGCGCATGACGCTGATCAGGCTCGGCCAATCGACCTGCATCGCGCGCCTCAATTTTCGCGGACGCGCGTCGCCGAGTCGCGGAATGTCCGGCAGCATCAGGACGTAACCGACGTCATCGAGACCACGGCGCCCGGCGCGTCCGAACATTTGCAAGAGTTCGTCGGGCTCGACGTGCCGCTCGAAGTTTCCAGCCTTGTAGCGCGTGTCGGTGATCAGCACGGAACGCATCGAAAAATTAATTCCCGCAGCGAGACCCATCGTCGCGACAACGACATTGAGCTGCCCGGCTTTCGCGAGGGGCTCGATCAAACCGGCGCGGACGGCGTAGCTCAATCCGCTGTGATGATAAGCGACGCGGCTGCGCAACAGTTTGGCGAGCTTCTTTCCCGCCAGCGCCTCCTGTTCCGTCGAGAGCGCCAGCGGATCGCGGACCGAGATCGCCGAAGCAATCGATTGCGCCATCTCCTCGCTCGCATTGCGGCGCGGCGCGAAAACAAGAACCGGCGCCAGTTCCGCGCGCAATGCTTTACCGATCATCCGCGCCCAGAAATTTTTTGTCTGCACGAAAGCCGAGTCTGGCAACGCCCGCAGGTCGATCTCCTCGAGCGGGACCGGCCGCTCGTCGTGGGAGATCAAAACCGGATCGCGGCCGATGCGGCGAAGCCACGCCACCACATCGTGCGGATTTTGAACGCTGCCGCTCAGCAAAAGCAACTGGGTCTGCGGCGGCGCGAGGGCGAGCGCCAACTCGTAATGCACGCCGCGAATGGGATCGGCGATCATTTGATATTCGTCGACGACGAGCAGCTTCGGGCCGTCGCGTCGGAGAAAACGGGCCCGCTGCGTTTCCAGCGTCGCGACCAAAACTTTCGCATTCAGGTTCAGCGCGAGGTCACCGGTCGCGATGCCGACATCCCAGCCACGCGTGCGCCATTCCGCGAGCTTGTCGTTCGCCAGTGCGCGCGTCGGGACGGTGAAAATCGCCTGGCCTTTGAGCGACGGATAAAGCAATTCGAAAATGTAAGTCTTGCCCGAACCGGTCGGCGCCTGGACGACGACGTCTTTCCCATCGCGCAACGCGCGCACCGCCTCCTGTTGCCAGAGATCGGGAACAACCAGGTTGATTTCGAGGCCGGACGGCATCGAAAAACGTAGCACAGGCATCCTGCCTGTGGGGCCAGTAGGCGTCTCGCCTGCTGTTCTGACTCAATAACGGGCGAGACGCCCGTTTGCCCCACAGGCAGGATGCCTGTGCTACGGGAAAATAGCAGAGGCACGTCCGCTGCGTAAAATAATCGTGCCTTCCGAATCCGGCCCGCTATCCTCGGCCCTGATGAAGAAAAGGCCGCGCCCGAAAGCGCGACAAACGGCATCCGGTTCCGCACGACCGCGCCGGAAAACTTCACCACCTTCCGGGACTAGGTCAGCGAAGGCATCCGAGAAATCGGCGCCGGTGGCGCCGGAGAAATCAGGTCGCCCCGTTCTCGTTTTTCTTCCAAACCAGCGAGAGAAAAGGTCGGCGACAAAGGCGCTCACTCACGGCGGGGTTCGAGCGGAATTCTTCGAACAGCTCGATCATCTCGCCACGCAACTCGACGATCAGACCGGCGCCGTTCTCCTGGCCGAAGAAGCGTTCGCGGATACGGCCGCGCCGCAACTGATGAAACGGCTCCGCGAACAGCCGAAATGGTCCGATTTGCCGCTGCTGGTGGCGACCGGCGGCACTCAAATTCCGCGCCGCGTTCGCGATCTCGCCGGCGCCAGTGCCAATGTGATCTTGATCGCCCGGCCATTGCGCGACTTCACCTTGATTAGCGCT
>DASQPH010000094.1:0-4097 GCA_035644055.1 Chthoniobacterales bacterium
GTTTGCTCCGGGATTGAAAAGCCTGGCCGATGCCGTCGGTATTCGAAACAAAATCCTCAGCGCCTTCGAGCAGGCCGAGGCGGAAGAAGATGTCGATCTTCACCGCGATTTGTTGACCTTCGTTTTGGTTGGCGCCGGACCCACCGGCGTCGAGATGGCGGCGGCGCTCGCTATTTTCGTTCGGACGTCATTACGGTCCGAATTCCGCCGGATCGATCCGACTTCCGCACGAATTGTTTTGATCGATGCCGCTCGAAAAGTCCTTGGCACTTTTGCACCGAGTCTCTCTGAGGCAGCGGAGTTCCATCTACAAAAGCTCGGAGTCGAAATCCACCTGGGCCACGCGGTCGAAAAGATCGACAACGAAGGAGTCATTGTTGCAGGGGAGCGAATTGCGAGCAAGACAGTAATCTGGACGGCCGGTGTTACGCCTTCCCCTGCCGGAAAATGGTTAGGGGCGGAGACCGATCGCGCCGGTCGTGTTCGTATTCAACCCGATCTTCGAGTTCCAAATCATCCGGAAATTTTCGTAGTCGGCGATACGGCCTCGCTCGATCAGGACGGAAAACCGCTGGCGGGCGTCGCTCAGGTTGCAATGCAACAAGGACGCTACGCTGGCAAACTGATTCGCCGCCAGCTTACCGGCAAGAGGCCGCCAAAGCCGTTTCGCTATTTCGACAAAGGCAACATGGCTGTGGTCGGCAAAGGTTACGCCGTTTTGGAAAGCGGCAAATTACATCTGCATGGACTGATCGCGTGGCTGGCGTGGGCTTTCATTCACATCACGTTTCTGTCTCAGCTCAGTCTGAAAATCAGCGTGTTCTTGCAATGGGGCTGGTTGTTCCTGACCGGACAGCGCGGTTCGCGGTTGATCGTGAATTATCACGAATCCGAAGCGAATCCGGCAACGCCACCAACAGTGGTCGCGAATGATCGAGCGCCGAAACCGCTCAGCGCCGCATCTGTTTCGAGGAATTGATATGAAACTCTTCGTCGCCGGAGTCAGTCACAAAACCGCGCCGGTCGAAGTTCGCGAGCAACTGGCGGTGACACCTTCTCATCTTGTCGATGCTGCAGAGGTACTCAAATTATTCGGGTATCTCGACGAAGTAGTCCTGCTTTCAACCTGCAATCGCGTCGAAATCTACGGGGCGACAGAACGCGCAAGCGGCGACATCAAATCGCTTTTCCGACTGCTCTCCGCGGAATCGCGAGAACTGGACAATTACATTTACGTTCACGAGGACGTCCATGCTGTTCGGCACCTGCTCCGTGTCACGGCGGGATTGGATTCTGTGATGCTCGGCGAAACGGAAATCACGGGCCAAATGAAGAAGGCTTATGAGATCGCCCGAGCCAACGGGCTGACGGACCGCGTGTTAAATCGGCTCTTTCAGAGAGCTTTTCAGGCGACGAAAGAGATTCGCACTCACACTGCAATCGGTCGTGGCGCGGTTTCAATCAAGAGCGCGGCGGTGGAATTGATGGGAAATAATCTCGGAGAAGATCTTGCTCGTCGATCAATCATGGTCATTGGCGCAGGCCAGATGGCGGAATGCTGCCTTCGGCTGTTGGTAAAGAAAGGCGCGCGCTCGATTCTGGTTGCGAATCGTTCTTTCGATCGGGCAATCGATCTGGCGATCCAATACGGGGGACAAGCCGTCTGCCTTGGCGATTGTCTGTTCGAAATGCCCGACGTCGATGTTGTCATTGCGGCGACGAGCAGCGCGGAAACGTTGCTCTATCGCGATGACATAGAGCGTCTAATGGAGGCACGGCGCCATCGACCACTGTTGCTCATAGATCTCGCTGTGCCACGCAACATTGAACCCACCGTAGGCGGCCTCGAGAACGTCTCTCTATATAATATAGATGATTTGGAAGCAGCGGCGCGGGAGGCTGTCCGCAATCGCGAGGGTGAGTTAGCCGCGTGTCACCGAATCATCGACACACATGTCGCTGCGTTGATCGAGAGACTCGATACGGAAAACGGACGGCGTTACGAGACCGACGAAACGCAGTTGCTGTGCGATTTAGCAAACACGACAGCAGGTCTGCTTTTGCAAGCAAGCTAGAAGGGATGAGCCGTGACCACCCGTCTCTTGAGTCTGCAATTGCTCTTGGCATTTGCCGTGGCCAATGCCAGGAACGATCCTCCACCAACTTCTGACAGAGCGTGGTCGCCGCCGGACCTTCCAAATTACGAACGCGACCTGGCTGAACAACGCTTCAAGACCGCGCCGGGCAAAGCTTGGAAAGCTTACACCGACTCTATGACCGCGCTGCGCAAACAAGACTCAGCGGCTAAGCTCGTAATTGCATCGCAAAATGCGTTCGACGCGGTGCTGGAATCTTACAAGAACGAACTCAGCACCTACCCGGAGATCGTTAACGCGCAGCGAAATTTGGCGTCCGCGCGAAGTGTGAGCCACGACACGCGATCCGCCATTTTCACAACCGCAACCGCGCTCGCATTGAGCACCGGCGACCTGGCGCGGCCGTCGGCCCGACCCCTCCGACCCTCAGCCGTCAGATCGTTCGAACGATGAAAACTGCAGTTGCAAAGTTTGTGGCCGGCGGGTTCGTCCTGCTGCTCGTTCTTCTTTTCGGCGCGTCGCGCTTCTTGAGCCACCATTCGTTAACCGTCGATGTTCTCGGCTCGTACTTTCCGGCGTGGATGGTTTGCATCTTGAGCGGACTGACGCTGACGCTAATCGCCCATTGGATCGTGCAAGTTCGCAAACTCAAATCCTACCTCGGCCCGCTGCCGCTGATCTATTCGTGCCTGATGATCATTTTCACGTTCGCGACCTGGATTCTCTTTTACCAAAACTGACATGCATCAACCCGCCACACCTTTGAACAAGCAAGACGCTGTGACATCACCGGACGATCGCGCTGAACAGCGCAAGTTCGTCCGCAAAGTTGTCAGCGTCGCCATCGTTGCCGGTGCCGTTTTGATTACGCTTTACGTGTGGGGAACGATCGAGCGACATCCCCGAACCGATGATGCGGCGGCGCGCGCGAATGTGGTCGGAATTGTTCCGCGCGTCCGCGGGCAAATCGTCAAGCTGGCCGTTCAGGATAATCAGTTAGTCAAAGAAGGAGATTTGCTTTTCGAAATCGATCCCGACGATTACGAGTTGGCTTTGGAAAAAGCGAAGTCGGCCCTTGCCGCCTTGGACGAGCAGATTGAGATCGGACGTTCTCAGGATGAGGAACTGAAGTTTGGAGTCAAGGCGGCTGAAGCCGCGCTAGCTCGAGCGCAGGCGCAGGAGACGCAAGCTAATGATACCTTGCACCGGCTCGAGCCGCTACTGCCGAAACATTTCGCGACGGCGGAACAGGTCGACGAGGCGCGAACTAAGGTTGCGGTAGGCGCACAGGAAGTGGCGACGGAAGAGCAAAAACTTAACCAGGCGCGAGCGCAGCTAAGCCAATTACAAACGTTGCTTGCGCAACGGCCCGGCGCGGTTGCAGCTGTTAAACAAGCTGAGTTGGATCTCTCCTACTGCAAAGTGACTGCGCCCTTCGCCGGCCGTGTCATAAATTTAAATATCTCCGGCGGCGCTTACGCCAGCATCGGCGTGCCGGTATTCTCGCTTCTGGACACGACAAAATGGTACGTGGTGGCAAATTTTCGCGAGGCGGAAGTTCGACATATGGCTCCAGGAAGCGAGGCTATCGTTTATCTCTCATCGGCGCCTAACCAACGCTTCCGTGGAAAAGTGCAGGGAATCGGATGGGCAGTGAAGCCCGAAGGCGAGATCGATCTACCTCCCTCCGGCGTGCCTTATGTGAAACGTGAACTGAATTGGGTGCGCGTCGCGCAACGATTCCCCGTGCGCATCGAAGTCGAAAATCCCGACGAAGATCTTTTCCGCATGGGCGCGTCGGCGGTTGCCATCATCAAAGGTCCGCCACCGAAATAATTTATGAGCGCGACGTTCGTCGAAGCGTTCCGCCAGTCCGGCTCGGACCCGATCGATTCCGATTGGCTTGGCTGGCTAAGACGTGAGTTGGCCCCGACGAGCGCGCGCAAAATTAGAACGGCCATCATAGTCGCGGGCGCCGTTTTGTGCGTCATCATTTCGATG
>DASQPH010000095.1:0-9988 GCA_035644055.1 Chthoniobacterales bacterium
GAATCGAACACCACCTCACTTCAGGAAACAGTTATGAAACCAAAACCTTACATTAGTATCGATCAGCGTGACTCACGTCGCGATAGTCGCGCCCGGCGCAATCGCCAAAGCAGTCCGTTAATGGATTGCTTCTATCAATCCAACACAAATCCAGGCGGCAGCTCTTCTCCATCCGGAGACACATTCCGTGTTTCGAAGCTCCGCATGTTCCGCAAATTGAGCAGCGATTTCCTTGGCGCGGAAGCAGGCCGTAATTATGTCGCCGAACTCGCGATCTTCAGCCTCATCACAGGAGTTGCGGCCTGGCCGATCATCTCGATGATCGTTGCATTGTATCGAATGATAAAGTAAGGGCGGCCCCGTGAGCGAAGATGGTCTCGGTTATCTCAACACGAAATAATTCCGTGATTAATGCCTATCTCCACAATCCGTGAGATGTCGGCCTCGCCTTACTTCGCCAATTCGTAGAGATATTCGACGAAAGACATCACGGCACCGTCGAATCCCTGTAGCTTCGGGTTCGCCGATTCGATGATGTAATACTCGTCCGGTGCGTGGGCACCACTACCGTGCCCGAGGCCGAAATGTCCGGCCGGAAGTTTCAGTGGCTCACCTGTAAACACATAGCCGGGATATGAGCCGGCGTTGCGCGGCCAAAGCAGCGAATCGATTCCGAATTTTTTATACGTGGTGCTCTGTGCCTCGATGAGTGCGGAATCAGCAGACGTGCTCGTGGGGTCGTATCCGCCGGTCATGTTCACTTCGATGTCGCCGAAGCCGCGCTTCGCCAAATGCGCCTTTAACGCAGCGAGGGCGTCCGCCGCTTTCATCTCTGGCACCAGACGCATGTCGATCTTTGCCACGGCGCGATGCGGCAAAATCGTTTTGCCGCCGGGGCCGGTGTAACCGCCGACTAATCCTTCAATATTGACCGTCGGCTGTGATTCGAGCCGTTCGTTCGCTTGGTCCCACGGCAGATCATTAATCCAATGTTGGACGCTGAATTGCTTCTTGGCCTGCGCTTCGCTGCGAATCTTCGACACTTTTTCGATTATCGTCTTTTGTTCGGCGCTTAGCGGAAGCGGCTTCGGATAGTTGTCGATCATGATTTCATTGCCGTCGTCTGAGACGAGCGTGTTGAGCGCTTTGACCAGATGCCACGCCGGGCTGTCCACCATTGCCTTGAGCGACGAATGAATGTCTTTGGTCGGACCGCGTCCCCATTTCTCGCCGCTCGATACCAGCTCCAGCTCAATCACGCCTTTCGATCCGAGGTTTACCGTCACAATGCCGTCCAAGTCCTGCGTCGCTGAAGGCATAAACACCCCGACACATTTCTTCAGCGCGTCCAGCACTTCCGGCCGCCTGACGAGTTGCGGAATGTGCGGTGAACCGATCTCTTCTTCGCCTTCGGCGACCAGCACCAGATTCACTGGCATTTTCTTGCCTGCGCCGCGGATCGCATGCAGCGCGGCGAGGAATGCCGCCTCCGGTCCCTTCTGATTCACCGCGCCGCGGCCGATAATAACTTTGCCCAGCGGCGGTTTGTCCACGATTCGCGCTTCCGTCGGCGGCGACGACCATTCCGCCGGATCGAACTGTTTCACGTCATACATGAAATAGAGTCCGACAGTTTTCGGCGCGCCCGCATCGAGCGTCGCGAACACGCCTGGTTTGCCGTCCGTATTAATCACCGTCGCCTGTTGAAAGCCGGCGTCGCGTGCGAGCTTTGCCATGTATTCCGCGCCTTCGGGATAACCGCGGTTCTCCGCCGCGATCGATACTTGCCCGATCCAATCCTGCAAGCGCTTGACCGCCTCATCATGACGCTTTGTAATTTGCGATTTGATGTCGACCACATCGCTGTCTGCTGAGTAACAATGTGAGTTCGCTGTCCAAAGCAGGGTAAAAACCAGGGCAGTCCAAGAGAAAGATCGTATTCGTTTCATGCGTCTTGAATGCGACACGCCTGGGTTGGTTTCAACCAAAATGTGGTTGAAGCCGCAGACGATTGTGCTAACGCCGCGTTGTTACCTCAAAGTCACGGTGCGCGTGGCTTCACCGCCAAAATTACTCCGCACAAGAGCATGAAAAGCGACGCAACTGTCAGCAATCCGAAAAAGGTTCCGCATCTGTTACGTTCTTCTAGAGCGCGCTGGTTTACTTGCGCGTGCAACTCGCTTCGGTGATTCTTCCGATGCGCAATTGCCCTGGTGCAGCACAGCTTTGCAGTAGATTCACAGTCCGGGGCGCATCTTGCCGCACTCAAAAGCCCAGTTCGGTTCAGCCTCCGCCCAATCGAATGCGGATTCAGGTAGCAGCGAATTAACATTAATCCGTCGCACGCGCAGCGCGCGGCATTCCCAGTAAGGTAACAGTCGCGTTACTTTTTGCTGCCGCGCGGCCGCCTGATCGTTGCGATTTTACGGGTATGAAGCCGATGAGTAAGACCACGCCGCAATTATTCATTGGTTCGACCATCAACCCCAGTACCGCAGAAAGGAAAATCACCATGAATGCTCAAAAATGTTCAAACCTCGCCCTGCACCTGACGTGCACTTTCCTCGCAGCTCTCTTTGGGCTGCCGTCCATGTTAAACGCGCAAGCCCCAAGTCTGGTCGATCCGAATTTGCACGTGCGCACCGTAATCGAAAATCTGGATCAGCCCACAACTATGGCCTTCCTCGGCCCCAACGACTTCTTCGTCCTGGAAAAGGCCACCGGCCAGGTGAAGCGGGTGGTGAACGGGGTTGTGCAGAGCACGGTGCTCGACCTCGCGGTCAACTCCGGCTCGGAGCGCGGCCTGCTGGGCATCGCTCTGCACCCGAACTTCCCAGCCACCCCCCACGTCTACCTGTACTGGACGGAGAGCACGACCGGCGCTGACACCACCGTGCTCAGTGAAACACCTCTATTGGGCAACCGGGTGGATCGTTTCGTCTGGGACGGATCGACGCTGACGCCGGACCAAAACATAATCCGGCTGCGGGCGCTGCAGCCAGCCTTCGAGCGCGAACCGACGCCGGCGGCCGGTCGCGGCAATCACGACGGCGGGGTGATTAAGTTCGGACCGGACGGCAAGCTGTACATCTTCATCGGTGACACGGGTCGGCGCGGCTGGATGCAGAACCTCCTCAACGGCCCTTATCAGCCCGGCGACCCCCTGTTTGGCACCGACGACAACTTCGGCGGGCCTGAGCCGGACGACGCCCACCTGACCGGCTCCATTTTTCGCTTGAACCCCGACGGCACAACGCCCGCCGACAACCCCTTCTCCGGGATCGGGCACGTGTTCGTGGCGCGGCTCGAGGGTGGCCAGGAGGTGCCACCGAACGCCTCGACGGCCAAGGGCTACGCGGCGTTCTTCCTGAATCAAGAGGGGACGGCACTGAGGTTCATCGTCACTGTCACCGGCCTCGATTTTACAGGCACGCAAACCGCCGACCCGAGCGATGACTTGCTGGCCGCCCACATTCACGCCCCGGCCGCGCGCGGGACAAATGCGGGGGTCCGCTTTGGCTTCTTCGGCCAGCCGTTCAACGACACCAACCCCAACGACGTCGTGGTAACCCCGTTCGCCAGCGGCGTCGGCGGCACGGTCTTCAGCAAGTGGGACAGCGCCGAGGGCAACAACACCACCCTTACTGCCCAGCTGCCGAACATCCTCGCTGGCCAGTCGTACATCAACTTCCACACCCGCCGGCTGCCCGGCGGCGAGATCCGCGGGCAGATCGAGGAGAACCCCCAGGTCACCGCCAACGTCCACAAGGTCTTCTCCTACGGCCTCCGCAACAGCTTCGGCTTTGACTTCGACCCGAAGTCCGGCAACCTCTGGCTGGAGCAGAACGGCGACGACGCGTTCACCGAGCTGGGCCTGGTCGAGCCGGGGATGAACGGCGGCTGGATCCAGGTAATGGGGCCGCTCGCGCGGATCGACCAGTTCAAGCTGATCGAGACGACAATGTTCGGCGGCAACCTGCAGCAGTCGCGGTGGCCTCCGACAAACATCGCCGACTCGCCTGAGGAGGCGCGGGCGCGGATGGTGATGCTGCCGGGGGCGCACTACAGCGACCCGGAGTTTAGCTGGAAGTTTGAGGTGGCCCCGGCGGGCATTGGCTTCATGGACGGCAGCGGGATAGGTCCGCAGTACGACGGCGACCTCTTCATGGGTGCGGCCCGGACCACGCTTCAGGGAGGACACTTGTTCCGCTTCAATCTCACCGGCAACCGTCGTAAGATCGGCGTCGACGATCCACGACTAGAAGATCGCGTCGCCGACAACCTCGCCAAGTTCGACATCACCGAGAGTGAAAGCCTGTTATTTGGGACTAACTTCGGCATCGGCACTGACATCAAGACCGGCCCGAACGGCAACCTGTTCGTCGTGTCGCTATCGAACGGGGCGATCTACGAGATTTTTAGAGCGCATTAAGATTTCGAAAGGACGGCATTCGGTGGCTAAGGAACGACTTCGTTACCTGTCGCTCGTTGTTTGCCGCTCGGAAATAGGCAAATGAGATGCAAAAAAAGAGCTGATTGGAGCGCGCCTTTGGCCGGCAAAATCGGCGAAAGGGGATCGTCATGAACGGAATTCATTCAATCTTGTTAATCTACTTGAGGTGGCTGAAATGTGTTACATCTTCAGCCGCGGACCGCCGTTCCGTGATGCCTGCGTTATTGGCATGGATCGGATTAGTGTGGGTCACGTTCGCGCCCGCAACGGCACAGACGCAGACACTGCTGTCGGAAACGACCTGGGGCGGTGAAGGAAGCGACGTATCCGAGGGGATCTCGAGCGCAGCCGACGGAAGCTCGTACGTCGTGGGTATCACTGACAGTTTCACCAGGGATCCATTTGGCAACCCGAGCCCGAAAATCTTCGTCGTGAAGTTTGCGCCCGATGGATCGCTCGTCTGGCAAAGAATCTGGAACGGGACAACCGTCAGGGGGCTTGGGCGAACAGGCGTCGCGCTCGGCGGCGGTGATTCGGTGTACGTGACCGGCGTGAGTACCAATAACGGGAACGACGCGGTGCTTCTGAAGTTCGATGTGAACGGGAACCTGCTTTGGGAAAGGACCTGGGGCGGCCCAGCTTCAGACCAAAGCCTGGCCGTGGCAGCAACTCCGGACGGGTCCGCCTACATCGCAGGCACCGCGACGAGTTTCGGACCGAGCTCGTCCGGCTTGTTCGTCGTGAAGTTCGATTCGTTAGGCAATCTCGTCTGGCAGAGAATCTCCGATGGAGCAGAAGGCAACGCGGTTGCCGTCGGATTCGACGGCAGCGTGTACGCTGCGGGAACGACGCCGCGGAACCAGATTGGCAACTTCGACCTACTCGTGCTAAAAATAACGTCCGGCGGCGACCTGATCTGGCAGCGGACGTATGCATCCGGTGAAGTCGTAGACCCGCGCGGCGGGATGACGGTCGCGTCCGACGGGTCGGTTTACCTTGCGGGCGCCATTCAGACCGTCAAAGCAAACAGGGCTGACATCGCGGCCCTGATTGTCAAGCTCAGTACGAACGGCGATCTGTTGTTCGACAAGCAATTTGACGGCAGGGGCGGCGAGACAGCCGCCGGAGTAGCGGTCGCGCCGGACGACGGCACGGTCTACGTTGCCGGAACGACGACCAGCTTTGGTGCCGGCGACCAGGACGCGTTCGTTCTTCACCTGGTTCCGACTGGCAAGAAATTGCTCGACGCGGTCACCTGGGAGGAACCGGTTTCGAGGAAGGCTCGGGCGTTGGCGTGATCGCCGGCACGGTCGTGCTCTCCGCGACCACCACAAATCCACCACCTTATTCATTACTCGCCGCCTCGGCGAGACTATCGGCAGCAAGAGGTATGCTGGCGGTCGTTGCGGGAGTCCTGGCCCAGCCTGCAGGCATCTCTGCGGATCCTGCTGCGGGCACGGCAACGCCGACCGGAAGTACGACGTTCGGCGGAAACTTCGAGGCGGCGCTCGTAAGAATCGCGCGATAACTTATCGTCTCGGCTCGGCGAGCCCTTGTGCAAAAATGTAAACTCAACCGCGGCCAAACTTCGTGCCTGTTATCCAAGCGTTAAAGCGCCAAGCTCTCCTGTTCCGGAGTTGAAGCTGCATCAGTGAGGCCGCGGAATTTCTTCACTAAGTCCTCGAGCTTCGCAACGTAGTAATCGACGTTTTCGTCGCGGTTTTCGGGATCAAATTCGGTGGCCAGTTTGGCGGCTTCGTAGGCGGCGACCTTTTTCGGTGTCGCTTTGATGTAGTAGCTGATTTGGTCGCCAGGTCTGTAACTGCGACCACTGGCGAGAGCCAGCTCGTACGCGGCAGCGCGGTTGCGCGCCGAGCCGGCGATCTTCGCGCGATATTTGTCGAGTGAATCCTGGAGCGTGTCGGTCTTCATTAGCATGTCGATCTTCCACTCGCGGTTGCGAATTTGTTGTTCGAATTCGCTCCGTAGATCGCTCACCGCCTCTGGTTTTCCCTGCATGATTAACCTGATCATTTCTTCGAGAAAAACGCGCTGGAACTTTTCCAGTCCACGCGATTTCAGCGCCCCGCCTTTGATAATCACATCGCCATCTTTCGCGAGCAGCGCATAATTTTTCGCTTTGTAACTAAACATCGCATCGAATTGCTCATCGATTTCGACGTCGATGCCCGGGGGCAGTTCCTTCGCCAGATCTTTCTGCAAATCCTCAACATCAATGTTCTTGGGGGGCACGAAATAAATTCCATCGGTATCGACTTCGATGACCTGCGCGCCGCGTACGTTGAGCCAGTCAATCATTTTCTTAAGCAGATCGCGCCCGATCTGCGTCACGCGCGCGGCGGCATCGAAATCGGCGAAATGGCCCTGTGCGAATCCAAGATATCCGTAGAAGCTGTTGAGCAGAATTTTGAAGGTGTTTTGCAGCGCCTGAAGGTGATGTTGCTTTGCGGGATCTTTTTCCGCGCGCATTTTCGCCTTCGCTTCCAGGCGGAACGTGCGGAGATCGGTCAGCAAATGCTGGAAGATTTCGAGTTGGTCGGTTGCAGGAAAACAATCGAACTGCAACATCACCGACGGATAAAGCGAGGCGATGTCGCAGTGCCAGACGTTGCGCGCGACGCCGGTGAAGAAAATGTCGGTGTACCCGCCTTCGAATGCGCGTACCATCGGCAGTTCGGGAATGGAATGCCGTTGCCGAAAATACTCGCGGACAAAAAGTGCGTTGATGCGCGTAGCGTTGCCGCGCACGATCACATCCTGATAATTGTAGGGAAAGATTTGAGCCTGGATGAAGTAGCTCGGGCTCAGCAAGTCGGATAAGGCGCGCGTCTCCCGAACGCCGCACAAAGCACGTCGCCGGAAAATTTCTGAATCCCCCAGGTACGCGCGCTGCAATTCCTTGCCCGTGAGCGCTGAAGTTTCTTCGCTGTCGCAGAGATCGAAATGTCGTGCAACGTCCGCGCGTTCGAAGCCGGCCAGGGAACGCATGCCGACATCGTAGAATTGCGCGAGTAAAAAGGTATCGACGAAATGGCGTCCACCGACGGTGAACTTCGGGTAATCAATCGTTTTTTCGGCGATTTGAAGTCGCGACGGACGCGAACGTAAGAATCCGCCGCTACGTCCCCAATCGAGTTTCGTTTTCAGCTTCTTTGCGCGATTAACGAGATAAGGCAGATTGAACCGAAACAAGTTGTGGCCTTCGATCACGTCCGGATCGCGCTCTTTAACGAGGCTGGTTAGTCGTTTCAGTGCATCGCGCTCGGATTCTTTAATGTTATTCGGAGCGACAACGATCAATTCTTCCCAGCCGGTGCTATCTGAAAGCGCGACGCTCATGATGTGATCGTGGTTGCCGGGGGCGTCGGCCGCGCCTCCGGGGTCAGCGACCCCGGCTACAGAAAGCACTTCGAGCTGCATTCGTTTCAATTCTTCAAACGGCAGTTCTTTGAACAATGTGCGGCCTGTGGCCGTAAGGTAATGCTGCACCGGGTCGGTGAACGCGAAGAAATCGCGACCGGCGTTTTTCAGTCCATTCCGCAAGGCGATTAGCTCCTTCCAGCTATCGACAGTGATCAGCCAGCCATAGTTAAGGTCGCCCTGGAGTTTTTCGGATTCGATACCGAGGTCGACAACATCACTATCGGCCCATGCGAACGGGTGGAACGGCTCGACATCGGCGACTATCGATCCATCAATTTCCCGGCGGAAAACTTTAATCGTTCCAGTTTCGCCGAGCTCGATGGCGACAATTCGCGGCGTAGGATCAGCGCCAAAAAGCAACGTGTTTTTCTCAAATTCCATGAGTGATCCAAGTTTGTGTCATTTCGAGCGAAGTCGAGAAATCTCTTACTGTGATTGCACGGAATAGGAATTAAGAGATGCTTCGGCTTCGCTTAGCATGACACAATGAAGACAGTTTCGTCGTCGATCGTATTACTTTCCATCCTCGTTCCGACGCTTGCAGTCGCGCAGCAAACGCCGCAATCGCTCGCTGACGCTGAGCTTCCCTCGTTGCTTGGGATCTATAAAGACATTCACACTCACCCGGAATTATCCGGATATGAGGAGCGAACCGCAGCGTTAGTCGCGAAAGAATTGCGCGCGGCGGGCTGCCAGGTCACTGAGCATCTCGGAAAATATGAAAATTCCAAGCTTAAGGGCTACGGCGTGGTTGGAGTGATGAAGAATGGCGATGGGCCGACGGTGCTTGTGCGCACGGACATGGATGCGTTGCCAGTCGAAGAAGACACTGGTTTGCCGTACGCCAGCAAGGTCGTCGCCAAAAACGATGAAGGTAAGGACGTCCATATAATGCACGCCTGTGGGCATGACGTACACATTGCGGGGTTTATCGGCACCGTGCGCGCTCTGGCGAAGTTAAAAGATCAATGGCACGGCACGATCGTGTTCGTCGGGCAACCAGCGGAGGAGACTGGCAACGGCGCACGCGCGCTGCTCAAAGACGGTCTTTATGAAAAATTCGGCAAGCCGAATTTCGCGTTGGGATTCCATGACAAAGCCGATCTGGAAACCGGCCGCATTGGCGTGACTGAAGGTTACACAACTGCAAACGTCGATTCAGTCGACGTCACCGTCCGAGGGGTGGGCGGGCACGGCGCGTACCCGCACAAGACGAAAGACCCGATCGTACTCGCGGCGGAAATGATCAACGACTGGCAAACCATCGCAAGCCGGGAAAGTAATCCGCTCGATCCAATCGTTGTCACGGTCGGTTCGATCCATGGCGGGACAAAGCGCAACATCATTCCGGACGAAGTGAAAATGCAGTTGACCGTGCGCACCTACAAACCTGAGACACGCGAGCGCGTGTTGGCGGCTATTGATCGGATTGCAAAAGGCTGTGCAACGGCGGCTGGCGTACCGCCAGAGCGCGCTCCGATCGTGACGGTAAGCAAAGATGAATTCTGCCCCGCAACTTACAACAACCCTGAACTGACCAAGCGGCTCATCACCGTTTGGAAGAGCTCGTTAGGCGAGGAGAACGTGAAGATTGTCGATGCAGTGATGGGTGGGGAAGATTTTTCCGAATATACTCTGCCGGACCACTCCATTCCGGCGGTTAATTTTCACTTCGGCGCAGTCGAGCCAGCGAAGATCGCGGAGTACAAACAGAAGGGAAAAGAATTACCAACCCTGCATTCCAGTAAGTTCGCGCCGGTCCCCGAGCCGACAATCCGCACCGGCGTTGTCGCGATGACAGATGCGGTGCTCGAGTTGATGAAGAAATAGGGCAGGTCGCGTGATTCGTCGCAACGTTAAAACGGGATCCGCTTTAACGATTTAACGCGGAGTCACTTCACCTTGATGTTCTTCCGCAGATAAGTGGGCACATCGAGATCTTCGCCTTCGACGATCGTAGGTTCGCTTTTTTCAAATCGTCCGCGCGTGACCGGCTCGAATTGCAAAGTTTCCTGTTTCGCCGGAACAGATTTTTCGGCGAGTGGCTTTTCCTCCTTCTCCGGCGCTGTCTTCTTCTGCGGGCGATGTGTG
>DASQPH010000096.1:0-7441 GCA_035644055.1 Chthoniobacterales bacterium
CGGATGGCAGACTGCGTTCTTCCTCATCTTCTTCGCGTTTCCGTTTTTCACCTCTGAAGAACGGAAAGCGTTGCCGTGGTCGATCAGCGCGCTCGCCGGCCCGCTCCAGTTCGCGCTGATCTACGACACCATCACAAAGGCGTTTCCTGCTTTGCGGAACGGCTTCGCTCCCGCCGTCTTCGTGGTTCCGTACCTGATCGCCGTTTGGTTTCTGGTTCGGAAACGCCAGGCCGATCCGGCGACCGGCGATGCGCGCCTCGCGTGGCAGGGCGCCGCCGCGCTGTTCTTCATTACGCTGATCTTTCCGATCCAATTCGATCGGGAATGGATCACGCTCGGCTGGGCGCTCGAAGGTCTCGCGCTCATCTGGCTCTTTCGCGTCGTGCCGAACCGCGGCTTGCGTTACGTTGGTGTCGGTCTGCTCTGTCTGGCGTTCGTGCGGCTCGCCCTAAATCCGGCCGTGCTCGAATACCATCGCCGCAGCGCCACGCCGATCTGGAACTGGTATTTCTATACTTATGGAATCGCGATCGTATGTCTGTTCGTCGGCGCCTGGCTCTTCCGGCCGCCTCGTATTCCGCGCTTCGACCGGACAGCGCCGACGCTTCTCTACTCGTTAGGCGCGCTCCTCACCTTTCTCCTCCTCAACATCGAGATCGCCGACTATTTCTCCGTCGGCCCCACCCTGACCTTTTCGTTCACCGGAAATTTCGCGCGCGACATGACATATTCGATCGCGTGGGCGCTCTACGCCTTCGCGCTCCTCCTCATCGGCATGCGCAAACACACTCGCTGGGTCCGTTATTCCGGCGTCGCGCTCCTCGTCGTCACGCTCGCCAAACTTTTCCTCCACGATCTCAGCAGCCTCGATAAGCTCTACCGCATCGGTGCCTTCATCGGCGTCGCCATCATCCTGATCGTCGCCTCGTTCGTCTATCAGCGCTTCCTTGTCCCGAAACAGGAGAAACAGCCGCCGCCTCTTCTGTAGCCGTCGCCCTGTGGGCGACGCCGGAGCGATTCGCGCCCTCTTCTCACGTCGCCCACAGGGCGACGGCTACAGAAAACCGCTTTCGTAAAACGCGACTCCGCTGTTCTGTTGCGCCGTGGAAGAACCGGCCATCCCGGCGAATCAACGCGTCAGCGCGCGCGCGACTGGCATCGTAGGCATCGCTATCCTTTGCAGCCGCTTGCTGGGATTGATTCGCGAACAGGTCTTCGCCGCGCTCTTCGGCGCAGGTGCGTCTCTCGATGCTTTTCTCATGGCATTTCGCGTGCCGAATTTGCTCCGCGATCTTTTTGCCGAAGGCGCGCTCTCGACCGCTTTCATCACGACATTTTCCAAAAAAATCGCGCAAGAAGGAGACGCTTCGGCCTGGCGATTGGCGAACAAGATGGCGACGCTCGCCGCCATTTTTATCAGCGCCGTCACGTTGCTTGGCATCCTGTTCGCGCCGCAACTAATCGGACTCATGACCTGGTGGAGCTGGTCGCCGGAAAAGACCGCGCTGACCATTCTGCTCACGCGGGTGATGTGGCCTTTCATTTTGCTCGTGTCGCTGGCCGCGCTGGTCATGGGAATTCTGAACGCGAAAAATGTCTTCGGCGCGCCGGCCATGGCTTCGAGCTTTTTCAATCTCGGCTCCATCATTGGTGGCGTCGCGCTCGGTTGGTGGTTCGATCCGCACTTCGGCCCACGCTCACTCATCGGCGTCTCGTTAGGCACTCTGATCGGCGGGCTTTGGCAATTGCTCTCGCAATTTCCGGCGTTACGCCGCGCCGGATTTCATTATCGGCCCGACTTTCGATGGCGCGACGAGGGCGTGCGAACAGTTCTCTCGCTCATGGGCCCCGCAGTCATCGCAGCGAGCGCAGTCCAGATCAACGTGTTGATCAACAGCGGATTCGCCGCGCAGCTCGGCGACGGACGCGTCAGCTGGCTCAACATCGCGTTTCGCCTCATGCAATTGCCGCTCGGAATTTTCGGCGTCGCCATTGCGACCGTGGCGCTTCCGCTGGTTTCGCGCAGCGCCGCGCTCGGGAACAAAACCGAATTTCGCGGCGCGCTCGCCCACGCCATGCGGTTGGTGATGTTGCTGACAATTCCATCGGCCATCGGCCTGATGATTTTGGCGGAGCCAATCATCGGCCTGATTTATCAGCATGTCCGATTCACCAGTGCATCGACCATTCAAACCGCGGGCGCGTTACGCTTTTACGCGATCGGGCTCGTCGGCTATTCCGCGGTCAAAGTTTTGGCACCGGCGTTTTACGCCCTGGATAAACGGAATCTGCCGATGGTGGTGAGTCTTTTTTCCATTGGATTGAACATCGCCCTGAACTGGTTCTTCACCTTTCGTCTCGAGCTCGGTCATCGCGGGCTCGCTCTTTCCACGAGCCTGGTCGCGCTGACGAATTTTCTCATTCTCTACATCATGATGCGGCAATACCTCGGCCGCCTCGAAACCGGCATGATGCTTCGGACCCTTGCAAAATTATTCCTGGCTGGCGCCTTGCTCGCCGGCATTTGCTTCCTGGCGCAATATTTCCATTTCGTTTCTGCCGAATGGAGTTTGTGGCGGAAAGCCCTTGGCCTAACGATCACGATCGTGGCCGGCGCCGCGGTCTTTTTCGGCACCGCGTATCTCCTCCATGTCGCTGAAGTGCGCGATGTGGTCGAGCTCGTGCGCGGTCGACTTAGCCGGAGCGGTCGTTAAACCAAAAGCTCCAAGCACCAAGCTCCAAGCACCAGAGAAGCTCCAAACATCGAAGCTCCAACGCGCAGGCGGCGGTTTGCTGTTTGGTGCTTGGTATTTCTCTGGAGCTTGGTGCTTGGAATTTGGTGCTTTTGGTTTACTCCAGCGCCTGCGCCAGGTCCTCGATCAAATCGTCCGGATGCTCGAGGCCGACCGACAACCGCAACAATCCCTGCGGCGTCTTCGGATCCTCCCCTTTGATGGACGCCCGATGTTCGATCAGACTTTCCACGCCGCCGAGACTCGTCGCTTGAATGAAAAGCTTCGTCTTTGCGGCAACCGTCATCGCCGTTTCGCGTCCGCCGCGAATCTCAAACGACAGCATCCCGCTGAACGCGCTCATCTGCCGCGCCGCAATCTCATTGCCGATGTGCGATTCGAGCGCGGGATAATGGACTGTCGTCACCTGCGGATGGTCCGCGAGCCAGGTCGCAATCTTCATCGCGTTCTCGCAATGCCCGCGCATTCGCCACGGCAGTGAGCGCATCCCGCGCAGGATCAACCAGGAATCGAAAGGCGAGGGGACGCCACCACAGGTCGTCTGGATTTCGCGGACGCGCGCAAAAAAATCTGTCGCGGCCTTCGTGATGATCGCGCCGCCGGTGACGTCCGAATGGCCACCGAGATATTTAGTCGTCGAATGCATGACGAGATCGCATCCGAAATCCAGCGGACGTTGCACAATCGGCGACCAGGTATTGTCGCATGCGCAGATTGCACCGGCCGCCCGCGCGAGTTCGGCTACGGCCGCAATGTCGGTGATTTTTAACAACGGATTCGACGGCGTCTCGATCCAAACCAGTTTCGTCGTCGATCGAATCGCGCGCTTCACGTCGTCGAGTTTCGTCATGTCGACGAAGCTCACTTCGAGTCCCCACCGCATATAGATTTCGCGCAGCAGTTTCGTCATCCCGTGATACACATCCGTCGGCGCGACCACGTGATCACCAGACGCGAGCGCCTGGAGGACGGCGCTCGAAGCCGCGAGTCCCGAAGCAAACGCCGCCGCCTCCGCGCCGCCTTCCAGCGCGGCGAGCGCAACTTCCAGGGCGTGACGGTTCGGGTTCGCGCTCCGTCCATAAATGTATCCATGCGGATAATTTCCTTCCGCATCGCGCTCGAAAGTGGTCGAGAGATGAATCGGCGTCGCGACGGCGCCCGTGGCGGCATCGACCTCATGCCCGGCATGAACGGCGAGCGTTTCAACGCGCATCATCGCGTATCTTGCATCTCGCATCCCCTGCCCGCAATGCTTCGCATAACGATGCAGGCGGGCGCATCGAATTAAATTTGACGATCTTGCGGGCTCGGCGCAAATAGCACCTGAATTTCGCGCCGGGCATTCTACGTTCCGGCTTCGCCTTTATGAGCATCAGCATCTACGACGACGAAGTCTTTAAGATGGCCTGCGACCAGTTCCAGGTCATCGCCGATTACCTCCAGATCGATAAGAACGATCGCGATCGTCTGATGCTTCCGAAGCGCTCGATGGCGGTGACGCTCCCGGTCCACATGGATGACGGCAGCACCCAGACGTTCCAGGGCTATCGCGTCCAACATCACCTGACGCTCGGTCCGACCAAAGGCGGCACGCGGTTCGCGCCGAATCTTTCCATGGGCGAAACCGCGGCGCTCGCCATGTGGATGAGTTGGAAGTGCGCGCTGTCGAATTTGCCCTACGGCGGAGCGAAAGGCGGCGTCGCGTGCGATCCGCACAAACTTTCACGGACGGAATTGGAGGCTGTCTCGCGCCGTTACATGCAGGAAATGATCCCGTTCGTCGGCCCGCATACCGACATCATGGGCCCGGACATGGGTACAAACGAACAGGTCATGGCGTGGTTCATGGACACGTATTCCGTGTATCAGGGCTATTGCGTGAACGAAATCGTGACCGGTAAGCCGGTCTCGATCGGCGGCACGGAAGGCCGGCGTGAAGCGACCGGACGCGGCGTCGTTTATCTGATCGAGCGCGCGATGGACATGCTGAAGATGGATCCGGAAAAGAGCACGGCGATTGTCCAGGGATTCGGCAACGTCGGTTCTGTCGCAGCGTTATCGCTCGCGCTCAAGACCGGCGTGAAAGTCGTCGGGGTCAGTGACGCGACGGTCGCGCTTTACAATCCCAACGGTATCGACGTGGCGAAGGCCGAGCAGCACGTCATCAAGAAAGGGAATCTGCGTGCCTTCGACGAAGCCGATCGCGTCGATCCGAATGAAATGCTCACGATGCCATGCGACGTGCTGGTTCCCTCGGCAGTGGACCGGGTCATTCACGGTGGCAATGCCGCGAAACTAAAATGCCGGATTCTCGCTGAAGGTGCCAATGGTCCGACCACGCCCGAAGCCGATCTCATTTTGAACGAGCGCTGGGATGAGCTCTTCGTCATTCCCGACATTCTCTGCAACGCCGGCGGCGTGATCGTTTCCTACTTCGAATGGGTCCAGGGTCTGCAGGCCTTCATGTGGTCGGAAACGGAAGTGACCGACAAACTTTTCCGCATCCTCGAGCATTCCTTTACCCAGGTCATCCGGCGCGCGAAGGCGCACAAGGTTTCGCATCGCACTGCCGCCATGGCGATCGGCGTCGAGCGGGTGATGAAAGCCAAATACGCCCGCGGTTTATTCCCGTAATCCTGTAGCACAGGCATCTTGCCGTGGGGCCAATAGGCATCCTGCCTGTTGCTTGATTTGATAATCGTAAACATGAATAGCTTTTCGCGGTGCGAAGAACAGCGGCGGGATCGGCTCTTCGATGTTCTCACCGACGAAACGAACGGACTCCGCCTCATCGTTTCGCGGCTCGGCGCGGAGCTGATCAGCGTCGCGCGACGCAATTCCGCTGGCGGCTGGATTGGTTTCCTCAATCTCGACAACGAAATCGCACCGCCTGCGAAAGGCTGGGCGAACCACGCCACCGTCATGGGGTACTACCTGCATCGGATCAAGAACGAGCGCTCGCTCTATCGCGGCCGGGAAATCCGCGGCGGGACCCACAGTTTTCTTCGCGGCAAAATCTGGCATCGCGTTGAATCGAATCGCGACAACGAACTCGTCTATCGAATCACGCCCGACGATTTCTCCGTGACAGAATATCCGCTCAAAGTCTCGCTCGACCTGACGTATCGGATTGAAGATGAGCGCATCGTCGTCAAATTCCGTTTCAAGAACGACGAGCCGGAGCTAACCGCGCAAGTCGGCTTCGGTCTGCATCCCGGTTTCGCTGCAACCTCCTTCGATTCCTTCCGCTTCGAAATGCCGCCCGGCCTTTACCGCCGCCATTTTTCGCCAGAGAATTATCTGAGCGGCGAGACGCGGGACATTCAGTTCGCCGGCGGCGAGATGCCGTTCGAGCGCGCAAAGCTGCCGGGCTCTTACATTCTTGAATTCATTGACGTCCGGAACCGCGGGTTCACCTTTTCCGATCCGTCCAGCGGACGAACCGTTCTCATAGACCTGACCGGCGTCCCGTATCTGACGCTCTGGTCCGACGGCGGCCCGTTTCTTTGCGTCGAACCATGCTGGGGTTTGACTGATCATCACGAACAACGCGCTTTCGAGGACAAAGAAGGCATTCAGAAAATTCCGGCGGGTGGCGAACTCGCCACCCATTTCATTTTCAAACCGCGTCTTTCTGAATTGTAGGGCGACCGCACCGGTTGCCCCGTTTTCGATCGGCAAGCGGAGCGCTTGCCCTACAAACTGCTGAATGCGCGATCCAAGACTTCAAGCAGGAAATCCGCGTCGGCTTTCGTGATGTTCATCGGCGGCGAGAACCGAATCGTCTGACCTTGCAGGCCGCCTTTGCCCAGCAGCAGGCCCATGTCCTTGCAGCGTTCCAGAACTTCGGCGCACTCCGCTTTCGCGGGCTCTTTGGTTCCGCGATCTTTCACCAGCTCGATCCCGAGCAGCAAACCTTTGCCCCGGACATCGCCAATCAGGTCGTGCTTCTCCTTCAGCCGATTCAATCCGCCTAACAAGTGGTTGCCGATGTTGAGCGCATTTTCCTGGAGTTTTTCGCGGTCGATCACTTCGAGCACCGCCATGCCCTGGGCGCAGACGACGGGGTTGCCGCCAAACGTGTTGAAATGGATGCGTTGCGAGAGTGCCTGCGCGATCCTCGGCGTGGTCACGACCGCACCGAGCGGCGCGCCGTTCCCAATTCCTTTCGCCATACAGACGATATCGGGCATGACGCCCTGCGTCTCGAATCCCCAGTAATGCGAACCGGTCCGGCCGAACCCGGCCTGCACTTCGTCCGCAATACAAACTCCACCAGCCGCGCGCACATGTTCGTAAGCGTGCTTGAGATAGCCGTCTGGGAAAACCACGCAGCCGCCTACGCCCTGGATTGATTCCGCAATAAAGCCCGCGATCTGCCCGGGCGTCGCGTAGTCGATCAGGCTCTTCACGTCCGCGGCGTATTTGCGGCCGCCATCGGCGTCGTCGCGTCCCCAGTAACCGCGAAACGGATCTGGCGTAATCGCATGATGAACGCCGAAGCTATGGGGCGTGTTGAACTTCCAGGTGTGATGCGCCGTCAGCCCCATGCCCGAGGCGTTCCCACCGTGGTAGGCGTTCCGCAACGCGATCATGTCGTAGTTCCCCGTGTAGGTGCGCGCGAGGAGCAGCGCGAGATCGTTCGCTTCCGAACCTGAATTCACAAAGTAGCAAACCTTGAGCTCGCC
>DASQPH010000097.1:0-17436 GCA_035644055.1 Chthoniobacterales bacterium
GGAAGGCCGCAACGACTTGCGATTCCCGCGCGCGAAGGGATGGAGCAGGACGAAGGGCGGGAACGGATCGAAGCGCGGTAAAGGATCGCCGCTTGGCAATGGGAACCGAAGCTCGCCCACCGGCGCGCCGAACGCTTCCGCTAGTTTCAAATAGCGATCGACGGCGTGCGCGCGGCGATCCACTTTCGCCGCCTGCTTGTAAAACAACCGCGAGCCTTCACGGCCGTCGCTCATTCCCCATAGTTCTCGCGCCCCGCTTATTTTTCCGATCAGCGCGCTCCGCAACAATCCTTGAAAATCGAGCGCGACATCGGGCCGCAGCGATCGCGTCTTCTTTATCCATGGCCAGAAAGTTCGCGGCGCATTTAGGGCAGCGAAGTCACCGCGCGGAAAAATATGGACGTGATTCACGTCGGAGTTGCCCCGCAAGAGCGTGGCCCATTCCGGATTGATCACCCACGTTATTTCGGCTCCGGGATGCGCTTCGCGGATCGCCGCCACGGCCGGCAGCGTGTGGACGATGTCGCCGAGCGAGCTCGGCTTGATAACGAGAATGGACTTGATGTCAGCGGCCAAGTTTCAAGCGCTCCGCGAGCAGGCGCGGCAAACCGGCCTTGATGATCTTTTCCATCGCCGTCTCAACGTCGTACTTCACCCGACGCTGTTCGACGACGTTTTTGTCGGTGTGAAAGATGCAATAGGCCGCGCGCCAGTCGCCGTCCCGCGGCTGACCGACGCTGCCGGTATTGATGAAATACTTTTTTGTCGGCTCGATCATGAGTTGATCGGCCTTTACGCGTTTGACGCCATCGTCGCGGACGAACGCACCGGCGACGTGGGTGTGGCCGAAGAAACAAACCGTCGTGTGCTGATAGGTGAAACTTGGCACCGCATCGAGGGTGTTAAAGACATAGTCCCAGCGCTCGGGCGTATCGAGGGTGGCGTGGACAATCGTGAAGTCGCGAACCTGGCGAGTGAAGGGGAGGCCGCGCAACCATTCTTTATCAGCTGCGATCAATTGCTCGCGTGTCCAGTTGATCGCCATCTCGGCGAGCGGGTTAAAATCGCGGGACGACTCCTCGAGCGACGCCTGTTCGTCGTGGTTCCCTTTCACGACCGGGCATTCCAGCTTCTGAACGATCTCGACGCACTCGTGCGGGTTGGCGTTGTAACCGACGACATCGCCGAGGCAAACATAGTGGGTGCACTCGCGTTCGTGCGCGTCGGCCAGGACGGCCTCGGTCGCTTCGAGATTCGCGTGGAGGTCGCTGAGAATGGCGATGCGCATGACAACGAAAGCGGCTTTCGCCGCTTAGTCGGGTATCCGCTGATCTGGAGGAATGTCCAACTTAATTTCGAGCTCCTTGAGGCTGCGAAGCAGCGTCGGCAGCCGCTCCTGCTCGCCGCGATCGTAGAGCTCTCGCAATTGCGCGTAGGCTTCGTGTTCACGTCCGGGGCACTGCGCCAATTCGTAAGCGGCGAAGCGCTTCGCGTAACTGTGACCGCCGGGCAGCGCCGAGGCCTTCTCGAAAAACTCCGATGCGTGTGCGTGGTCCTCGTCCTTGTCGCGATAAAGCCGGGCCAGCGCTTCGTAGAGCTCGGGCCGGTCCGGATTATTCTTGATCCCGCGCTCGAGGAAATCTTTTCCGAGCGCAAAATATTCGCGCGCCGCTTTCATCCGGAGCGCCGGTCGCGGCTGACGAGGATCGTTCATCGCCGCCGTGCTTGCGTTCCAGGCCATGTGCCACGCGGCCATGTCCCAAAATAAAATGGCGCGCGGCTGCAAGGTCGTGACCTGGCGGAACAAAAAGAGGACGCGGCCCCATTCAGTCCGTTCCCAGGCCACGTGCGCCTGGATGAAGAGGGCGTCCGCCACCAGCGCGCGAAATCCGCTCAGCGCCGCGACGAACCCGAGCTGGCCGATTTGTTCGCGCAAATCGAGATTGAAATCGACGGCGCGGAAATGCAGACGGCGATGCGTTTCTGTCAGTTGATGTTCCAGCGGCGCGCGGGCGGCGCCGAAGAGCAGAATGGCGAGCACGAGAAGCAGGGCGCGGCTCATAATTCTTTCCGGAAAAAAGCGGCCCAGGCGAGCGCAAGATAAAACGCGGTGTAGAACAAACCCATCGCGAGAGTTTTCAAAAGAAGCGTCAGCGGGACGGCATTTCCGGCCACGACGTCGTCGGTGAGGTTAAACGATTGCAGGTCCGGAAAAAGAAGTGCGACGCCGGCGAGAAAACTTTTCGTGAGCAAGCCGGCGCTGTTCGTTTGCATCCAGTATTCGCGCGCGATTGGCTGGAGATGGCCGATGAAATAAACGAACGCCATCACGATGGCGGTGAAGATCGTACTGGTGGCGAAGGTCGAGACGAAAAGTGTGAGCGCGGCAAGCAGACAGCCCTTCGCATAAATCACCGCGATGCCCGAGAAGAGGTTCGGGTTGAACGCGGAGGCGCGGACGAGGCGCAAGGCCTCGGCACTTTGTTCCGGTGGCGCGCCGCTCATTTGCCGCGCGGTCTCGCTGAGGACGCTTTGTTCGCGCAGCGTGAGGACAAGAAAGAAAAGCGCGCTCATCGCAATGAGACTGAGGGCGAGCAGCAACAGGACGCCGAATAATTTCCCGGCCAGATACTCGAAGCGCGAGACTGGCTTGGCGAGGACGGTGTAAGCGGTGCGGTCCTCAATTTCCTGCGGCAGAAGCCGCGCGGTGGCTAGGATGGCAAGGAGCGAAGTAAAAAGGCTCATTGCGCCGAGCGCGATGTCTTTCAGGACCTGGAATTCCTGCTGGAACGTCATCTGCGCCATGAAAACGGAGCTCCCGATCAGGAGCAGCGCGAACAAGAGGAGAACGTAGAAAATCTTGAGACGCGTCAGGCCGGTGAAAGTGTTGCCGACGATTGCGGTCAGCCGGCCTAACGAGAAGACGCGATGAGTGCGATTATTCATCGGGATGCTTCTTGGGCGTTTCGGTCGCTTCGAGGAAAAGTTGCTCGAGCGAAGAGCGCGGCGAACCGCGCTCGATGATGCGCGCGCCGGAACCGGCTGCGAGTCCTTCGATTTCTTCGAGCAACTGCGGCGAAGCATTTTCGACCACGAACTGCGTCTGCTTCTCAATCCCCAGAAGCTCCTGGAGCGGTCCTTCGCGAACCAGGACGCCGTTCGCGAGAATCCCGACGCGATCGCAAATTTCCTGCACTTGTCCGAGCAAATGTGATGAGAGCAGGACGGTGATCCCGCGCGTTTTCAGCGCCAGAATCAAATCGCGAATCTCGCGCGCGCCCGCTGGATCGACGCCGGCCGTCGGCTCGTCGAGGACAAGCAGCGCTGGTTCCTGGATGAGTGCCTGCGCCAGCCCGATCCGCTGCAGCATCCCCTTGGAATAACCGGCCAACCGGCGTTTTCGCGCACTCGTTAGGCCGACAAGCTCCAGCATCTCGTCGACGCGATTCCGCAACCTCGCGCTGCGCAGCCCGCAAAGCTTTCCGTAAAAGCGCAGCGTCTCTTCGCCGGTCAGAAATTTGTAGAAGTATGGGCTCTCCGGAAGGAAACCGACCGATTCCCGACTGGCAACGCGGTCGCTGTCCCGCCCAAAAATCCTGGCCTGGCCGCGCGTCGGAGTAACGAGGCCCAGGATGATCTTTAACGTCGTGCTTTTTCCCGAACCGTTCGGCCCGAGCAATCCGTAGATTTGTCCGGGGACAACTTCGAGATTCAGATCGCGCACGGCGACGATCGACCGGCGCTGGAACGGGACCGGAAAAATTTTCGTGACGCCGTTGAGCGCGACGGCCGGTCCCGCCTTCGCTTCGCTACGGCGCGGCAAGTCAGTCATGCCGAATTTCGAAACCGCGAAAAGCTGGCGCGTCGGCCAGCGCTGTTTCGCTGTGTTTCTTAATATGAGCGCGGAGCTCGCTTTGAAGGATCGCTTCGAGAAAGGCGCGCACTTCTTCGTCGTCGCCGGCCGCCTGCAATTCCACGCGGCCATCGGCCAGATTCCGCACAAACCCGGTCACATCGAAACCTTTCGCGACATTCCGCACAGACCAGCGAAAGCCAACGCCCTGAACATTGCCTTCGTAAAAGACCTGCACCGATGCGCTCACGCATCGGAAGATTGATGTGCCTTCGCGGCGGCGGCAACGCCGATTTATGGCTCCGGCGAGGGAGCGGGAGCGGGTAGTTCCGCCGGCGGCAAAGCTTCCGGAGGCGGTACGAGGCGCGGGTCGTCGGAATTCAGATTGAATTGTTCGACAGTCGGTGTCGTTGAAGGCGTCGCGAGCGGATCGACTTTTGGTGCGGAAGCGGACGCGATCAGGTTCGAGGAAGCAGGCCGGATATCTTCGCTGGAGACGTAGCCTTGCTCGCCAGTCGCGGCGATTTCAACCTTGCTGTAACCGAACGATGGCCGGATCAGTTTGAGGACGGTTTCCTTCGAAAGCTTGCTGTCAGGATCGCGGCCGGCCTGCGGACCGTGGCGGAAAAACGCCGTTGATTCGACGGACACGACGAAGAGCTTCGCGTCGCGTTTAGCGGTCGAAGTCGTCGTCGCCGTCGTCTTGGTCGTGGCGGAACAGCCGGGGAAAATGAATCCGAGAAGCGCAATCGCGGGGAGCAATCGAAACAATTTCACGCGACGAGCTTAAGCACTTGGCGGGCCACCGCTACTTATAGGAGTAGACGAGGCAAACCGTGGACGGTTCGCCTTCCACCAGACTGACTGCCACAAAATATTGGCCGCTCGTAGTCGGCGAAAAACCAGCGGAAGCGCGTTCACCCTCGGCGTAGCTTTCGGTCGTCATCGGTTTGCCGCTCTCATCGTAAACATCGACCGCGATTTTCTTCGCCTTGTCGTTCGCGGCCGCGACGGAAAACCAATACTGATTTCCGGAATAAAGATTCACGGCAATGACGGCGCGATCCTTCGGCTTGATTTGTCCCGCCCAGTGGCCATCGCGCAATTTGAAGCCGTCATTCGTGAACGCGCCGGTAAGGTCGAGCACCTGTTTGTGGGCTTCGACTTCCTCGTCGGTTTCCGCCCACGCCAGCGCCGCCGTTGCAATGACGGCCGCACCCGCAACAAGCAAAACGCGCCATTTCATTTCGCGTCCTCCTTGCGCTGGATTTCGTCCATCAGCTTGGTGACGGCTTCGTTCAGTTTCTTCACTTCGTCGAGCGTCGGCCCCTTGCCCGACTGGAACGCGACGAGTTTCTCGATGCCGGCGAGCTGTTCGTTCACGCTTTTCACGAGCGGCTCGCTCCGCAAATCCATGCTGATGTCGTCGATTCTTGAATGGATGAAGCTAACAACTGCCGGCTGCCGCAACACCCTCGCGCTCTGTTCATCGTAATTCTTGATGACCGACGCGCTGACCGCCTGTGTCCCGCGGATCCAGCCGCCGAGGCTCACCAAAATCACCAGGTCCTGGTCCTGATGCGATTGCATCGAGGCCTTCACTTCGTTCTGGGTCGCCTCGAGTTCCTCGTGAAGCGCATCCCATTCGCTGTTCTCGGCGAATTCGTTGATGCTGTTGCCGCGAGCGAGCACGTTTTCGCTCACGCCCAATGCCTTCGCGAGCTTGATGATGTCGGTGCCGATGTTCTTCACCTGCTGGCTGTCCTGCGCTTCGACCGCGATGAAACCGTCCCCAATCAGTCCGCCGAGATTCAGCGCGATCTGGGCGCGGTTCCGATACGTCATCGGAATCGGCGTCCGATATTGTCCCGCCCAATCCGGTTTGCCCGGTTTTTCGAGCGCGGCAAAAAGTTCGCCCGGAGTTGGGATCGTGAGCGCATCGGTCTTGATCGCTTTGGCCAATTGATCCTGCGAGAGGGGCGCAGGTTGGGCGGCGAATCCGAACGACGCGCACGCCAGCCACGTCATCGCTCCGATGGCGATCCCGAATCTCATTTGACCGAGACTATCCGCGCCCGCGCAGGTTTGCCAATGGGAAAGCTCTCAAAACAAATTTGCGCCGGTCGCGACAAGCTGATGTAATCGCGCCGGTATGTCGCCGACGAGTATCGCCAGGATCAATGCGCGCGAGATTTTGGATTCGCGCGGGAACCCGACCGTTGAAGTGGACGTGCATTTGGACAGTGGCGCGATGGGACGCGCGGCGGTTCCGAGCGGCGCAAGCACCGGCGAGCACGAAGCGTGGGAATTGCGCGACGGCGACAAGAAACGTTACGGCGGGAAAGGCGTCACCAAGGCGGTCCGCAGCGTAACGGAAACAATTGCGCCGGCCATCGCTGGTTGGGACGCGCTCGAACAGAGGAAGATCGACGAGAAATTGATCGAGCTCGACGGCACCTCGAACAAGAGAAACCTCGGCGCGAATGCGCTTCTCGGCGTTTCGCTCGCGACCGCACATGCGGCGGCTGCGGCCTTGAAGGTTTCGCTTTTTCGTTATCTTGGCGGCAATTCCGCGGTGACGCTTCCCGTCCCGATGATGAACATCCTGAATGGCGGCGCTCATTCCGATGCCCCAATCGATTTCCAGGAATTCATGATCATGCCGAAAGGTGCGCCTTCATTTCCGGAAGCGCTTCGCTACGGCGCGGAAGTTTTTCACGCGTTAAAGGGCGTGCTCCACGATCGCGGCCTTTCAACGGCGGTCGGCGACGAGGGTGGGTTTGCGCCGAAACTGAATTCGGCCGAGGACGCGCTCGATTGCATCGGGCTCGCAGTGGAAAAAGCCGGTTACAAATTCGGCGAACAAATTTTCATCGCGCTCGATCCGGCGGCGTCGGAATTTTTCGACAAGGAACAGAACGCTTACGTCTTCAAAAAATCCGATGGCTCAAAGCGCACGGCCGACGAGCTGATCGATTACTACGAAATTCTGTCGAAGCGTTTTCCGATTATTTCGATCGAGGACGGCTGTGCGGAGAACGACTGGGATGGCTGGAGAAAATTAACGGCGCGTCTCGGCAAGAAGATCCAGCTCGTGGGCGACGACCTGTTCGTGACGAACGTCGAATTCTTGCGGAAAGGCATTCTCGAAAGCGTCGCGAACTCGATTCTAATCAAGGTGAACCAGATCGGCACGCTGACGGAAACGCTGGCCGCGATCGATCTCGCGACGAAAAATAATTACACGGCAGTGATCAGCCATCGCTCGGGTGAAACGGAAGACACAACAATCGCGGACATCGCGGTGGCGACGAATGCGGGACAAATCAAGACCGGATCTCTTTGCCGCACTGACCGCGTGGCCAAGTACAATCAGCTGCTGCGGATCACCGAGGAACTTGGTGACAACGGAGTTTACGGCGGTAAAATGCGCTAGTGGAAGAATCGGGCTATGGCGATTTTCGCGCGAGGCGGGAGGCCACGGTCTGGCAGCGTCTCAACAGCATTCTCCGCCTGCTTCTCGCAGCCGCGGTCGTGCTGGTCATCGTGAGTCTGTTCCTGCCGCTCTACAAAAAGCGCGCGCAAAGCCAGAGCGAAATCGACAACCTGCAAAGCCAGGTGAACGAGCAGAAAACTCTTCTCGCACACCAGACTCGCGAAGTGAACCTTCTGAAAACCGATTCGATTTATCTCGAAACGATCGCGCGCGACCGGCTCGACCTGATGAAGGAAGGCGAAACGATTTTCCGCCTCGAGCCGCCTCCCGCGCTCAAGAAATAATCGTCCATTTGCAGCAGCGCCATTGGTTGCGCTACTTTCCAGAATGGCCAGCGAAGTTTCGGTGATCGAACCAGAAGCACTCCAGTCGCGCGTGCGCGAATTGCGGAGGTTTCTTTGACGTCCCGAAACTGGAAGAACAACTTCGCGCGCTCGAAGAGCGCATGTCCGCCGCCGATTTCTGGTCGAATCGCGAACGGGCCCAGGGCGACGTCGAAGAAGTCTCGCGACTGCGCTCGTTGCTGAATCCGCTTCGCGACCTCGAACGGGCTGTTGCCGATTTCGAAGCGCTGCGCCAACTCGCGAACGAAGAATCGGATCCGGGTCATCGCGCGGAAGCAGAGAAAGAACTCGCGCACGAGCAGGGTCCGCTCTTGCATCGTCTGGAAGAATTTGAGCTGCGTCAGTTTCTTTCCGGCGAAAACGATCGTTCGAACGCCTTCGTTACCATTCACTCCGGCGCGGGTGGAACGGAATCGTGCGACTGGGCGGACATGCTTTTGCGAATGTATCAACGCTGGATCGAGCGGAGCGGATTCACTTCGCAAACGATCGACATTCAAACCGGCGAAGAAGTCGGGATCAAATCGGCGACGTTTCTGGTCCAGGGCGAATACGCCTACGGTTATTTGAATCCCGAGCGCGGCGTCCATCGGCTCGTGCGCATTTCGCCGTTCGACGCCAACAAGCGCCGGCATACTTCGTTCGCCAGCGTCGATGTCGTGCCGGAGATCGCGGACTCGACGCCGATCGAGATCAACCCGGCGGACATCGAAGTGGACACATTTCGCGCCGGCGGCAAAGGCGGCCAGAACGTGAACAAAGTCGAGACCGCTGTCCGCATTGTGCACAAGCCGACGGGGATCGTCGTCGCGTGCCAGGCGGAACGCAGCCAGGGACGTAACCGCGAGCTCGCCCTAAAAATGTTGAAGGCGAAGCTCTACGAAATCGAGCAGGACAAAAAGCGGGCCGAGATCGATCGGCAGTACGGCGAGAAAGGCGACGTGGCCTGGGGCAGCCAGATTCGTTCCTATGTTTTCCAGCCGTATCAAATGGTGAAAGACCATCGCACCGGCGCCGAGACGAGCGATGTCCAGGGCGTGATGGACGGCGACATCGATCTTTTTATCGAGGCGAAGCTGCGCGGACAAAAAGCGAAGAAGGGCGAGGGGAAGGAAGAGATTTAATCTTCCTGCTCATGACCATAATCCTGATCATGATCCCTTAGGCGGATCTTCGATTACTCCAAAGATCAGGAGCACGATCAGGATCAGGAGCAGGAATGATTAATTCGGCGCCGGGCTTAAGTCGTAAACTTCGACGAGAGCAACGCCGTCCGTGCCGTTCGCGCTCCGCACGATGGCGGTGTAGCTGCCGGGATTGAGCGTCGCCTGGAGCGCAGATTCGCTCGGTTGCGACGGCGCCAAATTTTCGGATTGAATCTGCGCCGCATTCGGGCCGCTCTGCCAATTGTCGTTCGAGGCCAGGGTCGCGCCGCTTCCGTCGTGCAACTCGACCAGTGGATCGTTCAGCGGATGGTTAATTCCGGCCGCCGACAGCGATGGTCCGATCGCGCGCACGACGACAGTCTTCGATTGCGCTCCGCCGACAATAAAACCGCCAATCAGGAGCTGACTGCCGTTGCCGAGGACCTGACCGCGCGTCGAAATATTTCCGGCGCGTCCGCCGGTCGTGTGCAGATCGAACAATTCCACGACCGCGGTGCCGGTAAGATGGCCGTCGCCGTTATCGAACGACCTGACGACCACTGTGTAGCTCCCCGGATTCAACGAGGTCAAAATCGCCGACTCGCGGCTATTCGACGGATCGAGATGATAACTGGCGATCGTGCTCGCCCACGAATCGTCGATCCAGTCGTCGCTCGTCGCCAGGGTCGACCCGCTCGCGCTGTGCAATTCGATGACCGGATCTTTCAGCGCGTCCGTGATCCCGACAGCGGGCAGCGAGTAACCGATCCCGCGCACAATGACCGTTGCCGGCTGCGAGCCTTGAACAATAAAACCGCCGATGAGTGCATTCTCGCCGAGGCCGACAAATGCCCGCGTCGACAAGTTCAACAGATCCGGTGCCGGCACCGAGCTCTGATAGTCGGGACCAGTGTCGTAAATGCTGTGCCCGCCATTGATGTCGTCAGACTGGAGGGAATCGACATAACTGATCGTCGAGTTCATGATCGCGCTGACGAATTGCTTGGGTTTTGCCTGATCGGGATGATCCAGGCCAACGACGTGCCCGAATTCGTGCAGGGCGACGCGATGGAAATCCATGGTGGCTCGAAGCGGCCCGCGGTAGGAATCCCATTCGATAGTGGCATTAAAAACGACATCGGCTTCGATGAAGTGATTGTTCCGCGGTGTCACTAGGGTCACCGCCAGCACGCCGTCACCAAAGAGCATCCCATAAATCGTATTCGTCATGATGACTGACGTGTTTGCGTCGGTGTCGGATGGCGGGACGATCGAGTTCTTGTTCACGGCGAATTGCATGTGGACCAGATTCTGGTTCCAGATATTGAGCGCATCCCGGGCGGAATCATTAAACGAGGCGAACCCGTCGGATAGCGGCGGGCTGGCGGGAAGCGAGAGATGCATCAAAACCGTGCGGTCCTTGTTCCACTCGATCGGCACGAGCATGGGATTGCCGGGAGTTCCGACATCGTTGAACTCGCGGACAAAAGCGTCGGCGTTGCGGCCAAGAAAAACCAGGAGCGCGGCGAAAAGAAATATTCTGGCGGAGAACATATTTTCTTAAGCGAAGGGCGGAGAAGCTAAATCATTTCTCCTTTTCCGCAAGACGGAGCCGCGCTTTCGGATCGAATTTGCCGCGGTTGAATTTCCGGCAGCATTCGAGGCACGCGACCGCGCGTTTGATCCGACGCACCCTCGGAAATTCCTTGCCGCATCGGGAACAGCGATAGAGGAACCGCCGCGCGCGTGGCTGCACCGGAAAAGGCAGCGAATGACAACGCGTTTCATCCTCGATGCCGAGATCGCGGCAGGCACGACGCCATCCGGCGCCGTGCGGTGGAATGCGCCGGCGACCCGCGCGGAATTGCGCGAGCAAATGCGCCAGCTCGTGGCGGAGCGTGCGATCGATCTCGGCTGCATCGTGTTCGCGCAGGCGCGGATTCAACGAGATCAGGTTGCGGCGCGAATCGGCGCGTCCGGCGGCGCTGAAGAGTCGCGCATTCCATTCCACGTGAACTTGGCGCCCGAGCCTGTCGGCATCGAGCGGCGCCAGGATTTCGCGCGCTTTCGCTTCGAGCGCCGAATCGCGTCCCAGGACGACGAGAGTTGGCGTCGTTGGAAAAACGAAATCGAGCTGTCTAAACAGCGGCATACGCCAGGCGATTTTTTGCGCCCGCTGAGCGGACGCGATTGATAACGCGCCCGGTAATCTCACCGGCGCGATTGATTTCCTCATCGGTTGTCTCGCGGCCTAACGAGAAGCGGACAGCGGCGCCCGCCAGTTCCGCGGGCAAACCCATCGCGAGAAGGACGTGCGACGCCACGACCGATCCGACCATACAGGCGGAGCCGCTCGAGGCGCAGATGCCGTCGAGGTCCAGCGCCATCAAGAGCGTTTCCGAGCTGAGGCCGGGAAAACTAACGTTGAGCGTGTTCGCGAGCCGAGGCGCGCCGTCGCCGTTCTGGATCGCGTTCGGGCAAGCCGCGGAAATTTTTCCCCATAAACTGTCGCGCAAAACAGCTTCGCGTTTCTGTTCCTCGGCGCGATCGCGCGAAACAAATTCCGCCGCCGCCGCCATTCCAACAATCGCGGGCACGTTCTCGGTCCCGGGACGTCGCTGATTCTCGTGGGCGCCGCCGAATTGAATCGGCTCGATCGGGATGCCGGCGCGGAGGTAGAGGAGTCCCGCGCCTTTTGGCCCATAGAATTTGTGGGCGGCGAAACCGGCCGCGGTCACACCATCGAGGTTCGTTTCGCTTTTGCCGAAAGACTGCACCATGTCGCTGTGCAAAAGAACCCCGTGCTCTTCGCAGAGTCGCGCGAGTTCCGTCATCGGCTGGAGGACGCCGGTCTCGTTGTTCGCGGTCATGATCGAGACCAGGGTGGTGTCGCTGCGAATCGCGTCGGCAAGTTCATCCGGATCGATCAGACCGTGTCGATCGACATTCAGGAACGCGACCTCGAACGCCTCGCGTTTTGCCAAATGCTGGAACCCGTTTAGCACCGCGTGATGTTCCGTGCTGGCGCAAATCAAATGCCGGCCGCGGCTAGCGTGCGCCCGCGCGAGCCCGAGCACCGCCAGATTATTCGACTCCGTCCCGCTGCTCGTGAAAATGAGCTCGTGCGGTTTCGCGCCGAGCAAGTCCGCCAGCCGATCGCGCGCGTCATCAACGGCGGCGCGCGCTTCGCGTCCCGCCCCGTGCACACTCGAAGGATTGCCGTAATAGCGCGCCAGAAACGGCTCCATCGCTTCCCGCGCGGCCGCGCCCAGCGGCGTGGTCGCGTTGTAATCGAGATAAATCATCCCTACGCCGTGAAGTCCTTCGCTCCAGCGCGCCGCTTCGGCACGATCTGGAGTTGCTTCTCTTCATAATAAACCAGCGAATCCGGCGGCACGCTTTGGATCAGGAAAACGTTTCCGCCGATCGTGCTTCGCGCGCCGATCACGGTCTCGCCACCGAGGACAGTCGAGTTCGGATAAATCGTAACGTCGTCCTCCAAGGTCGGATGGCGTTTCCCGCCCTTCTTGATTTTGCCGTGCTCGTCCTTTTGAAAACTGCGCGCGCCCAGCGTCACCGCGTGATACAACTTTACCCGCTCCCCAATGTTGCAGGTCTCTCCGACGACGACTCCGGTCCCGTGATCGATGAAAAAATGCGGGCCGATCTTTGCGCCGGGATGAATGTCGATCCCGGTGCGCGTGTGGGCCCACTCCGTCATGAGCCGCGGAATGAGCGGCACTTTTCTTTCGTAAAGCAGATGCGCCATTCGCTGGATCGCGATCGCTTCGATCGCCGGATACGCGACGATGACCTCCTCGTAACTCGTCGCAGCCGGATCGCCCTCGTAGGCCGCGTCAACATCGGTCCACAGAACCTTGCGAAGTTTTCCCAGCTGCGACATGAACCACGTCAGGATTTCTTCGGCCTGAATATCCGCCGCATCCCGGTCTAGCTGGTTGAAGCTCTTGGAAATCTCCGGCTTCATCCGGGCATGCAACCTTCGGATCCGGCTCCGCGTCACGTCCGGCAGATCGCTCGAATCGACGAACGGTTCGCCATGAAAACCGGGAAACATCAGGCTCATCAGGTCGACGCACGCCTCTTCGATCGCCGGCCTCGACGGAAGATTGGCCGCGGCATCGAGATAGTTTATTCCGCCGCCCTCAGTGTAAGTCTGGAGCAGTTCGGCTGCGGCCTCGTTTGTCGGTGAATCCATTCGCCGAAAACTATGCGCCCGCTCTGCGCGCAAGGGAAACGGAAACTCTTGCCGCCCCGAGCATCTGTGTTATCTCGGCGTCACCAATGAAATCGCTGCGCTCGCTCCATCTCTTTCTCGGCTGTCTCTTCGCCCCGATGCTGATCTTTTTCGCCGTCACCGGTTCATGGCAGCTCTTCAACTGGCACGAATCGAAAAAAGACAAGACCTACATCGCGCCGCCGGCGCTCGCCGCGCTTTCGTTCATCCACAAGGACGCGCATGTCCCCGGCACGCCCGGCCGTCAGCCGACACCGCTACGTTATTTCATGCTCGCAACCGCCATCGGTCTGATCACCACCACGATCATCGGGATCATCATGGCGTATCGTTTCAGCAACCGGCCACTCGTCGCCACGATTTGTCTGCTCGCCGGAATCGCGCTGCCGGGATTGCTGCTCTGGATTTATCGGTAGGGCGCCTTTCTGTAGCCGCTTCGCTGTGCGAAGCGTGATAGCAGCGTGAATCTGTCTCACGCTTCGCATAGCGAAGCGGCTACAGAAGACTCTAAAATCCGCGCACGACATTCGCGCGACGCGTTTTAAATTACGATCGCATGAGTTCCTTCGAAATAACCGGCGTGCCCGTCGACGAGCTAAATCTCTTTCTCGCCGGCGCGCATCCCGATCCGTTCCGCATCCTCGGGCCGCATCGCGTGGGTGACGATCTCGTCGTCCGCGTCTTTCGTCCGGACGCGAAGGAAGTGAGCATCGTTGCCCATCGGAAAGCCGAACAGAGCTTCGTCGCGGACCGTCTTCGGCCGGAAGGATTTTTCCAGGCGACGATCCCGGGGATGAAACGCGACATTGATTACCACGTTCATCTCACGGGCTGGGACGAATCCACGGCGCTCGTCCGCGATCCCTACAGCTATGGCCTGATCATGGGCGAAGTGGACCTGCATCTTTTTTCCGAGGGAAATCACCTTCAGCTCTCCGAGCAATTTGGCGCGCATCTGCGCAAGATCGGCGACACCGATGGCGTGTATTTCGCCGTCTGGGCGCCGAACGCACAGCGCGTCAGCGTCGTCGGCGATTTCAACGGCTGGGATGGCCGCGTCAATCCGATGCGGCGTCTCCTCGGTAGCGGCGTCTGGGAATTGTTTTTGCCGGGAGTGAGCGAAGGCGCGCATTACAAGTTCGAGATCAGGACGCAACGCGGCGCGCTCTTGTTGAAGGCGGACCCGTTTGGCTTCTTCAGCCAGCATGGGAAGGAAACGTCGTCGATGGTTTACAATCTCGACCGCTACCAATGGAGCGACCGCGATTGGATGAAAGCGCGGCCGGAGCGAAAACTCCAAGCCAGCCCGATCAGCATTTACGAAGTGCATCTCGGCTCGTGGCGGCGAAAAGCCGAGGAACGAAATCGTTCGCTCAGCTATCTGGAATTAGCGGACGAGCTCATCGGCTACGTACTCGAGATGGGTTACACCCACATCGAACTGTTGCCGATCGCCGAGCACCCGTTCGAAGGCTCGTGGGGTTATCAGGTCACGAACTACTACGCGCCCACGAGCCGCTTCGGGAGCCCGGACGAGTTCCGGCATTTCGTCGATAAATGCCATCAGGCCGGCATTGGGGTGATCATGGATTGGGTACCGGCCCATTTTCCGAAAGACATTCACGCGCTCGCCGAATTCGACGGCACCGATCTCTACGAGCACGCCGATCCACGCCAGGGCGAGCACCAGGATTGGGGCACGCTCATTTTTAATTTCGGCCGGAACGAAGTCCGCAATTTTCTCATCGGCAACGCGCTCTTCTGGCTCGACAAATATCACATCGACGGTCTGCGCGTGGACGCCGTCGCCTCGATGCTCTACCTCGATTACTCGCGCAAGGCCGGCGAGTGGGTCCCGAACCCATTCGGCGGCCGGGAGAATCTGGAGGCCGTCTATTTCCTGAAACGCTTCAACGAAGTTTGCTACGAGCGTTTTCCCGGCATCATGACGATCGCCGAGGAATCCACCGCCTGGCCCGGCGTTACTCAGCCGACCTATCTCGGCGGCCTCGGATTCGGCTTCAAATGGAACATGGGTTGGATGCACGACTTCCTTCATTACATGGCGCTCGATCCGATCTTTCGCCGCTTCCATCACAACAGCATCACGTTCTCGCTCATGTACGCGTTCGCGGAGCATTTCATTCTCGTGCTCAGCCACGACGAGGTCGTGCACGGCAAACGTTCGCTTCTCAATAAGATGCCGGGCGACGAATGGCAGCAGTTCGCGAATCTGCGGATGTTTCTCGCCTGGATGTATGGGCATCCCGGCAAGAAGCTGCTTTTCATGGGCGGCGAATTCGGTCAGCGCCGCGAATGGAACCACGACAGCCAGCTCGATTGGGAGCTTACCACTCTGCCGAAGCACGACGGTCTCCGCCGGCTCGTTCAGCATCTCAACTACGTTTACAAAAACGAGGCCGCGCTCTGGGATTGCGACGATACCCACGAAGGATTCGAGTGGATCGATTTCCATGATTCGGAGAACAGTGTGGTCGCTTTCATGCGCCGTTCGCGTGACCGTGGCGTCATCGTCTTCGTCGTCAACGCGACGCCGGTCGTCCGCCACGGCTATCGGCTCGGCGTTCCCGTCGCCGGTTTTTATCGCGAGATCATTAACACCGACGCCGAGACTTACGGCGGCACTAACGTCGGAAACATGGGCGGCTTCGAAGCCGAAGATTTTCCATGGCAAGCCCGGACCCACTCGCTAATGATCAGCCTTCCGCCGCTCGCGACGGTGGCGTTCAAGCTGGAAGGCTGATGATGGCGCGACTGCGCCGCATTCTGCTTGACCGGACGCGCGCCGGTTCGCCATTCTCGCCCGCGCTCATGAAAAGAAATTCTTCTGCCGCCTTTACCCTCATCGAACTTCTTGTGGTCATCTCGATCATCGCTGTTCTGGCCGGGATCGCGTTGCCGGTTTATTCGACCGTTCAGGAACGGGGAGCGCAGACGAAGGACCTGTCGAACGCGAAACAAATCGCGCTGGCCTGCAAGCTTTACGCCAGCGACAACGACGGAAAATTCCCGGACAAAGATGGCCAGGCCGCCGATCCGCCAGTCACGCCGCTCACGTCGAGCAGCTTGTCGAATGCGGCGTTCGCCTGCTTGGTCCCCAATTATCTTCCGAGCGAGAAGCTTTTTTATCTGGGTAAATCAGTCTGGTCGCCTACTGTGCCAGACGAAAAGACGACTGCCTCGGCGGATCGTGTTGAAGTTGGCACGAATAATTTCGCCTACGAGCTCGGACTTAACGAAACATCTAATCCGAGTTTTCCGCTGATTGCGGACGCACCAAACATCGGCGGGTCTTTCGCAGTTTACAGTACCGATCCTACGAAAAAAGGCGGCGTCTGGAAGGGAAAGAAAGCGGTTGTGATTCGATGTGATATGAGCGGGAGTGTCGAGACATGTGTGGTGAATTCCACCGCTGGTACTTCAACTGTCCAGGGCGCGACTGGCGGCTCATCGAAGACGGATATTTTTGCGCCCAACGGCACGACCTGGCTTTCGCAGAGTAACGCTCTCTTACTGCCCAACACCCCCTAGGATTTCGCTCTTCGGTGCCTCACTGCCGTCCGAGATATTCTTGTGCTGCCTTTGGCAGAATGGAAATCCTCGTGGTCGCCTTGCTGATCGCGATCGCTTTAATTCTCGCGTGGCCGACGCTTAAGAACGCACTCGTCAAACGCGATCTGACGCGGACGATGAATAACGGGCGGGAATTGTATCTCATCGCCTTTCGCATGGCGACGGATGGCGCGGCGAAGTCGGATTCCAATCGCGCCTGGCCCGGCGATTATCCCGCGAACGGCCTCTCGGAATATTGCAACAAGCTCGTCCAAAATGGTTATGTGAAACCGGACGATCTTCAGCGGATTCTCAGCGCGCCGAACGCTCAATGCGCCGCGATGATGAGCGGACCGCCGGCGACTCTGATGCTGTCGGGCAAGTCCGCGCTCAAGCTTTACAAAGTCAAAGCATCCGATCCGTCGAACACGATTTTCGCCGCGAGCTCGAATTATGTTTACGACACGCCGCTGGGTTCGAACGCGGTGCCGTTTGGCGATGCCGGTTTTGTTATCGTTCGGAAAAGTGGCGACGCCGGGGTTTACACGAAAGGCCAGGCAACGCCCGCGGGTTTCGAGAGCGTGGAAAAATTTCAATCCGACATCGGCGCGTTGCCTGGCGCGGAGAAAGGGAAAGTGGCGCCGGGCGATGCCGACAGGGCGCTAACGAGTCCTAAGTTGTAGCGACGTCGCTACAAGACTTGCGACTCGAACTCGCCGTCCACCACGCGCGTTTTGATTTTCGATTTGGGCCGCGCCGCCGCGAGG
>DASQPH010000098.1:0-3565 GCA_035644055.1 Chthoniobacterales bacterium
TCGAGCCAATCTGATTGGCTGCCGGCCTTTTTCAATCCGCGGAAGAACGCTTCGCTCGCTTTCATGGCAACCCGGAAGGCGCTCATCGGGAAAATCACCATCCGGTAACCGAAATCGGAGAGTTGCTCGACGGAAAGCAACGGACTCTTGCCGAACTCGGTCATGTTTGCGAGCAACGGCCGGTCGATCTCCTTGGCGAAATCGCGAAACTCGTCCGCGCTTTGCAACGCTTCCGGAAAGATCGCGTCCGCCCCGGCGGCGAGATATTGGCCGGCCCGCTCGACCGCGCGATCAAAATCCTCCACTGCCCGCGCATCCGTGCGCGCGATGATCATGAAATCAGGATCCTGCCGCGCCGCAACTGCCGCTTTGATTCTCCCGACCATCTCCTCAACATCGACAATCGATTTCCCGGCAAGATGTCCGCAACGCTTGGGAAATTCCTGATCTTCGATGTGACATCCGGCCAGACCGGCTTTTCCCAATTCCTGAATTGTGCGGGCCACATTTCCCGCGCCACCAAAACCGGTGTCGGCATCGACAATCGCCGGGATATTCACCGCCTTTGCGACATAGCCTGCCAGTTGCACGACTTCGGTCAGCGTCAGTAAACCGATATCGGGAACGCCTGCGGTCGCGTTGGCCATTCCCGCTCCGCTGATGTAAACCGCGTCGAAACCGGCGCGCTCGACCTGTCGGGCCAATGCCGCGTTCGGCACGCCCGGCATCATCACTGTTCCTTTTGCGATCAGCTGCCGGAACGTTGTCATTACGCGCTCGGTCTTCTTCATGCTCAGTGAACTCGCACCAGCTTCATCAAATGATGCACGTCTCTCTGTTCGTCCATACTCCAGACGTGCTCAATAATTTTTGCCGCGTGATCGCGAGTAAAAGTTGGGGCGACCAGTTTCAAGAATTTCTTTTCCACTTCAAAATCTTCGAGACGATTCTTCGCGTGCCCCAGCGGATAATCGACGCGCTTGGTCAATCGCCTCCCGTCCGCAAGATCGACATGCACGATGTTAGCCACTGCGCCCGGATACATCGCACTCAACTCCGCGTTGCGTTCGACTTTCACGTTCTCCAAAAACTTCCAGATCTTCGGATCCATGAAACGCTTCGGTTGAAATTGCTTTTCGGTTACCTCGCCGTCGATTAAGGCGATCGCGGTGATGTAGGGCAAACTGTGATCGGCGGTTTCGCGCGTCTCCGGTCTCCATTTCTCCGGTTCGCTCCCGATAATGTCGACGGACGCATCGTGACTTTCGATCATCATCGCTTTCACTTGCGACACATCGTCGATTTGTTCTCGCAGAAACAAGGCCGCTTCGATCGCGCTCTGGCTATGATATTCCGCGGGCCAATATTTGATACTCGTGTTGAGGATCATCGCAGGCGCGCCTTTGAATTTCTCGCCAACGTCGCCCAACGAAACGCCAAGTTCCTTTTCGAAACCCATTTGGCCTTCAAAAATCGGCGCCGGACCGGTCATGCCCGCGCGCGCCAGCACTGCCGAGTAAACGCCGCGTCGCGCAGCATCGGCAAAAGCCACACCTTTCCAGTGAGAAAGCTCACCGACGCGCGCCTGCCGCATCGCCGCACAACCCACGCCGGCGATGTTCACGGCGTGCCGCGTTTTCTCCGGCTCAAGCTTCATTAACTTCGCCGACGCGAGTGCCGTTGAAAATGCGCCGTAGGTCACGTGATCCCAGCCCCGTGCACGGAGGCTCGCCGCGTCGCAAAACCGGCACTGCACTTCGTAAGCGAGCGCGATCGCGGTGATGAATTCCCTGCCGGTCGCGCCAACGCTTTCGGCAACGGCCAGCGCCGCCGAAATGTTATCGCTGGGATGCGCCGGTTCCTTCGACAAATAGGTGTCGTTGTAATCGAAATAGCGAATGCAACAGCCGGTAGCGAACGCAGCCCAATCCGGCGGGGCTTGGTGCGCCGTCCCGATGATTGTCGATCCATTCTTTGCCGAGAATTCCGAGGCGACCTTTCTCGCGATCGCGCATGGTTCTTCGTTCCACGCCCCGAGCGCGCAGCCAAGCGAATCGGTTACCCGGCGCCTCACCTCGTGCACAACTTCTTTTGAAAGGTCTTCGAATTTTAACTCGCAAGCGTAATTCGCGAGTTGATGCGCGAGCGTTTTTGTGGCCATGAAATTGAACGTCCAATCTGCCGATGATTTCTGCGTCGGCAACTCTGGACGGCGCCTGTCTCGCTCGCATTCCGATGATCCGTGGTTAATCTCTTCCCATGAGCAAAGTCTATCCTGACGCCAAGGCTGCGCTTGACGGCCTGCTTCACGACAACATGACGATCGCTGCCGGAGGATTTGGCCTGTGCGGGATACCGGAGAATCTCATCGCCGCCTTGCACGCGAGTGGCGTCAGGGGCCTCACGATCGTGGGCAACAACGCTGGCGTGGATAACTTCGGCATGGGAGTTCTGCTGCCGGCACGACAGGTGAAAAAAGTCATGGCCTCCTACGTCGGCGAGAACAAGGAGTTCGAGCGGCAGGTGCTGGCAGGCGAACTCGAACTCGAACTCATCCCGCAGGGCTCACTGGCCGAGCGATTGCGCGCGGGCGGCGCGGGAATTCCGGGATTTTATACTCGGACCGGGTTCGCCACAAAACTGACCGAGGGTAAGGAGACAAAAACTTTCGGCGACACCGAATACGTGCTCGAACCAGGAATCACCGCCGAGCTTTCGATCGTGAAGGCTTGGAGGGGGGACAAGTCAGGCAATCTTATTTTTCGAAAAACCTCACGGAACTTCAACCCGATGATCGCCACTTGTGGCACGGTCTGCGTCGCCGAGGTCGAGCAACTCGTCGAAGTCGGCGAGTTGGATCCGAACCAGATCCACACGCCGGGCATTTTCGTTAACCGCATCATTCAAGGCGCGAAGTACGAGAAGCGGATCGAGTTCCGCACGGTCCTGGGCGCGCCGGGTTCAAAAAAAGAGTCACCGGTTCGCGAATTGATGGCGAAGCGCGCTGCGCAGGAGTTGCGCGATGGCTATTACGTCAATCTCGGTATCGGCATTCCAACGCTTGTCGCTAACTACATTCCCAAAGGAATGAACGTCACGCTTCAGTCCGAGAACGGATTACTCGGCATCGGCCCGTTCCCCAAAGAGAACGAAGTCGACGCTGACCTGATCAATGCCGGGAAGCAGACCATCACCACGATGCCCGGCTCGGCGTTTTTCTCGAGCGCCGATTCATTCGGGCAAATTCGCGGCGGGCACATCGATCTCGCAATTCTCGGCGCGTTTGAGGTGACAGACAAAGGCGACATCGCAAACTGGATGGTGCCGGGCAAAATGGTCAAAGGGCCCGGAGGAGCGATGGATCTCGTCGCCGGAGTGAAGCGCGTCGTTGTCGTAATGGAGCATTGCGCCAAGGACGGCAGTTCGAAGATTTTGGAAAAATGCACGCTGCCCATCACTGGCTTAGGAGTCGTCAACCTCATCATCACCGACCTGTGCGTGTTCGAAGTGAAGAAGGGCGGCGGCCTCGTTCTAATTGAATTGCATCCCGGCGTCACGGTGGACG
>DASQPH010000099.1:0-4286 GCA_035644055.1 Chthoniobacterales bacterium
GGATCGCGGATGAAATCGGCGATCTTCTCTTCGCCGTCGTAAATCTCGCGCGAAAGAGCGGGCTCGATGCCGAGGAAACTTTGCAGACGGCCACGAACAAATTCGTGTCGCGGTTTAATCGCGTTGAAGACGAGTTGCGGACGCGCGGAAAGAAGCTGGGCGAAGTCGGGCTCGAAGAACTGGATGAGATCTGGAACGAAATAAAATGACGAAGCACGAATGACGAAGGACAAAGGAATGACGAAACCCGAATCAGTTCGCTAAGACATCCATCTTGCTTCGACATTCGACATTCGACATTCGACATTCGTCATTTGCTGGTCATATTGCCCGTCCCAAATGAGCCTGGTGATTAACATTCTCCTCGGGATTTACGTGTTCATCGCGGTGTTGATGATTCTCGTGATCCTGATGCAACGCCCGAAAAGCGAAGGCCTGGGCGCGGCTTTTGGCGGCGGCGTCACGGAAAATATCTTCGGCGCCCAGACGACCAACGTCCTCACCAAGTTCACCGGCTGGCTGGCCGCGATCTTTTTCCTGCTGACGTTCGTTCTCTCGATCCTCTACGCGCGCAAGGCGAACACGCCGAGCAATCTTACCCGCGAATTGAGCCTGGGGCAGACACCGGCACCGGTCGCTTCGGCGACGCCAATCCCAGGCGCCTCCGTCGCCGGTTCGCCGACCGGTTCAGCAACTCCTGCGATAAGCCCAAATAATTCGCCGGCCGCCGTTGCTTCCGCGACGCTGAGTCCGGCGCCGACCACCTCGCGATCGGTCGCGCCGGCAGCCACCGCTCCAGCCGCCTCGCCGAAACCAAGCGCCGCCGCTTCAGTTTCCGCTTCGCCGAAACCCTAGTTCGCCCGACAGAATTACGGGACCGTTTCCGGCTTCGGGCCGCCGGCTTTTTCGTTCAAGGCCTGGGTAAATTCCTGAAGCCCGGAGACGATTTGGGGCGCTTTCGTTAGCACGGTGCTGGCGAGCTTTTCGGAATAATCCGGACGGCGTTGCGACATCTCGGACAGCGCCATCATCACCGCGAGCGCGTTGTTAATCGCGTGCTTGATCTCGCTGAATTTCTTCTGCAACTGGACCAATTCTTCGTGGGAAATGCTGCGGTCGTTTTCACTCATGATCGGCGCTTTCGGCTGGAGAAACGGGACGGTTATGCTTGACTGATAGGTTCGACATTTTTCGTCCGATGCCAGCGCAAACTATCCAGATCAGCGGAGCACGCCAGCACAATCTCAAGAATCTCCACGTCCGGATTCCGAGGGAAAAACTGGTCGTTATCACGGGCCTGAGCGGCTCGGGGAAGTCGTCGCTCGCCTTCGACACGCTCTATGCCGAAGGGCAACGCCGCTACGTGGAAAGCCTCTCCGCCTACGCCCGGCAGTTCCTCGATCAGATGGAAAAACCGGACGTCGATTTCATCGAAGGACTGTCGCCGGCGATCGCGATCGAACAAAGGAGCGCCGGGGCAAATCCCCGCTCGACCATCGCAACGACCACGGAAATTTACGATTATCTCCGTGTTCTGTTTTCGGCGGTCGGGCAGCCGCATGACCCGATCACGGGCCAGGCAATCCATCGGCAGACGCCGCAACAGATCGTAGATCAGATTCTCGCGTTCCCGGCCGAGACGAAAATTATTTTGCTCGCGCCGCTGGTGCAGAATCAGAAGGGCGAATTCCGCGACGTGATCGAAAAGGCGAAGCGGGAAGGGTTCGTCAGGGTTCGGATCGATGGCGAGATCATGGAGTTGGGAAAACCGGAACCGATCCGGCTAAAGAAGACGGAGAAACACACGATCGAGGCGGTCGTCGATCGGCTCGTGATCCGCGAGGGCGTGCGAACGCGGCTGGCGGATTCCGTGGAAACGGCCCTGCGCTGGGGCGGAAACCGGATCGTTGTACTGCGTGGTAGGGACGCCGCGCTGCGGCGTCCGGGAGCATCGGAGAGCCAGGACGATGACGGACGCCGCAGCGCGGCGTCCCTACCAGACGAATGGGAAATCGTCCGGTACACGACCGACTACGGGAACGCGGAGAGCAACTACTCGTTAGGCGAGCTGACCCCGAAACATTTTTCGTTCAACAGCCATCTCGGGGCGTGCCCGGCCTGTCATGGACTGGGGACGCAGCTGGTTTGCGACGCGGATTTGATGTCGGACCCCGAGAAGTCGTTGAAGGAAGGAGCGATGACGCCGTGGCGGCGCGGGACGAAGCCGATGCTGGCTTACTATCGCAATTTACAACGGGCGCTGGTGAAACACTTCGGGGTGGACGAAGCGATCCCGTTCGCGGAGTTGCCGGATAAATTCAAACAGGCGCTCTATTACGGAACGGGCAACGAGCCGATCCAGATTAACATAGGCGGTAACGGGAAATCGCCCAAGACGGCGCGGCCGTTCGAAGGACTCGTGCCGCAGATGGAACGGCTTTACGCGGAAACGGAAAGCGAGTTCACGCGAAATCGGATTCGCGCGTTCATGACGCGCGTCCCCTGCCAGACATGTCACGGCGCGCGGTTGAAACCGGAAATTCTGGCGGTGACGATCAACGATTCGAGCGGACGGGAATTGAACATTCATCAATTCAGCGAGCTAACGACCGACGCGGCGGCGGAATACATTCGGCGGCTCGGGTTGACCGATCAGCAGCGACAGATTGTGACCGACGTCGTTCGGGAAATCGACTCGCGGCTCCAGTTCCTGGTCGAAGTCGGGCTCAATTATCTTTCGCTCAATCGCGAGAGCGGCACACTTTCCGGCGGCGAAGCACAGCGAATCCGGCTGGCGACGCAGATCGGCTCCGGGCTGGCCGGAGTTCTTTACGTTCTGGACGAGCCGAGCATCGGATTGCATCAACGTGACAACTCGCGGCTGCTGACGACGCTTCGCAGACTGCGCGATCTCGGAAATTCCGTGATCGTCGTCGAGCACGACGAAGAAACCATCCGCGCCGCGGACCACATTCTCGATCTTGGGCCTGGGGCAGGTCCGCGGGGCGGCGAGATCGTCGCGCAAGGAACGCTCGCCGAAGTTTTGACGGCGAAGAATTCGCCGACGGCGGATTATCTTTCCGGCCGGGCCCGGATCGCGATTCCACGAGAACGCGCGAAACCACGCTCGACCCAAATCGGTGATGGCTGGCTGACGGTCGTCGGCGCGACGGAAAATAATTTAAAGAACGTGACGGCTTCGTTCCCGATCGGATTGCTCACCTGCGTGACCGGAGTTTCCGGCAGTGGGAAATCGACCCTCGTAGACGATATTTTGCGGCGCGCGCTTTTCCGGCATTTCTACAATTCGAAAGACAAACCGGGAGCGCATCGCGCTCTGCATGGCCTGGACCAGCTCGACAAGGCAATCGTGATCGACCAGAGCGCGATCGGCCGCACGCCGCGCTCGAATCCGGTCACTTACACCGGCGCGTTCACACCGATTCGCGAATTGTTCGCGCAACTACCCGCCGCGCGCGTCCGCGGATACGACGCCGGGCGCTTCAGCTTCAACGTCAAAGGGGGCCGCTGCGAAAACTGTGAGGGCGGCGGCCTGATCAAGATCGAGATGCATTTCTTGCCGGATGTTTACGTCGAGTGCGAGGTGTGCCGTGGGCAGCGTTACAATCGCGAGACGCTCGAGATCACTTACAAGGGAAAAAACATCGCCGACGTCCTGGACCTGACCGTTGATGAAGCCGCGCGCTTTTTCCGAAATGTTCCGTCGGTTTCCGACAAGCTCGTTGCGTTGCTCGATGTGGGTCTCGGTTATCTGCGGCTCGGCCAGGCCGGCACGACGCTTTCCGGCGGCGAAGCCCAACGAGTGAAACTCGCGACCGAACTGGCGAAACGCGCGACGGGCCGCACGATTTACATTCTCGACGAACCGACGACCGGTCTGCATTTCGCCGACATCGAGAAGCTGCTTCAGGTGTTGATGAAATTGCGCGACACCGGCAACACGCTGGTCGTGATCGAGCACAACCTGGAGATGATCAAGTGCGCGGACTGGATCATCGATCTCGGTCCGGAAGGTGGCGAGCGCGGAGGAAAAATCGTTGGGGCCGGAGCGCCGGAAGAAATTGCGGCGCTCCCGATTAGTTACACCGGCCAATATCTTAAACCGCTGTTGAAGCGATGACTTTAGTAAATCCGCCGGCCTTCAAATCTGGATTGCATATTGCGCGATTGGCCACGCTTTTCGTTTTACTGGCCGCGCCCGGTTTTGCGGAGACGACCCGCGAAAAAGAGATTCGCGCCCTCGTTGAAGTGAAGTTCAATCCGGA
>DASQPH010000100.1:0-2394 GCA_035644055.1 Chthoniobacterales bacterium
GGAAGTGAAAATTGGCGACCGCGTCGTACACGCGAAAGGTTCGCTCCTGACCTTGAACGCGCAGGAAGCCACCGAGATGATTAACGGCCATCCGCTGCTGGCGGATGGGATCGCGCAATCCATCGATGATCTTGCGAAGAAGGCGAAGCTCAGCGGCCAGCTCGTTCGGTTACAGCCAACCGGTTTCGAGCAATTCGCTTTTTGGATAACGGCGCTGGCGCCGTTGCTCCTCCTGCTCGGAATTGTTTGCGCCTATCTCGAGTTCAAAATTCCGGGCGCGACGTTGCCGGGCGTCGTGGCGGGAATTTGTTTCGTCCTCTTTTTCCTCGGCCATTACCTTGCCGGTCTGGCGGGTTGGGAAGCAGCGGTATTTTTTGTGCTCGGCGTTACCCTCGTTCTCATTGAAGTGCTCTTCTTCGCCCACTCCACCATCATCTTTGGCGTGGTCGGCGCCTTCCTCATTCTCGCCTCTTTGTTCTGGGCAATGGTCGATCGCTATCCCGATCAGCCGCTCGTTCCCTCGACCAAAATGCTGCTCGTCCCGATGCTGAATTTGTCGATCGCAATCATCGCTTCCATGATCGTGATCGCATTGCTCGCGCGGTACCTGCCGCGCACCAGTTTCTATCGCCGTTTCGCGCTAATGGCGGCAAACCCTTCGGGCCCATCTTTCAGTGCACCGCGAGAATTCGCCACCGGCCGGTCCATTTCACCGGGAACGCGCGGATTAGCGATGACCACACTACGTCCGAGCGGAAAAGGGAAATTCGGGGAACAGATCGTCGATGTCATCACCGAGGGCGAATTTATTTCCGCCGAAACGCCGATTGTCGTTTCTCAGATCGACGGCATGCGCGTGCTGGTCGCGCGCACTCAAGCGCCTTCCTAACGATAATTAGGTCAACACCGGCCTAATACATGTCAAGACGCAACTCCGGGTTGTTTTCTCCCCTCACCTGTCAAGGAATTCAGAGTTGACCCCACTGCTGCTCCGAAAGGAAGTTTTTTCGTGCGGCGGTGAGTTTGACGCCTTTTAGAGCGCGGCCTAGGCTCCTCGAACTTACTTTTGGAGGAATTCCCATGTTGAAACGATCATTGACCCTTTTCCTGATTCCGGCGTTCGCCTGCACAGTCCTCAGCGCGCAGGAAGCTTCTCCAACTCATCTTCATCAACCCACACTAACTCCGCAAAACAGCGGCACCACCAACGGTCTGATCGCGGTCTGGCCGGTGAACCCGCAGGTGGTCTGGGCGTGCGGCCGCAACGGTACGTTCACCGTCACGACCGACGGCGGACAGACTTGGAACGCTAGTGTAGTGCCGGGCGCCGAAACGCTGCAGTTCCGCGATGTGCAGGCGTTCAGCGCCAGTGTTGCTTATCTGATGTCTATTGGAGCAAATCCAACAGATTTTCGCATTTACAAGACGGTCGACGGCGGAGCTACCTGGACGATGCAGTTTGAGAACCAGAATCCGAATGCGTTCTACGACGGCTTCGCGTTCTGGACGCCGAATCGTGGGATTGCGCACAGCGACTCAGTGAATGGAGTTTTCCCGGACCTGCGCACGACTGACGGAATGACGTGGCAGGACATCAGTAACAATATGCCGCCGGCGCTGCCCGGCGAAGGCTCCTTCGCGTCAAGCGGTACTTGCGTCACAACACAAGGTGGCAGGAACGCGTGGATAGCGACAGGCGTCGCGGCGATTGCCAGGGTCCTGGCTACCAGAGACGGAGGCAACACGTGGAACGCATATAACACTCCCCTGGCCAGCTCGCCTAGCGGAGGCGCCTTCACTGTCGACTTCCGCGACCCGTTCGATGGCATCGTCGGCGGCGGTGATTTAGACCCCGGCAACCCCAATAACGCGCGCACCGCGACTTCCAGCGATGGTGGCCAAACGTGGACTCTTACGAACCCTCCTCCGGTGACGGGAGCCATTTTCGGCTTAAGCTACGTGGGTAAGACTGGTGGCGGCGCCGGAAACAATCTCGGTCGAGCGGTGGTGATCACCGCCAATGACCCGCCCATGTTTTCGACCGGAGCCGCGGCCTGGACTCCGGACGAGGGAAACACCTGGTTCACGTTGCCCGGTGTGAGCGGCTTCTGGGCGGTAGCTTTTGCCAGTCCAAAAGCCGGATGGCTGGTGGGTACCGATGGTCGCATTCTAAAGATCAGCTTCTAGCGTCCGCAACGCTCGAAGCTTCTAAATTAGACGCGGGCTCAGCCGCCGGCGACGACGCGGATGAACTCGATCTTGTCGCCCTCGCGCAAGGCGCGCGAATTCCATTCCTCGCGGTGCAAGGCCAGGCCGTTGTGCTCGATTAACAACGCCGCCGGGATCAGGTTTAATTCGCGCACCAGCGCGTCGATCGTTGACACCGGTGCAACG
>DASQPH010000101.1:0-30526 GCA_035644055.1 Chthoniobacterales bacterium
ACGCGTTTGATGAGGCCACGAAAAGGTTATACGGGTCCCAGCGCGATTCGATGATCCGCGCGGCGTTGCACGCGCAACAGGCGAACTTCAGAATCGCGGATTTTTTGCGCGTATATCGAGACGATTACCGGAAGTGGATGATTGACTCCAAACTCAGCAAGGAACTGCGTCGCCGTTTTTGATTCTGGGGATGCCCGACTCCATTAGTCGGACAGATTCGGACAGTGGAATTGCACGAATCTTTCCTAAGCGGATTTCTCAGCCGGATGCTTGTAGCGCAGTTTTCCACGCGCGGGGCGCAATCTGCGGCAAAGTAGCGAAAACGGTGTATAAGGTTCGAATCCCGTTAGGGTCGCCATGTCATTCCCTCGTGGATTAGCGGAATGGAACGCCGATCTGGGTGAGGAATTGCCTCAGGAATTGCGCGCGCTGCTGGGCGGCCGCTCGCCCGGCTACGGTCTGCATCGTTTCCGCCAGGGTTAGTAATTTGGTGAAGAAGTGATCGATGATGCTCGTGCGGTCATCGGCCGCGCGGGTGACGGGAAACGGCTCTGAAAAATCGTAGAACGGCGTGCCGTTCGCGCCGCCGGTAATCAGGGTGCGTGCGATTCCCACCGCTCCGAGAGCCTCGAGCCGGTCCGCATCCTGCACGACCTTCGCTTCGAGTGTTTGCGGTGCCACTTGAGCGGAGAAACTGTGCGACTCGATCGCGTGTTCAATTGCGGGAATATGCTGACCCGGATACGTCGCCGCGCGCAGGAATGCGGCCGCGCGCTCAGCGGCGAGACGAGAAGCCGACGAGCGTTGCGGTGAATTCTTCGCGATCGCCACGCAATCATGCAGCCACGCGGCCGGCAACACGACCGCGAGATCGGCTCCCTCCGCCTCGGCAAGTTTCCTCGCATTCGCGACGACTCGCCTCACATGCCCCTCGTCGTGCGCCGTGTCGCTCGCGCTCTGCTGATCACCGAGGAATGCCGCGAATCGGGCTTCCCACTCTGTTGGCTTCTCGATCATCGCCTAATGTATAACGTAGGCGTGCGAAATTGCAGAGTTGAGCGACAGCCAATAGCAGCGGCGATCCGATGAGAACCGGGCGCATCCTCGTGCTTGGTCTGATGCCGCTGGTTTTGTTGATGGCAGCGATGTTTGCGCTCGCGCCGGAACACAAGGACACGGGCGCCAGTCAGGCGCGCGCGTTTGAACCATCGCGGCATTTCCGCGCGGTCGTTTTCATTCTCGATAGCGCGGGAAAATCGGAAATGTTCGATCCGGAGTTGATGCCGTTTCTTAGTTCGTTGCGAACGTCGTCTCTTTCGGGGCGAGCGCGATCGTGCGCGGCGAAGGCGACGTTTCCATGCATCAAGAGCATCTTCGAAGGACGCGAAGCGACGATGGGGACGACGCTTCAGGATTTTTCCGCGTTCGCATCGAGCCGGACGACGTGGCCGGCTTCGTTGGCCGCGCTCGGGACGCGGCTCGTTGTCGCATCGGACCACACCTTGAACCGGCTTTATCCGCATGCCTTTGTCGATTCACTCAATTACGAAGATCTCCATGCGCCGTTGCTCGAGCGCGACGCGTTTGTTTACCGGAAAGCGCGGCAATGGCTCGATGATCCGTCGATCGACGTGCTCGTCCTCCACATCATTGGGACCGACAAAGTTTCCCACGAATATCCGGTCCGCGGTCCGGAGTACCGTGAGAAGTATCGCGAGGTCGACGATTTCATCCGTGAAGTGACCGGTCGGTTGGAGCCGGCGGATTATCTGTTTGCGATGAGCGATCACGGTCACAACGAATTGGGGGGCCATACCGAAGACGCGGCCTACCTCGCGCACGGGCCGCTCTTCCCGAACGATGTCCATCAAGACATGAATGCCGAGGACATGTTGTTTTTTCTGAGCCTGCCGTATGGCCTCGTGCTCCCGGCGGATTACGAAGGACAAATCCGGATGGATTTGACGCGGCTCGCGCCTGACGCCGCCGAACGATGGCTGGCAGCGCAGGCCAACGTGTGGCGGGTGCCGATCGCGGGTTTACCCATGGATCAGGCGCAGGCGCGACTGAACGAAGAGATTGTCCTACGGCGAACGGACGGTCAGCGCCGGACCGCGGTGGAAACAGCCTGGCGGAGCGCGCCGTTTCTCCTGGTCGCGGCTTTATTTCTTCTGGGCGAATTGCGCAGCTGGCGGCGTGAGCCAAGGGACTACCTTTTTGTGCAGCTCACTCTTTTGGCGGTAACGCTCGCGCTCGCGTTCTGGCTATTCCCAACGGGCCTGAATTGGATCCATGACGTGACCCATCGGCCGCTGGCTTACGTCACGTTCTATGCCGGGAGCGCCCTCGTCGCCTATCTTGGTTTTCGTTACCGCAGTGTCGTAGACCTACTTTGGGTCGCCGGCGTCGCAGTTTGGCTCCTGGCTTACTTCGGGCCCCTCGGTTATTCGCTCTTCCGGCACGGGTCGCTTTTCGTCCTCACAATTTTTCCTATCGCGGCCATCGTCGCGGCCGCTGGATGGCGCACGTTTTTTTCAAAGCCGGCGTTGTTCCTTCCCGGATTGCTTCCGCTCGTGATCTACGACGTCGAATCGTTCAATCTCAAGTACGTCGTGCTCGACCGGATTCCGGAGCTGCTTCTCAGCGGACAGCTTCTTCTCGGCGCGCTGGCCGCTGGAATATTTGTCGTGGCCCTCCCTCGTCGCAAGGTCGCCGCGTTGTTCGGCATTTTGCTCTGGCTGATACTTGGGCGTTTTTTCTTCCAGTTCGATCTGGTGAAACTCGTCGGCGCTCTGTTGGCCTGCGGCGGGTTCGCCGGCTGGCTCGAACTTTTCCGACACGCCCGTCTTCCCCTCCGCTGGTTCGCGCTCGTTAGCGCGGTGTTCTTTTTCGTTCTGCTCACGTTCTTCCTCAACGGCTTCGCCTTAAGCCATGTCGATTTCCGTTTTGCCGCGACGAAAATCTTCCCGTTCGCGAAAGAGCTTTGGCGCGCGCCCCAATTGATTGCGTGGGCGATGTTAAAATACGCGTTCGCCTTGCTGCCCGCCCTCGCGGTCGTCCGACTTTCGGCGGCCGGAAACCAGGTCTGGCGACAACTCCTCCTCCTTGGTTGGTGGCGCGAGTTAACCGTCGCGGCGAGCGCGCTGGGTTTGGCAATTTTCAACGCGCGGGGCATGCGCGATCTCTGTCAGGAAGAAATCTATTTCTGGACGTTTCTGAATCTGATTTTCTTTGCTGGCGCGCTGATTATGGCAACGCGCGCCTCGCGTGCGGACGCCGTTGCCGCCCAGCCCGAGGTCGTGCCTTGAAGACCGAAAAACGGCTCTTTTTCTTGTGGACGTTTCGCGGCCCTTTCCATATCTTATCGGCCTGCTCAATCGAATGACCAACCCGGCGATCGCTGCTGCGACGCTCCTCATTCGCTGCCTGAAAAGCAACCGTCTGGCGCGCCAGCGCCGCACCTCACTGTTATGCCATTGAATTCAAGTATTTCAGAACCGGTCACCGAGACCGCTTCGGCGATCGAAACCGATCCGACTAGATTCAGCCTGAGCGATTTCCTTGTCGGGGACAGCAATGACCCGTTGAAGCCGCCGCCGATTTTCACGAAATGGCATCAGGCGGGCGAATGGGCCATTGAGCTTTACGAGCCGCAGATGCTCGCCCCCGCGGAAGCGCGCACGACTTTGAACTACGGCGGAAAAGCGCACCCGGTCATCAACCTCTGTTCCTACAACTACCTCGGCCTCGCGAACCATCCCGAGGTCATCGCCGCCGCCCATGAGGCGCTCGCCTCCCACGGGATGGGCGCATGTGGTTCGCCGATGCTGTCCGGGATGACCGATCTTCATCGCCAGCTCGAAAAGCGTGTGGCGGAGTTTCTCGGATTCGAGGACGCAATGCTTTTCAATAGCGGATTCGGCGGCGCGCTCGGGACGATTTCCGGTTTGCTCCGCAAGAGCGACGTCGCGGTGATGGATAATCGGTCGCATCTCAGTCTCCGTGATGGTGCGGTCCTGGCCCGCACCCGCACGGAGCGGTTCGAGCATAACGACCCAGCCTCGCTGGATGCCGCGTTGACCCGGCACAAAGGCAAGCGCCAGCTCGTGATCGTCGAAGGCATTTATTCCATGGACGGCGACTTTGGGCACCTCGATGCGCTCATGGATGTCGCGGACGCGCACGAGGCGAGCGTCTTCGTGGATGAAGCGCATTCGATGCTGGCCTGCGGCCCGACCGGGCGCGGCGCGGTGGAACACTTCGGCGTCGAGAAACGAGTTCGGATTCTTTACGGCACATTCTCGAAAGCCTTCGGCGCGCTGGGCGGATTCGTCGCCGGTTCGAAGGAAACGCTCGACTATCTTCGTTTCTATTCCCACCCGTACGTGTATTCCTGCGCGTTGCCGCCGGTCGTAGTCGCCGCGATTCTGAAAGCACTGGAACTCGGAATCACGCAGCCGCAATTGCGTCAGCGTCTCTGGGAAAACGCCGAGTATTTTCACCAGCAGCTCGACGCCCTCGGCCTGGATACCGGCAACTCGACCACTTACATCATGCCGATTGTGATCGGCGACCGCGAACGAATGTATCGTCTCGGCCATGAGCTGCGGCACCGGGGGCTGTGGGTTGCGCCAGTCGACTACCCAGCCGTTCCGCAGGACAAAATTTGTTTCCGCGCCTGCGTCACCGCGAACCATACCCGCGCCGATCTCGACGAGGCGCTCAACATTCTTTCCGACACCCTGGTCCCGGCGCAAATGCAAGCGGCTGCCGTTGGAGGTTGAAGCGATGTCGAATTCGCAAATAGTAAAGGAGATGAAGCCGCGTTACGTCTCGAACAAAAACGAATCGCCGCGGTTTTTCGATAACGCTTTCATCGAATTTTTTTCGCATGTGCACCCGGCGACGCCGCTGGTGATTTTTCTGCCGGTGATCGGCTTCCTGCTCTATCTCGCGCTTGGCCAACGCGGGTTGTCGATTGGCGCGACGGCAGGTTTGTTTGCGCTGGGCCTCCTCATCTGGACCCTGGTCGAGTACGCGATGCATCGGTACCTTTTTCATTACGAACCGAAAACTCGTCTCGGAAGGAGAGTCCACTTTCTCGTCCACGGCGCGCACCACGATTATCCGCAGGATGCCAGCCGGCTGGTCGCGCCGCCGGCGTTCAGCCTACCGGTGGCGGCGGTGTTTTATTTACTGTTTCTGGGCGTCTTCGGACGACTGGCGCCCGGCGCATTCGCCGGCTTTCTCTTCGGCTATCTCTGCTACGACATGATTCATTACGCGACCCATCATTTCTCGATGAAACGTGGCGTCGGTCTTTGGCTAAAGCAGTACCACTTGCGGCATCACTACAAAGACGACGCCAACGGATATGGCGTTAGTAATCCGCTCTGGGATTACGTTTTCAGAACCCGCCCCCCGCGGCCCGAAGCCTCACGCGATTTCGTAAGCTCGCCGAATCACTGAGAGGCACAGCGCCGCTTCGTCGAAGGCAGTTTGCGCAGTTTCCGGCGAACGAAAGTTTGCCACCACGTCGGGCAACATCGCCGCAAACCAATCGGAGTGATGCGATCCAGCCGAGAGCGCGCTTTCGAATCGAATCGTTCGCTCACCGATTCTCAGGGTGTCGTCATCGATCGCGATTTCGCCGGCGTCACCGCGCAATCGCATCGTATTGCCCCGGTGTTCCGCCCGCCACGTCAGAAAAATGGTGGCGCGTCCCTTCGGAAATTTGAGCGTGAGGGTGGCTTCATCTTCAATGCCGTTCGCCGCGCGATGCAGCTCCGCGTGGACGTCGATCGGATCTTCGCCGAACCAATGGCGCGCCAGATAGATCGCGTGCCAGCCGTGATCCATCAGAATCCCGCCGCCGGAAATGGCGGGATCGCGACGCCAGTTCGGGTGCGCCGGATCGATCGCCGCGCAGTCCTCGATCCGATGCGTTTCAATCTGAAGCTCGCGCAGTTCTCCAATCGCACCGGATCGGAGCGCGTCCGTCGCTTGGCGAACGATCGACGCGTATTTCCAATTGTGGACCGGAACGACGGCCCGGCCTGATTCCCGCGCGAGCGAGCGCACGTTTTCAAGTTCACCCGGATCAAGAAGAAGCGGCTTCTCGCACAAGACATTCCAACCGTTCTTCAGCGCAGCTCGGATCGGTTCGCCGTGGAACGCCGGCGGCGTGCAGATGTCGACGAAATCGATCGGCGCCCCGGCTGCCAGTTCATCGATCGTCGCGAAAGCCGTCGCCTCCGGGATTAATTTTCGCGCGGCCTCGCGCCGTTCTTCCGTTCGATCGACAACCGCGACGATCTTCGCGTCGCCGAATTGCGCGTAGGCCGGCCAATGGCCATTCGCGGCCACGGCGCCGAAGCCGATGATCGCTCCTCGCAACACTTCTATTCGGCTTCGAGTTCTTCGAGCACGCCGTCCACGATCGCGAGCGCGGAATTTGCCTGTTCTGCGGAAAGAATGAGCGGCGGATGAACGCGGACGCGCGGCGTGTAACTCATCATAATTAGGCCCTCGGAGAGGCAACGCTTGAAGAATTCGATGCAGCGTTCTTTCGGCAGCAGCGTTTTCGTTTCCTGATCCGCGACCAGATCGAAACCAATGAGCAACCCCTTTCCCCGGACGTTCGCGATCGAGCGGCGGTTTTTGGCCAGTGTCTCGAAACCTTCGCGCAGCGCTCGCCCAACTTTCGCCGAGTTTTCCACCAGCTTGTCCGCGAGAATCGTTTGGATCGTGACTAACGCCGCCGCAGCCGCGAGCGGGTTTCCGCCGTAACTCGACGATGATGCACTCGGCAGCGAGAATGGTTTCGCTGACATGATATGTTCCATCGAAACCAACGCGCTTACCGGAAACCCCGAAGCCATTCCTTTTCCAAGCGTCATGATGTCGGGTACGACCTCGTCGTGATCGCAGCCGAACGTTTTTCCCGTCCGTCCGAATCCGGTAATCATTTCGTCGGCGAGCAGCAAGGCGCCGTATTCATGCGCGACATTAGCTACGTCGCGGAGAAATCCGGGCGGCGGCACGATGTTGCCGGCCGTTCCCTGGATCGGTTCGATCACGATCGCGGCCGGCCGGCCGGCGATTTCTTCTTCGATTACCCGGCGCAGACCGCGAATCGCGGCTTCGCGACATTCGTCCGGCGAACCGACGAATCGCGTTGGGTCGGCGTACGGCGCGATATGATAACCAGGCGGCAGGGGGCCGATCAGCGTTTTCCAATCGATGTCCGAGATCGGCAAAACGCCGGCCGTTTTTCCGTGGAAGCCGCCGGTGAATCCAACCACGTCGGTCCGCTTCGTGAACGAACGCGCCAGCCGAATTCCGGCTTCGACCGCTTCCGCGCCGCCGCTGAAAAATTGCGTGCGCGAAAGTTCGCCCGGCGCCAGTTCCGCGATCAGCCTAACGAGTTCGGCGCGCGGAGCCGAAGTAAAACTGCCGACACTGACGGCTTCGAGTTGTTTCGTCAGGGCGGCGACGTATTTCGGATGGGCGTGGCCGAGACTGGCGACAGAAACTCCGGCGTTGAGATCGAGATAGGTGCGGCCATCGAGATCGGTCAACGTCGCGCCATTGCCTCGTGCGATTGCGAGCTTGGACAGGAGCGCAATCGTCTGCACGCCCGGCGCGATGAATTGCTGCTCCTGTTCGAAGAGCGCCTCCGTTTGCGATCGAGTTTCGGTCTTAGCCGGCATGGACACGTTTGGTAATGAAATCAGCGATCGCGTAGGCCGCGCGTTCGCGGCAAGGGGCGAATGACGGCCAATCGTTCAGGTCGATCAAGGTCAATTCTCCGGCGGGCGAGACGATAACGTCCCCGCCGAAAATATCGAGCCCGGCCGCGAGGGCCGCGTTATTCCCAAGTTCCTGGAGCCGCGCGGAATCGAACGGATACTTCCGGGCGGCGCCCGAATAAAACCAGTGGAAGAACGCGCCTCCGGCGACGCCATAAAATTTTATCTCATCGCCGGCGCGATGCGCTTGCAACGCCGCCAGACTGATTCCGCGCCGGATAAAGTCCGCCAGCCCCGCCTCGAGCCGCTCCCGCGAATCGATCCATTGCACGTCCGCCGTCACCGAGGCGTGAACGTCGCCGCGCTTCAGCCAGATGCCTTCGTCAAGATCGAGGCCGCGCAAATCGGGACGCTGTTCCGTTGAGACGAGATTGGTTCGCGGAAATGGCAAACGCGCCTCAACCATTAAGGCCGGCAATCGATCGCGATGCGTGTTCAACGCCGCGCGAGGACTATTCATAATTTGCGCGCCGTCGCGTTCCCATTGAGCGAGATTTTCCAGGGCCGCGCGTCCCTGGCACATGGAGAAAACCAGCTCGGCTCCCGCTCGCGCGCCGTTCGCCTCCTCGAGCGTCATGAGATCGACTGCGAATTCCCGCTCCCGCAGCCGGTGCGCGATCTGATCGAGCAGGACAGCGTCGTTCGATTGATGCCGGCCGGGCGAATACTGCTTTTCGCGATACAGACCAACGAGCCGTTTCATCTTTGCGCGCTCCGGAGCAATGCTTCCGCCGCTGCGAGGTCCTCGGGGCGATCCACGTCGATCGATTCCGAGATCGGGATTCCGGCGATCTCGTAACCGCGCTCGAGCAAGCGTTGTAAAAAATTCCGGAGCGCGGCCAGGCCATCCCGCCGGGCGGCTTCGGCTTCCCGCAAAATAATTGGCCGCACGGCATAGACGCCGGCGGTCGCGTATTCTCCGTTGCCGAACGCTTCGATGCGCGAGTCGTCCGTTCGCATCTGGACGAGAAGCGGTTTCTCGTCAGCGCCCGGAGAAGTGAGCGCCAGGGTGATCGCCGCGTTGAGGACGCGCGCCCGCTCCATGAAATCCGCATACGCCTTCGGGCCGGTCACGGTGTCCACGGTCGAAAGGAGAAATGGCCCGTCGCTTCCATCGGCGGCGAGCGTTTCCACAAGGCGCAGAAAACTGTGCATTGAAGTCGGCGTGGTCTCGACGATCCACCGGAGCGCAAACGGCCAGTCGTTCCTCGCGACGTGATCCCGAACGGCCCGCGAATCTTCGTTGATGATGACGACAACTTCCGCTGCGCCCGCCGCCGCCATCGACTCCAAAACGTGCTCGATCAAGGTCTGGTCGCCGATGCGCGCCAGCGGTTTCAAGTCCGAAGGCCGGGTACGCAAACGTTCGCCGCGCCCCGCAGCCAGCACTCCCGCGCGAAGAGATCGATCATTCATGCCAGCGCCGGAGAAAGTAGCGGAGCATTGCGCAAATCGGCCAATGTCCGGAGGCGCAGATCCACTAGCGACGGTTCCGGACAAGCACGGTGCTCGATGCCTTCGAGCCACGCGGTTTTCATTCCGATTTGCCTGGCCGGTCGGACATCGCGATCGAACGAATCTCCGACCATCATGATTTCGCCCGGATCGCGGCCCAGCTTTTCGGCAGCGTACTGGAAGATTGCCGGGTCTGGTTTAGAAAGGCCGACGCGCCGCGAATCGACGATCACGGAAAGAAACGGGGCGTAACCAAAGTCGTCGCAGAGTTTGTCGACGTTGCCGCATCCGTTGGAGACGACGCCCAGCCTAAAACCGCGCCCCGCCAGTTCCGCCAGCAACTCGACGTTGGCGGCGGCCGCTTTCCGCGCCGGCGCGATGAAACCGCGAACGAGATTTTCCTCGAGTTCAGCGTTCGTCAGGCCGAGATGAGCGAGCTGCCATTTCACGTAGAATTCGATCATCTGCCGAAAATCGGAAGACCCGATCTCGCGGTCCTGGTTCGCGCGGGTCTCCGCGGCGTCGAAGGTTTCGCGCGAAACAGCGACGCCAAAATCCCGGTAAAGCGCCGTGAACCGATCCTGCCAATGCAGGCCGTCACCATCGAGCGTCCCGCCCATGTCGAAAAGAATCGCGCGAATCATAAGCCGGCGAGAAATTTACGGTCGGCCGTGCGCTGCCAGAACCAAAGAGCGATTAACGCCAAATTCATCGGCAACAAGATAAAGATAAGAAACAGATCAACCCGATCCAGCCATATCAATACACCAAGGGCATACAACCCGGTATTTGATCCGAGGATATTCCAGCCGTGGACCGGTCGATAAAAACATTCGCGGTAGCGCACTCGATCCTCCTCCCGCACCCGGCCGTTAACCGAGCGTGCGGCCAGCGCGGCTTCGACTCTCGCATGCGGACCAATCAACCAGCGTTGCATCATCAGGTATCCGGAATAAAGCCACCTGATCCACGATGGGACTTTTGCCAGATCGTGACCAGGCGCGCGGCCTTCGCTCATCACCGTGACATAAGCAGTCCGATGATAGTCATACATCTGGGACTGGATCGCGTTCGATAGCCCGGCCAGCAGCATCCAGACAAGAACGGAACTATTGCCGCCGCGATGGATGATGCCGGCAGCGATCGCAATGTAGATGGCTCCGTGTGCGACGTAGTCCCCGACGCCATCGAACACCCGGCCGAGCTCCGTAATCTGTCCGGTCATGCGCGCGAGTTGCCCATCAGATGAGTCGATGATCTCGGAAAGAATGAGGAGGACGAAGGAAAGCAGGCCGGGGCGTGCGTTGTAAAGCAAAGCACCGCCGGCGATGCCAGTGATCGCGCGCAAAATGCTGAGATGCGTCGGCCTCAATCCGAGGGCGCGTGCTCCTCGCGCGATGATCCAGCCGCAGGGCCGGAAAAAGAAGATGTCGGTCAATTCCTCGATTTCGATGGCTTTGAAAGCAAGGCGGCGCGCGAAAGCAGACTGGCCGTTACGAAAAGTCACAAGGCGGATGCTATTACGCGGTTTCGTCACGGCTGCAATGCCAGTTCGCTCTTGCACACTGCGCTGCCCCCGCTGAAATCAATTCCTCATGTCGCAGATTGAAATCAGCCGAGTCGCTTCTCCTGCAGAGCGGGATCGCTTCATCAAATTTCCCTGGCGGATTTATGAGAACGACTCCGTGTGGGTCCCCCCGCTGTTGCTAGAGCGAAAACAGTTTCTCGATCGGAAGAAACATCCCTTTTACGAACACGGGGATGCGGCGCTTTTCCTCGCGCGTGCCGGTGGCGAAGTCGTTGGACGGATTATGGCGTGCCACGATCCGAAGTACAATGCGCTCCACCAATCGAACGTCGGCTTCTTCGGGATGTTCGAGTCGATTGATGACCAACAAGTCGCGAGCGCGTTGCTCGACGCGGCGGCCGATTGGCTTCGGCAATTGGGTCGCGACCAGATCATGGGACCGATCGATTATTCGATCTTCGACCTCTGCGGCGTGCTCATCGAGGGATTTCAATTCCAGCCGATGGTTTTGACGGCATACAATCCGCCGTACTACCGCGGACTGATCGAGGGCTGCGGATTCGGGAAAGAAATCGACCTTTATGCCTGGTGGTTTTCGGATCCCACCGAGGCCGCGAAACGGCTGCGGCGGCTGGCCGGCGCACTGGAGAAGCGGCGCGAGATCACGCTGCGCCAGGGGAATCTGCGCAACCTTGCCGGGGAAAGCCGGAAACTCCTCCAGATTTATGATGAGGCGTGGAAAAACAATTGGGGCTTCGCGCAATTCACCGAGAGGGAATTCGAATTCATGACCCAGGAGCTGAAGCCGATCCTCATATCCGAGCTGGTCTGGGTGGCGGAAGTCCAGGGCGAACCGGTCGGATTCATTCTGTGCGTACCAGACATCAACGTCGCCCTCAAAAAAATCAACGGCCGCCTGACGACATTTGGATTGCCGATCGGTCTGGCGAAACTTTTCTACTACAAAAGCCGCATCAAAACGGTGCGGCTGGTCGCCCTGGGCGTGCTTCCGAAATATCGGCGGCACGGCATCGCGGAGATGCTGGTGCTGCGAATCATCGAAGAAGCGATGATCAAGAGAGGTTTCGTGGGCGAGTGCAGTCTGATCCTCGAAAACAACCGGATGATGAACCGGTTTCTCGAAGCGATCGGCGCGGAGAAATACAAAACGTATCGGATTTATCGCCGCAGCCTGGCGCCAACTTCATGAATCTCCGCCGTGTTCTGATTCTGGCGGACGAATCCGCGGATTGGATGGTCGCGGGGGTGCGTCAGCTCGATCGTCTCGCGCTCACGATCGACGAATTTGCGGTCGAGAATGGCGAGACCTCGCCGGTGGTGGTTTGCATTTTCTGGCGGTCCGATCTCGATCAATCGCAGCGTTGGATTCCGGCGGACCCGCGTCTGACGCACGTCGCTTTCCGGAACGAGCTCGCGGCCGAACCCTACGATCTCGTCCTCAGCACCCGCCTGTTTCTTTATCGCAAAGCCGTGGGGCCATTGCTCGAACAACCGGCCCAGTCGGTGAGTCCGCAACCGCCGTCCTGGGAAAACTATTTTGCGATGGCGAAGGGGCGGGAGGAACCACGAACCGGCGCCTGGGAATACGTTGCGAATGGCGATCAGATCGACGACATCGAGCGACGATTCCTCCGCGGCAGCGGCAAATCGCAGGACGGTTTTGTTTCGCGTTATCTCAATCGTCCGATCTCGAGAAAAATCACGCGGTTGCTGTTGCGGTTTCCGGCCACACCCAACGGCTGGACGTGGTTGATCTTCCCGATTCCGGTCGTGGCGGCGCTAGTCATCGCACGCGGAACCTACGGGTCGTTCGTCTGGGGCCTGATCCTGTTCCAGATCTTCAGCATTCTCGACGGTTGCGACGGCGAAATCGCGCGGGCGAAGTTCATGGAAAGCGAGCGCGGCCGGCAGCTCGACGATTTGTTCGATGTCCTCAGTAACGTGCTGCTTGCGCTCGGGCTGGGTTTTGGATTGAGCCGCGCGCATCCTCGGTTCGGCTGGCTGTTTCTCGGGGAAGGAATCGTCGCCGCGGGTTTGATCGCGCTCAACGAGTGGTTGTTGGCGCGCCCAAGGCCTGCGCCCGCAGTTGAACTGAAGAACGACTCGTTAGGCGAAGCGCTTTATCCTCGTCATCGAGAGCTGGTGGCGCGGTCGGGTCTGCTTTTTTTCGGGGACAAATTCGCGTTTCTCCTGATCCAACTGACGAAGCGCGACGTTGCCGTGCTCTTCTTCGTTTTTCTGGCCGCCATTAGCCTGCCATCTCTGATTCTGCATCTGTTGTTTGTCGTTACGGCGGTGAGTCTCGTGTTGGCGTTGCGCACACGTTCGGCGCTGTAGCCGCTTCGCTGTGCGAAGCGTCATCGATGTCACGACATACGTTGCGTCGCCCACAGGGCGACGGCTACAGAAGACGATTAATCTCCCGTTCCGCGCGGGCCAGCATCTCCGGGGTATCGACGTCCTGCCACCAGGCGTCGCCGATATCGATCGCGACGGCGTTTCCTTCCTCGGCCATCAGGCGCACGCCGTCAGCGAGCGCGCAGTCGTCTTCTCGCAGGACGCGTCGCAAATATTCAAAGATCGTCTCCGGACAAATGAAGATGCCGGTGTCGATCGCGTTGTAATCGTCGAGGTTTTTGCCAATAGCGACGATCCGATCGCCTTCGGTCCGCACTTTCATCGCGTCGTCCAAATCGAAAATGGAGGCGATCTTTTTGTCGATCGCGAGGTTGAGTCGTGACCGGTCGGCGGCAGCGAGAAGCGAGTCGAGAATCGATGCCTGGAAAAGATGATCACCCATCGCGAGGAAAAAGGGCGCCGCGACTTTTCCCGCGGCGGTCAGGAGCGACACGCCGTTTTGCTTCTGCCAATTCGCGTTGGGAATGGGGTGGAACTTCATGCGACGCGGCAGCAGCGGCGCCACCGCCGCCGCCAGCTCCTCCCCATTCGGGCCTACGACGGCGTAGATGTTTTCCACCCCGGCCTTGTCGAACGAATCGATCGCGTAGGAAATCAGCGGCCGCCCTCCGATCGGAATCAACGGCTTTGCGATCGTTTCGGCCGAGCCGCGGAGCCGTGAGCCAGCGCCCGCCATGAGAATGACCGCGTCGGTGATTTTCAATGGCGCAGGCCGTAATAATTTTTCAGGCCCCAGATCCGCACGCGTTGCGGCAGGAAACGAAAGATGAGCGGCGCGATCGCGGCCTCAAAAGTTCCGCCCACGGTGACGCGCGGCGGCGGATTCCTGGCGTCGATCACTTTCGCGATCCGGCGCGCGACTAGTTCCGGACCTGGCGCAGCCTTGATGTTTCGATCGGCCACGCGCCAGACACGCTCCATGCCTGATGGATGGGGCCGATCGTCCGGGACGTTTTCTGCAATTGCGTCGTGGAGCCTGGTGTCGCGGATGTCGCTCGGCTGAACATCGATGATGCGAATAGCTGATCCTTCCAGTTCCACTTGCATCGACATGGTGAGGGAAGCCATGGCTGCTTTCGCCGCGTTGTAGGGACCCTGGAATGGAACGGGCAACCGCGCGGCCAGCGACGTGACGTTGATGACGCGTCCACTGCCGTGTGCCCGCATCGCGGCGAGGGCCAGCCGGTAGAGTTCAATGTGCGCGAAGACGAGGGTTTGAAATTGCGCGCGCAGCGTCTCCAGCGAAAGAGATTCCATCGGCCCGAAATAGGCGATGTCGCCGGCATTGTTAATCACAACGTCGAACTGGCCGGCTTCAAGGAGCGCGGCGTTGAAACTTTCGCCTAACGACCCTGCGTCGCTGAGATCGAGGCGAACCGGATGGAAGCGGGGTAACGAAGGCAATCGGCTGGTGTCGCGTGATGTTCCCCAGACTTCATCGCCGCGCTCGGCCAGCAACTTGGCGGTGGCTAGCCCAATGCCGGCGCTGGCTCCTGTAAGAAAGATGCGTTTCATAACCCCCGCGGAAGGTCATTCGACTTCAAGGAGCGGTGGTTTATCCCGCGACCGCGGGACCGTGGAAAAGAGGGCGTTTTGGAAAGCGCCCCTCCTTGATGCGTAGAGACGCTCATGCGTGAGCTTCCCTGCGACGTTGATAAAACCAAATCGCGCCATAGATCATCAAGAAGACGACCGCGGCAATAACCTGCCCGGTCATCCCGCCGATAAAAAGCCGGCAAGCGATCGCGGGAATTCCAGCAATCGCAGCTGCGAGCAGCGGCCGGCCGATGTCACCCCACGGATTTTGCCAGCGAAATACCGTTCGCAGCGCGCGATACCGGAGAATTCCCTGGAGGACGTAGGGAAGTAAAATGCCAAGGGCCGCGCCAGTCGCGCCCCAGCGGCTGATCAACCAAAGATTCGCGGTGAGCGCGACGAGACAAGTGATGATCGAGTTCAGTAAATTCAGCCGCGGCTTTTGCACCATGATCACGGTCTCGGCCAGGCTGACGAACGCGTTGGTCGCACAGGCGAGCGCGACGATGCCGAGCCACAATCCGCCCTGGCGAAAAATCGGTCCGTAGATTCCGAGAATGACGGAGCCAGCGAGCGCGAGCACGGCGACGAGCGGCAACAGAATCCAAAGCATCCATTGCGAGACGCGCGAGAAGGCAATCGCGGCGTGATCCTGGTCGCCGTCCGCGGTGAGGCCGGCCACGACCGGCGCGAAAATTGGGTTGAAGGCCTGGTTTAATTTTCGAAGACCGCCGGCGACTTCGACGGCAGCGCCGTAGATTCCAAGCGTGGTCAAGGTCACGCCCGGCGCGCGGCCGACGAAGCATCCGAGCATCACCACGTCGAGCCGGACGATGATCGAATTCAGCAAATCGTAAGCGCTGATCGGCGCGGCGTAGGTCAGAAGATCACGTGCTTCGTTGGCGAAATGAAAATCCGCGGCGCGCCCGGCCTTGCGAAAGAGCGAGGCGGCCAGACAGAGCGCGACGATTCCCGACGCGCCCATCCCGACAATCACCGCGATCTCGGGCGCGAAGATTTTGAAGCCAAGCCAAAGCGCGACCAGAAACGCTGTTGTGGTCACGACCGTCTCAGTGATTCCGCGCGAGAAAATGTCGTGGCGCATGACTTTCATTCCGCGCGAGACCGCGGTGTTGACGCGATAGAGCGCGATCACCGGCATGGCGCAGAACATCACCGACAAAGCGTCCGCCATTTGCGGATCGAGACCGAAACGCGCGCCGAGGAAACGGACCAGCGCGATGGAAAACGCGGCGAGGATCGCGCATTGAATCACTCCGAGAAAAACCACGAGCCGAAAGAGCGATCGGCTTCGCGCCCTATCGCCCCGCGCTTCCGCCCGCGCGATGAAGGTGATGATGGTATCGTCGAGCCCGAAGATTCCGATCTTGCTCACAAGGTCGGTTGTGGCCCAGGCGACCGAGAAAATGCCGAGCGCGGCCGGACCGAGGAGCCGCGCGACGAGAAAGGTAAACACGCCGCGGAAATTCGAGGCGAGCATGGCGATAAAATTCGCCCGCGCGCCGCGCTTCAATTCCGCCCCCGGATCGGCACGGTGCACGACACCGCCGGGTGGCGGGATCGGACGGAGCAAGGTCTCGGCGGCGGTCATCGGCTGCCGCGCGGATGACTTCCGACAATCAACCCGTCCTGCATTTCGTGGATCCAATCGCACGCTTCCGCGATCTCGGCATTGTGGGTGACGAGCAAGAGCGCCTTGCGTTCTTCCTGCACGATCCGCTGGAGCAATTCGAAAGCCCGGCGGGAATTTTCGCTGTCGAGGTTTCCGGTCGGTTCGTCGGCCAGGATCACGCTCGGGTTGTTCGCAAGCGCACGGGCGACGGCCACCCGCTGTTGCTCGCCGCCGGAAAGATGGCGGCTCGGCCGTTTCGCTTTTTTGCCGAGACCGACTTCGTCGAGGAGAAACTCGGAACGCTCGATCATTTCCGATTCGCTCAATTGATTCAGCCGCCGCATCGGGATCATCACGTTTTCCTGCGCGGTAAAATCTTCGAGGAGGAAATGGAATTGGAAGATGAATCCAAGCAGCTCGCTTCGCTTCCGCGCCAGCGCGTCGTCCTCGAGATGGGAGACATTCTCGTTCTCGATACTGACCCAGCCACTGTCCGCCTGATCGAGGAGTCCGAGAATATAAAGAAGCGTGCTTTTCCCGCAGCCGGACGGTCCGACGACGGCGTGGACGGAGCCGCGCTCGAGCTGGAGCGACACGCCCCGGAGCGCGTGGACGCGATATTCGTCTTTCCCGAGATAGCGCTCGATCCCTTCGCAACTGAGCGAGACTTCCGCTTCCATGAATTTTAAGGTAGCCACAGTCGCAGCAGCAGTGAAACCTTTTCGCGCTTCCCGCTCACTTCATGGAATCGCCGCGCCCGCAATTGCTCATTCTGGCTGACGCGCCGGATGCATTCGTCGAGCTGTTCGGCATTTCGATGTTGGAACGGCTGCTGCGGGTGACGCAACGGCTCGGGTTTCGCGAGGCGGTAATCGTATCGAAAACGCCGGAGGAGATTGCTGCCCATCTGGAGAAGCCGTCATGGGCGCGCGCCGAAATCTCGCTGAGTTTTCGCACTCGCGAAGCAGGTCCGGTTTTTTTGCACAATGTCGTTACTGGCAACGAACGCACGCTTCTTGTTTCGGCGGGTTTTTATTTTGACGCGCGGCTCTTGAAGACTTTGGCCGAGCAAACCACAACGACTGTCCTGGTGGATTCGGCACCCCCGGCTGCAAGCGTTCCGCTCTGGCAGAAGGAGGACATCGAATTCAGCGGCGCGGTTCTTGTAGGCCCCGCCGAGATGCCTTCCGGCGCGACGACGGAGCAAACTAACCAATGCGATGCCGCTGCGGAGCCGACTTATGTCACCGCGCTTCGCAAACATGTTCGGCCGGTCTTCTTCCCCGCTCCCACGCCCGAGCTTGTCTCGCTCGCGGAAAAATTTCCTCGGGACGTAGCCCAGAACGGCGTCCTGGATTTCCCGGGGTTTTTCGATTCGCCGATCGAGGATTGGATCGTGAAGCGGGTTTGTCGCACCTTGATTCGGCCGAACCACGTCACCTTGGTGACGATGCTCATCGGCCTTGCGGTGACTGCGCTTTTCGCGACGGGCCGTCTTTGGTGGGGCGTCGCCCTGGCCTACGTGATTGAAGTTCTGGACGGAGTCGATGGAAAACTTGCCCGAACAAAAGTGGAAACAACCGCGGCGGGCGAATGGGAACACGAGGTTGATTACACGATCGAGCTTTCCTGGTGGACGGCGCTGGCTTTTCATTTTCGCGCGACCGGACTCACGAACGCTTATTGGCTGCTCGCGCTGTATGTCGTTTCCGATCTCGTTGATCGCCTGGCGAAACGCGCGGTGAAAAAGAAGGTGGGCCGAAATCTCGACGACGTTTCGAACTTCGATCGCTTCGTCCGTTGCATCGGCGCCCGGCGCAACATCAACGTTTGGATTCTCATCGCGGCCCTCGCTCTCGGCGACCCGGCTAACGGCTTCATCCTGATCTGTTGGTGGATGGCAGCTCTTGCCATTACGCACGTCTTCCGCGCACTCCAGATCGGTTTCAGCGCAACCGGATCTTGACGGCTTAAAGCCGTCAAGACGGGCTTCGGCGGCGTTTGTGCGGTGTGTTGCGTCGCTCTGTCGGGGTGACTGGGTTGGGATGATGCGAGCGAACGCGTCGACGGCGCTCGCATACCTGGTGCGCACCTTTCAATTCCAGAAACGTCCACTGGAACCTTGACGGCTTAAAGCCGTCAAAACGGGCCTCGACGGGTGTTCGTGCGGGGTAGTGCGTCGCTCTGTCGTGATGACTGCGTTGGGATGATGCGGGGCGAAGGCGCGGCAACCGTGCTCGCTCGCCTCGTGCGCTCCTTTCCAACTCCAGAAACCTCCCACCGGACCTTGACGGCTTTAAGCCGTCAAGATTGGTTTTCTCGCGCGGCGCACACACTCGCGAAACGACGAAATCTGAATGGCCGAATGACGAAATCTGAATGGCCGAATTGACGAAAGCTGAAGAGCGGAATGACGAAATCTGAAATGACAAAAACTATGGGCGCTCGAGCTTCGTCATTCGTTCGACATTCGACATTCGTGCTTCGTCATTTCCGCCGGCTTGATCAACGCGGGAACCGGTTCGCCCGATTCTGAGGAGTTCCTTCGAGATCACGCTGAGCTTTTCAGCGCAACCGAGTCTTGACGGCTTAAAGCCGTCGAGATTCTGAAGCGGTCGATTACGAGATCGGCGCTGGCTGAGCAGGTGCAGCCGGAGGAGTTTCAGCCGGCGGGGCTGGCTGAACGGCCTGTTTTACCAAATTAGGAATTCGTTTCGCGCGGCTCAGAATTTCTTTCGAGATCACGCTTACCGGACTTTGCACCAGCATCGACGTGCTCACGGCGCAATAAACGCCGCAGCCGGTCTGGCAGCTTTTCTTGCGATAGTTCGCGTACAGGTCATCGAGCGTCACATCCATGATGTGTTTTTCACTGTGCACCATGCTGCACTCCCAAAATTTTCCCTGGGCCGAAACGAAAAACAGTTTGTAGCCCGCCATGCAGGTCCACTCGACCGGCTCATTCCGGAGCAGACTTTTCTGGTATTGGAGAATTGCTTCGTTCGTGTGAATTTTTTCACCGCGCTGTTTTCGTTCGATCATCGAATCGATGAACGCTTCCAGTTCTTCTTTGTTCCCTCGCTCGACGCGAAATCGGCTAAGCGGATCGGCGTGAACCAGGCGCACCTCGGTCGGAATCCCGCGCGCCAGGCCGGTCTCGAGCACCGCTTTCGATTCCGGTAAGGTATCGGCGCAAATCACGCCGGTAATGTGCAGGCTGATCTTCGAGTCCTTGAAATAATCGAGCTTCGGCAAAATCGTCTTGAACGATTTTTTCGTAACAGGACTTGGCGTCATTCGATCGACGCTGATCTGCATCACCTGCAAGCCGGCCTCCTCGAGCTCCTTCAATTTTTGGCGGGTAAGCAGAAAACCGTTCGTCGTCAGGCTGGTGGCGAATCCAAGCTCGCGGCAGTAGCGAACGATCTCGACTACATTCGGGTGCATGAGCGGTTCGCCGCCCACGAGGGCGATCCGCATCGTGCCGAGATCGCGGATTTTTTTGATCCACAGCTTGAGATCTTCCAGCTTTGGATGCGGTTTGGAGTTATCGTATTCCGTGCAATAGGAGCAATCGAGGTTGCACTTGTCGGTGAGATAAAGACTGCATTGCAGCGGCTTGCGATCGAAAATGCGCTTTCCAGATTCGAGCAAATTATAGCCGGAAAATTCACGGCCGATTTTATCGAGCAAATTCATATTGTCGGAGAGGGGATAACGACTTTACGAGACTTGGGCGCGCCTGTCATCCGCGAGTTGAGGTCCGGATAGCAAGTAACGCACTGAAGAAGCCAATGAGACTGAGGGCTAAGACAAGAATTATGAGAGCCATGACAACGGTCCCAGGTCGCAGGTGCGCGGGAAGCTGTGGGTCGAGATTCACAAAGAGATCCATGTAGAATACTCCAGCTGAGAAAGCCCAGGCGGCCAGCAACGTATAAACGTGTTCTGCCCTGCGCGTCCTGTAATAGGCATAGAGCAGCAAAACCGCCACGAGGTAGTCGATGATCCAAAGCGGTGCGAACTGCCAATGTCCCCAACTGATAATCGTCTCACCAATCGCCAGGCCGACGGCGAATAGCAAAGCCAGATATCTCGACACGATAAAGTGCATACTTCGTTGTAGCCAGCGAACACTGGATTGTAAATCCAGGGAACTCAGGCGCTCGAACCTCGCAACGTTTCGACCGGCGCGAGCTGCGCCGCCCGGCGCGCCGGAACGTAACTGGCGATGAAGGTGGCGATGATCGCCAGGATTGTGGCCCAGAGATAGTGGCGCCAATCCCAGCTGACCAGAAAGTGGTTCGCGTAGAGCAGGCCGCGGATCTCGATTGGGATTTTCGAGACGCCCAAGGTAAAGAGCGCGCCGGCGCCGCAGCCGATGATGGACCCGGCGGCGGCGATCATCGCGCCCTGCCAGAGAAAGATCGCCGAAATGTCGCGGGAGCGGTATCCCATCGAGCGCAGGATTGCGATTTCCTTCAGCTTCGAGAGAACCGACATGGTGAGAACGTTGAAGATGCCGAAGCCGGCCAGCAGAATGATCAACGAGACGGTGATCGCGGCGGACAGCCTTATGGTGAGAAACAATTGGAGGTTGCCTTCCTCGCGGTCCTGCCAGCTCTGGGCTTCATGGTGAAAAAGCGATTCGAAGGCGCGCGCGACGGCGGGGGCGCGCTCGGGATCGCGGAGTTTGTAAACGATCATCGAAGCCGCGAACGGCTTTTTGAGAAGGGCTTGCGCAACTCGGACATGGCAGTAAACGCGAACGATATCGACCACGCCAACGCCGCTGCGCGCGGTCGCGGCGATGGCGAAGCGGCGATATTCGCCGCCGGGCGAAAGTAACTGGAGCGAATCGCCCGGCGCCACCTGCAACGCGTCGGCCAACCGCGAGCCGATGATGACGGCGTTCGGGTTGTTGCGAAAATCGTCGAGATCGCCGGCGGTCAATTGCTGACGTAAATTCGTGGTCTGGAGATGCTGGGCGGCATCGATGCCGAAGAGATCGACGGTCGCGTTGTCGAAGCCGGCGCGAGCGCTCACAGTTCCGCGCAGCACCGCGGAGCACGACGCGACGTCGGCGAACTGCCGGCTCACGCGCATGATCTCGGGCGCGTTCGAGATTCCATCGAGCGAATGGCGGCGCGGCTGATCGGGATTGCGGACGTTCTTTGGCGGGACGAGCAGCCCGCTCGTCGCATTTTGAAAACGAGAACGCAACAAAAGCGCGCCATTACTGCCGAGCGTTGAGTCGATGAAGTTTTTCGAGAAGCCCTGGGTCTGGGCCTGCGTGCAAATGAAAATGGCCACGCCGAAAACGACGCCGGACAGGCTAAGGACGAAGGAGCGTTTGCGGTGCCGCAGAAACCGCAGCGCGATGTAAAGCGGTGGCGTCACTGCACGTTAACGCGCGGCGAGACTTTCGAGACGCGCGTGCGCACCGGCCGGCCGGGCCGCAATTTGTCCTGATCTGAGAGCACGACACGATCGCCTTCCGACACGCCATCGAGCGCTTCCGAGAAATCGAGCGTCCGATAACCGATCTTCACGGTGCGCGACTGGAGGATGCCGTGCTTCACGACGAGCGCCTGATCGACGAGGAGCGCGCGCGTCGGAATGAGCAACGCGTTCTCGTGCTGGCCCGTGATGATGTTCATTTCGCCGGTCATTCCCGCCATCAAGTTCTCCGGCGGATCTTCGAGATCGAGCACGATCGTATAACGTTGCGTCTCCACGTCCGCGGCCGGCTGGATCGCGTCGACTTTGGCGTGGAACGTCCGCGTCCGATAGGCGTAGACCTGGACGATCGCCGGCATTCCGACCTTCACTTCGCCGACGTCTTCCTCGTCGACTTCGCCGCGCACATAATTTTTGCGGGAGGCGACCGTGAACAATTCCGCGCGTTCCGCGACCAGCTCGCCGTCGATGGTCTTGATGCCGGTGAGGAGTCCGTCCATCGGCGCGCGGATCTCGGAGTTCTTCATTTGCGCCTCGAGTTTCTGGGCGGCTTCCTCGAGGGCGGCGAGATTGCGATCGCGCTCGATCCGTTCGGTCTCGACCAGCGCCTTGAGCCGCTTCACTTCGCTTTTCGCTTTTTCAAATTCGACCTGCGCCACGTTGCTCAGACCGCTGAGTTTTTCGAGCCGGCCGAGATTGTCTTCCGCGACCTTGAGCGCTTCGCTCGAAGGCAACGGCAATTGCCCGCGCTCCCGCGCCGCCTGAAGATCGGCGCGCGCCTGTCTCAACAGCCGCGCCGTCGCTTCATCGGAGATCGTGGCCAGGAGCTCGCCTTTCTCGACATTGCGACCAATCGCGCCACGTCCCGCCGAAAGCCCTTCGCCGAATTGAATGAAACCCGAGTTTTGCGCGCGAACCGGAATGACGAGTGACGGCTCGATCCGCACCGTTCCGTAAACCGCCGAAATCGCGGTGCCGCGCTGGACAATCGCGACTTCAGCGACCGGCAGCGTCGCAAAGTAAATGATCGCGAAGATCAGCAGCACGGCGCCGATCGAGGCAATGATGAGATTTTTCGAAGCCCGAAATTTCAACGGCTGCAACTAACGCGCCTTTGCGCTGGTGTCGTTTGAAAACTGAAAGTAGCGCCCGGTGGCGCGGTCCAACTCGGCCCGGGCGATGTTTTGCTGGTAAGCGGTCGAGAGGAGCGCGCCTTTGGTTTCCAGGAAACTGCTTTCGGCAGTGCGAAATTCGAGCTGGGAGGAGAGACCTTCCGAGAGCGTGCGCTGAATCACGTTCACATTTTGCTCGGCGTTCGAGACAGAAGCGTTGAGCGATTTCCAACGGCCTTCGATCGCGCGGAAATTATTTGCGATCCGTTTCACGTCGAGCGCGGCATTCGCTTCCAATTGGCGCAGGGAAATCTCGTTCATCTCGCGGATAGCGCGTTGCCGCGCGACCTGCCCGCCGATTCGCCCGTTGTCGATGACCCGCCAGGTGTAGGCGACGCCGCCCGCAATTTCGGAGGACAGAATATTTTCCGAGCTGCGAGCCGATCCGGTGCTCGCGGTATGGATAGTGACTGGAATGCCGAGGCTGGAAACGACGGCATCGAGCGCGGGATAATATTGCGCCTCGATGATGCGCTGGTCTTCCTCCGCCGCGCGGACCATCAGTCGCGCGAGCTGGAGATCAGCGCGCTGCGATAGGGCGGTCGATGTTTCCGAGGCGACATCGTAATTGATGGCGGCAAATTGCAGTTGTCCCTCCGGCTGCACCGTTTCGTCGGCATTCCCCATCGCCGTCGCGAGAGTGAGAAGCGCGCCTTCATAACCGCGTCGTGCGTCCTGAATGTGGGGCTCGATCTCGCGCTCGAGGAGTTGCGCGCTCACGACCGCGGCACGATCGGTCTGCCCGGCGCGATAACGGTCGGATTGGGTCGTGACGTTTTCCGCGAGACGGTCGCGCTGGGCTTCCCCGAGCGAGCGGAGTGATTCGTCATAGAGCGCGGTGTAAAAAGCGACGCGCGTCGTGTGCAGATTCTCGACGATCGCGACGTTCAAACGTTGCTGCGCGATGAGCACTTCGATATTGCCGCGGCGAAATGAAGCGGGAACCGCGGCGTCGAACAACGGTTGTGAAAAAAAGCCGCGCGCGAAGATGAACGGCCGGACGGGCGGCTCATCGGCGCGTTTACCGCCTTGGACGCCCGCCGGGATTTGCATCCTTACGTCGGGGTAAGCAGTCGATCGCAAGACGAGACGGCGGCCCGCAGCTTGTTCGAGGGCGAGCCGTGCCTGCACGATCTCAGGATTTTTTTCCAGGGTGCGGGAAAGGGCTGCGTCAAGGGTGATGGTGCCGGCGTTTGCCGCCGGAAGCACAGCAAGAGCGCCGATAATCACGATCTTCTGGAGCCGCTTCGCTGTGCGAAGCGTGAGATTGGCGATGCCTGCAGCCGCGCTTTTCACCGAGTCGCCCGCAGGGCGACTGCTACAGAAGAATTTCATCGCCCGCCTCCCAACGTGGCCGGCGGCGCAGCCACTTCCGCGATCGCTTTCGAGCCGGGCGGATTTTTTGTGACCTTCGGCCCGAAGCCTAACGAGTCCGGTTCGCGCGCCGTCGCGCGAGCGAGTTTGGCCAGGGCGACGTTATGGAGATAAATCGCGCCCAACCGGGTGGTCCGCGTCCGCGTCACATCGGAAGCGGCCTGCAAGACATCGAGCTGCGTTCCGAGGCCCGCGCCCAAATTGCCTTTCGCGATCTCGAGCGCTTCATCGGCATTCTGGACATTGCGCGTCTCCGATTGCAAAACGCGATCCGCCTGCTGGAGATCGAGGAACGCGCTTCGCACATCGGACGCGACCGAAAGTTTGGCCGCTTCCAGGGCGTGCCTCGCTGCTTCGCGCCGCGCTCGCGTCGCCTGCATCCGGCCACGGGTCGCGTAGCCGTCGAAAATATGCCAGGTGCCGTTGAGCCCGACGACCCAACCGTGATTGAATTCGGGGCCGACCTCCGGATCGCGCTCGCTGTAAACTTCGTAACCGGCAAATGCTTCCACCCGCGGCCGCGATTCGCTCCGATCGAGAACCAATTGCGCGTCTTCGATCTCGACGTCGATCTGCCGGGCGCGGATTTCGGGACGCTGCACGTCCGCGTAAGCGAGGCATTCGCTCAAGTCCGGATGCTTCGGCGCGTATTGCAACTGGCCGGACGCTACCGCGGAAACCGGTTTTCCTGAAGCGTCCACGCCAATCAATTGGCCCAGGCGCAGCTCCGAATTTTGCAGGCGCGTCTGGGCATCGATCAATTCCGGTTGCTCATTCGCGAGCGCGACCTCGGCGCGGCTGACATTGAGCGTGCCGACGAGGCCCGCTTCCAAACGATCCTTCTGCGTTTTGAGTTCCTCCTCGTAAACGCCGACCGATTGCTCGCGCACCCGGATTTTCGCGCGATTCAAAAGCACGTCGTAATACGCCATCCGCACATCCATCGAAACGCGGTTCACGAGTGCCTGATATTCGAGCGCGCGCTTTTCCTCGTTCAGCCGCGCGATCGTGAGCTGGCTCGAAATCGCGCCGCCGGTGTAAACATTCTGGATGACGCGCAACGAAGCTTCGTAATCGTTGGACCGCAGCCGTGAAGACTCCAACGTTTCCCGCTTTCGGAGCAAACCCGTCGAGACCACCCCTGGCAGAAATCCCGAGCGCGCCTCGACCACGCCACCCTTGGCGGCTTCGAGTTGTTTCGCCGCCATCAGGATTTCGGGGTTCTGTTTTCGGGCCGTGGCGACGGCTTCGTCCACGGTAAACGCGGGCCCGGCCTTGGAAACGCCTGCTCCCAAGCCCGAGGCCATCAGCAGAACTACGGCCCACCCACGACGGCGCATCCATGGTATCTCACGTGCGGTTGGGTGCTTTATCAACAAAATTCCCATAACGTTACGAGGGAAAGGCCATCCGCCGGCCCAGCCGCGAAAATTACCAGAGCCGTATTGCATCGCCGCGCTTTTTCTTTATGCTGCCCACCTTCCCGCCTTGCCGAGCCCCTGCGGCTGCGGCTAATCTTTGAGTTTTCCTGCAATGAAAAAAATCAGAATCGCCGTCGTCGGGGTGGGGAACTGTTTCAGCTCGCTCCTGCAGGGCATCAATTTTTACGGCGACACCTCCCGCAACGGCTCGTCCGACGTCGGCCTCATGCATCGCCGGATCGGGCCGTATGAGCCGCAGGACATCGAAGTCGTGGCCGCTTTCGACATCGATCGCCGCAAGGTCGGACTCGACGCCGCGGAAGCCATTTTCGCCCGGCCAAATTGCACGAAGGTGTTCTGCAAAAATCTCAAGCCGACGGGCGCGATCGTCATGATGGGCTGCGTCTTCGACGGCTTCGCCGAGCACATGAAGGAATACGCCGCCGATCGCACCTTCCTTCCGCTGGGAAAAGAATCGACCCGCGAGCAGATCATTGAAGAGCTCACGCGCTCGGGCGCGGAGTTGATGGTGAACTATCTGCCGGTCGGGTCCGAGGAAGCGACGCGCTTCTATGCGGCCTGCGCGCTCGAAGCCGGCCTCGGGTTCGTCAACAACATCCCGGTCTTCATCGCCAGCGACCCGATCTGGGCGAAACGTTTCGCGGACAAAAATCTTCCAGTCGTTGGCGACGACATTAAGGCGCAGCTGGGCGCGACCGTCTTGCATCGCACGATTGTCGACCTATTCCGGAAGCGCGGCGTGAAAGTCGAGCGCACCTATCAACTGAACACCGGCGGCAACACCGATTTCCTGAACATGCTGAACCGGAGCCGGCTCGCGTCGAAGAAAGCGTCGAAGACCGAAGCGGTCCAATCCGTCATTGGCGAACGCCTCGCAGACGAAAACATCCACATCGGCCCGAGCGATTACGTGCCGTGGCAGAACGACAACAAGATTTGTTTCATTCGCGTCGAAGGAAAACTTTTCGGTGACGTCCCGATGGAACTCGACGTGAAACTTTCCGTGGAAGATTCGCCGAACTCAGCCGGCGTCGCGATCGATGCGATCCGCTGCGCCAAGCTCGCGCTCGACCGCGGCATTGGCGGCGTTCTCCATTCCGCCTCCGCCTATTTCTCGAAGCACCCGCCCCAGCAGATGACCGACGACGAAGCCTACCAGAGCGTCGAAGACTTTATCGCCGGGAAACGTGAGAGCTAGAGCGTCATCCGCCTCTTCTGTAGCCGTCGCCCTGTGGGCGACGCGAGCTGCGCGGGTTTTGATCTCGGCGTCAATCTCACGCGTCCCACAGGGACGCGGCTACAGAAAGCGGCAGCGCCCGCAACCGCTCCCATTCCGCCTCCAATTCTTCAACGTCGTATGCCATGAATTTCCCTGTCGTTGTCGCGAAAATGCCGGCTTCGATATCTAGCCCGGTTATTTCGCGAACCGCCTTCCAATACGCTGCGAGCTGGGGCCGATAACGCTGTCGCAATTCTCCCTCTTCGCCTTTTTCGATTCGATTCGTTTTCCAATCGACCAGCAGGCAGCGGTTGGCGGCGGGATCGATGACGAGCAAATCGATCAATCCTTCGACGACGCCGTGCGGGTCGATCCTCCAGGCGAAAGGAAATTCGGAATGGACGACGGTCTCGGCGCTGGAGACAAACCGATTGAGAATCGAATCGCTCGCCAGGCTTTGCCGAACAAGTTTCCATTCCGCTGTCGCCCGCCGTTTGTCCGGTGACACGGGAAGGAGTTGTTCAAAGAGCGAATCCGCTGCTTCGATCTTTTCCCGCCACTGCATTCGCTGGAAGAAGGAATGCCACCATTGACCATATAAAGTCGCGGGCGTGTCGGGTGTGGATTTGGCGCGAACCGACTGGTCGCTGGCTTCTTCAAAGCCGCCGACGATTTCCGGATCGTAGGCGCTGGGATTGAATTTGCGCGCGAAATCGTTCGCGTGCCGGCGCGCTTTTTCGAACGTTTTTGGATCGAGAGCCGCCAAAGCCGAAAGGCCTTCGTGTTCTCCGCGAAGCTCTTCAAACTTTGCGGCGGAGGTGAGGGGACACGCAGCCGGAGCTTCTTCCAAGTCGGCAAACGGCACCGCGTTTTTCTCCTCCTTCCACAACGTCAATTGCGCCCGGCTTGAAAGAGCGTCTTTCTTTTGGAAAAGGTCGCGATCCAGCGCGAGGACGAGCGTGTGCCGCGCCCGCGTTGTGGCGACGTAAAGCAGCCGCTGCATCTCCTGCTGCTCGGCGAGGGTGCGCGCTTTCTTCAATTCGTCGGTCGGATCTTCCTTGCTTAACGCGACGAGAATTTCGCCCGAGCCCGGCGTTTTGATGAGCGACGGATAACGCGGCGACGGGAATCGGATGTCGCGTCCGAGAAATGGCAGGACGACTGCTTGCCATTCCGATCCTTTCGCTTTCTGCGATGTGATCAGTTGAATGCCCTCGACTGCCGACAGTCGCGCCTCGCGTGGAGTTTCGAAATCGGCGCGCAACTTTTCCGCGAAGTCGGTTAGGGTTGCGCCTTGTGCTTCCGACTCCGCGGCGAGCGCCAGGAGCGCGTCCAGTTCTCCAGCCAAATCTTCGAAGTCTTCCGCCGGCAGCGCGCTCAGTCGTTCGCGCAATTGGGTTTCGCGAACAAGAACCGTGACCGCTTCAAAGAGCGATTTGCCTTCGATCGCTTTCCGCGTTTCGGCCAGCGCACGCAATCGCGACCCAACGATCCCAGTCGTGCGCGGATCATCAATTCGAAAGCGGCTGCCATCGCCCTCGGCAAAAATAGCGAGGTCCGCGTCCGCAATTCCAAACACTTCACGCAGGACGCCCGCGATTTCGTAGCCGTTGAGCGGCTCGGTCATGATTGTGCAGAGCGCGGTGAGCCACGCGTAGGCGGGACTGTCGGCCTTGACCGCGCTCTCGGATTGCATGGCCACCGGCAGACCGCGTTTCCGCAATTTTCTCGCCATTGTCCGCAGCCACGCTTTGCGCGGACACAAGATCGCGACGTCGCGCCACGAGCCGGCGCGCAATTTTTCCAGCCCGGTCGTTTCGATCCACGCCGCCAATTGTTCAGCCTCGAGGTCCGCCTTCTCGTAATCCTTTAAGTCGGCGCGGTTCCGGAGCAGTTGCTCACCAAGCGCCACGCGGATGACCTGGCCGGGGAGAACGTCCGGGCGCGGCTGTAATTCGACGAAGCGGACCTGGCCGTTCTCGTCGTTCAGAACGTCGCGAAAGGTGGCGTTGATGAAATCGACCTGCGTTTGATCGAGGCGAAACGTGACGGAAAAAACGAGTTCGTCGGCCGAATGGTTCGCGACTAGGGCTTCGTGCACGTTCCGGTAATTATTGAGATCGGCGCGGTCGCCAAAGATCGACTGCTGGAAATCGCCGACCATGCAAAAATGTCCGGCGCGCGGCGGATCGTTTTTTGTTTCCAGCCAATAATCTGAAGCGTCCGGTGGGCGCGTGATTTCGAGCAGGACCGAGAACTGCGCCGGATCGGTGTCCTGGGCTTCATCAAGAATGACGCGGAAGTTTTGTTCGCGCACCCGGCGGCCCGCGGCGGGATGCTGGAGCAACTCGTCCGCGAGCGCGATCTGGTCGGCGTAGGTGACGACGCCGCGTTCGAGCCTGAAATCGCGATAGTCGCGCTGGACTTCGGCCGCCACGCAGAGCGCCGCATTTGCGACCCAGCGGCGGAGCGGGCCAAACGATTCGCGCCACACGCCGGTGAACTTCGCGTTCGCACTGGTGAAACAGTTCGGCCAACGGAGGAATTCCCAATCGGAATCCAGACGCGCCTCCCAGTCGGCCAGTTCTTCCTGCGTTCGCTTGATCGTGTCGCGCCCGCCTGTGTCCCGGGCGCGATAGACTTCGCTGAAATCGACGTCCGGGCATCTCCCGATTTCTCCGGGCCGAAGAAGCGCTGAACCGGCGCGGCGCGCGAGTTCCATGATGTCGCGGGCCTGGGCGAGACGAAAGAGCGCGGCACGGTTTTCGTGGCTCAACGATTCACCGAGCCGCGGCTGTTGTTGGACGAACTCCTGCCAGAGGTCTTCGTCGTCGGTAATCAATTCGAGCGGCGCGGGCAAACCGAGATAATGCCCGTAGTTCGTCAGCAGCTTCATGCAAAAGGCGTGGATCGTGCCGAAGAACGCGCGGTTGAACGCGCTCACGATTTCCGGGTCGAGGTTCGCCGCCAGGATTTGCTGGCGGCTCCGTTGCTGCATTTCGTCCGCCGCGCGATTCGTGAAGGTCACGACCACGAGACGTGGCAGGATTTCCCGGGCCTGACGCGAACGCGCGATTTCAAGGACCCGGTCCGTGATTGCGCGCGTTTTTCCAGAACCGGCGGACGCAACCACGGAAAAATTGCGATCCAGTTCCTGCGTGAACCGGTCGCGTTGCGCCTGATCGTGCGGCCCGTTCACCAGTAGGCCTCCTCTTCTTCCTTCGCGAGCGCGGGATGCGTGAGTTCCCAGCGGCGCTCGAGAATTTCCGGTTCGATCGCGAGCGTGGCGAGGGGATATTCGCGGTTGAATGCCCACGCCGAGCGGACCGGTCCGAGCATTCCGAAAATTCCGGTCCGCTGTATTCTCGCCAGCTCACGGAAAGCGTCAGCTTCGCCGTCCATCTGCTCGACCGAGAGCTGCGGCGCGACGGGCTTGATCGCCGGCGAGACCAGGCTG
>DASQPH010000102.1:0-17327 GCA_035644055.1 Chthoniobacterales bacterium
CGATTTTCGACGGATCACCCGCAAATTCGTTCCAAAAACGATCAAGATAAATGCGTTCGCGGCCAGCCACCAACCGTTCAGCATCGGGACCGCCGAAAGAGAAATGCCAGAGCGCAGGGCTACGCACGATTTCGTCCCAAGATGGAATGCCCGGCACCGGCGCATCCATCACCACCAGCCGGTCGGTCTTGTCGGGGTAACGGGCGGCATAGGCATAGGCAACCGTTGCGCCAATGTCATGCCCAACAATTGAGGCATGGTCGATACCTAGTTGAGTAAGAATGGACCGGATATCGGCTGCTTGTGTTTTCTTATCATAGCCACCGGCGGGATGTGAGGAAAGCCCCATGCCGCGAAGGTCTGGTACAACCACTCTGTGGTCGTGTGCGAGCTCGGCAGCCATAAGTACCCACATATCGCCTGTGTCTCCGAATCCGTGAAGCAGCACCACTGCCGGGCCTTGTCCGCCGACTCGGACATGAATTGTCGCGCCATCGGTCTGAATTTCCTGAGTATGGAAGTTTGCCGAAAATAGTAATGATGTGATGTGGTTCATGGTTGGCGGATTGGTTGATCCTTGTTTGCCGCCTCCTAAGCTCAACATTCCCGAAACATTTCTAAGCTGCCTTAGCGGCTTTCCCTTCCAATTCCGATGCCAAGCGCAATACCGCCTGCGATGAAAAAGGCATGATGACCGAATTCTGTTAGTCCGTCGCAGACGAATCCGCCTGCAATCAACATGAGCGCAGGAAGCGTCCAGCGCGTTAGGATGCGTTTAATGGTTGCAGTCATATTCAGTTCTCGGCGTTCGGCGCGATGACATTGATCATTAGTCGTTTCATTGCTGGCGTAGTCGATTCACACCCTTATCTCCCGAGTTCCCGGCTCAAGATTTCAGATAATTTGCCGCTCCGGACCTATCACGCGGTGACAATGCCAACACTGAAGGCCAACATGGGTCGGCGACACTCCGCTTTCCGAAAAAAATTCGGAGATTCCGTACTAGGCCCGGCCGGGGTGCCGCGTCGTGACCTCCTGGACCAGCCACGTATTACCGTCGGGATCATTGAAGGAGAAGAACGACCCGTAGCTCGTGCGCTTGGGATCGGAGCCGGGAAGCCGTGCCTCCGGGGGGAAAGACACGCCGTGCCACATCTCACTCGCGTCGATGCCACGGCGGATGAGTTCGTCATGAGCCGCTTCGATGTCGGAGGCAACCAGCGCCGCCGTGGCCGAGCCAGGCGCCGCCGCAGTTAGTCCGTTGCCGAAGGTAACCGAGCACCCTGAGCCGGGGGGCGTGAACTGGACGATGCGAACGTTCTTTGCCGGGGCGTCATCCGCGTCGAGCCTCCAACCCAAGAGTTGGTAGAACCGCTTGGATCGCTCGACGTCGGACACGGGGATGACGTCGACCTCGAGCTTCAAGTCGACTCTCGTTGCGCTGGTGTCATAATTCTGTTGCTTGATGTTCATGCGATTATCTCCCGAGTCTCAAGCCCAATATTTCAAGAAAATCTCCCGGCCGCGGCTCACGCGACCGGGATGACAAGCGGGGAAGTGGCACCGACTTTCGGGTGGAGCTTACGGCTGCGTTTCGCTCCGTACTTACTCAGCTAACGTTTGTGCTCACGATCGCGAAATCCGCGTCGCTCATTCAACTTGCGCTCCACAAAGCCGCCTTCACTTCAGTGGTGAAAAACTGGTCGGATCCATGAAGTAATGATCGATATGATCCACCAGTGGCCCGCTCGCCTCGGATTCGGTCTTTGCCTTCTGCCATTCCGGGTCGACTTGGAAAGCGGCCCAATTCTTCTCCGCATCCTCCCGGCTGGGATGTTCGAGGATGTAGATGAATAGATTTTGGGAATCAGGCGCATCTTCGGGCGACCAGTAGCCGATACTCTTCATATTGTGACGTCGGAAGATCGCATCGGTGTGGTCACCAAAGCGCGCTTTGAGAGCATCTATTTTCCCCTCCTTGACGTGGTAGAGGCGCAATTCGTAAATGTGGCGCGAAGGTTCCACGTCGGACGCACGGAGCGCGCTAAAGCCGAGCATCGCGGCAGCTCCGCAAAGAAAAAATAAGACACAGGATGATTTCGGCGCAGAAGCGCTCACAACCCGGTATTTCGGCGAGCTTTGCATGGCTGCTCCTTTCAAGAGTTTTCAAATTCGTGCGGGACAAAGAGGGCTAGAGGCCCAGGTCACTCAATCCTGGATGGTTATCGGGGCGGCGCCCGAGCGGCCAGTGGTACTTGCGCTCTGATTCCGGAATAGGAAGATCGTTGATTGACGCAAACCGTCGGACCATCAGGCCGTCGTCGTTGAACTCCCAGTTTTCGTTGCCATAGGAGCGATACCAATGACCTGAGTCGTCGTGCCACTCGTAAGCGAAACGCACGGCGATTCGGTTCCCGTCGTAAGTCCAAAGTTCTTTGATCAGTCGATAATCCAATTCCCTCGCCCACTTGCGTTTCAGGAATTGGATGATCTCCCGCCGCCCATGGGGAAATTCAGTGCGATTCCGCCAGCGCGAGTCGATTGCATAAGCCATGGCCACCTTCTCGGGGTCGCGAGAATTCCAGCCATCTTCGGCGAGGCGCACCTTTTGAATCGCACTCTCGCCTGTAAACGGAGGAAAAGGGGGGCGGGTTGTCGGTGCAGCAGGTGGCATAGTTTTTCCCTTGGCTGTGGCTTTGTCTATCGTCGCTGTTTACCGGTTCATTGGCTACCTCAGAAATCCTGGGCAGTGGGTCGGATAACGATCTCATCGATTTCTACATCCGCCGGTTGCTCGATTGCGTAAGCGATTGCGCTCGCGATTGACTCGGCCGGAATCGCCATTGTCGTTTTATAAAACTCGCGCAAATTCTTTCTGGTCGCTTCGTCCGAACTACCTTCCGGAAGTTCTGTGGCTACCGCACCAGGCGAGAGCATTGTGCAGCGGATATTTTGGGTGTGTAGTTCGATCCGAAGACCTTCAGTCAATGCGCGCACCGCGGACTTCGTGGCGCAATAAACGACTCCACCGGGTGCGAACACTTTGATACCGAAAACGGAAGCGAGATTAATGATGTGACCCTGCTTTTGGTTTTGCATGATTGGCAGCACCGCGGCTATTCCGTACAAGACACCCTTGAGATTCACATCGATCATGCGGTCCCATTCTTCGACCTTAAGAGCATCGATCGGTGCGATGGGCATAATCCCGGCGTTATTTACGATCACATCGACTCGCCCAAAACCGTCGACCGCGGCTGTGACGAGCCGCTTCATTTCCGCACGCTTGGTTACATCAACAGCGGCGCTAATGGCCTTACCACCTGCGGCGGAAATTTCTTTCACCGCTGCGTCTAACCGGTCTTTACGCCGGGCACCTAGAACCACTTTCGCTCCGTGTCGGGCCAGTAGCTTTGCCGTGCTCTCTCCGATGCCGCTACTGGCTCCGGTGATTACTACCACTTTGTCTGCAATATTTGGCGTTCCCATTTCTTTTCTCTCCTTATTAGTTAGTAAGCTAAAAAATCTGAATGTTTGTGACGGCGACTTGGGTTCCACGTTGTTGGTGAATTGGTTGACGTTCTTATCTCCCGAATTCAAAGCCCTAAATTTCAAGAAAAGTTCGGCAGGCGCGGCTCGCGCGATGGAAATCACATCGACTGGCTTCCTCGATGGGAGCGAGGCAGCACCGGTCGGGTTCAGCGAGATGCGGCGGGCGCGAGTCGCTTCATGATCGCCGTGAAGCGTGGATCGTTGCGAAGCGGGTCCCATAAAGGGTTTCGCCGAAAATCACCGTAAGTTGCCTGGGCGGGCAGATTGGATCCCGCGGGCCTGTTTACCAGTTGATCTAATTCTGAAATTGCGAAATCGAGTTGACCGTTCCATGCATAGACGACGGCCAAATTGCAACGCACGATCGGCGCGTTTTGTCCGAAATTCTCGAAGGGCTCCAAATCGCAAGCGTGTTCTGCTTCCTGAACAGCCTGTTCTTGACGTCCAAGGCCGGCGTCGATCATCGCGAGCAAACTCAAGCCACGGCCATCAGACGCGTCGGCCGACACCGCTTTTTCAACCTCGATACGAGCTGTGGCAAAGGCGGCCTCCGCGCCTTTCTTGTCACCACGCATTCGCGCGGCCAGACCCTCGTACCAGCTTTTCGGATATTTCACGCCATTGAACGCAAACGTGGTCTCGGCAGCCCGTGCGGAAATCCGCGATACTGAATCGGGATCATGGTTCCAAAGTGCGACAATCAGATTGTGCAAATCTCTGATCGCTCCACTCGCGTCCTCCTCGGGTGTGACAGTCGCGACAGCTCCACGCAGTGGGCCGAGCTCGCCTTCACTCTCCAGCGGACCGAAAGTGCGGAACACTCGGTAGGTCGCTGAGCGATCTGGCGGCAATACTCCCAGCAACCTTGTCATCACACTGTCGAAGCGATCGTATCGGCGCACGAGACGGTACGTATTCGCGAGAGTAAAAAGATTCTCTGTAGCGCGTGGCTCAAGCGCAACGGATTTCTCGATGGCGCGCAGAGCATCATCCCAACGACTTTGACGACGCGCAATCAATCCGGCAGTCATCTCGAGTGCGGCGCTATTTGGCATCGTCTGGCGCGCAAGATCTATTTCCAGACGGCCTTGCTCGAGATCATTGAGAGCCACGACGAAATGGTCTGCCAAAGCGAGGTGCACCGGGCCAAAGTCGGGCGCCACGCGTCGCGCCTTTTCCAAGGCGACTTCAGCCAGTGCGCGGTAATCGACGGTTCGCTCGCCCACCGGCGTGATGTCTTTTGTCTGGTAGAGAGTGTCGTAAGCCTTCGCTAGCGCACAGTAAGCGAGCACAAATTTCGGGTCGCGATCTACCGCGTCACTGAGAAGGGAAATTCTTTGCTCTGTCGCGGAAGCCTCTTCGGCGGTATCTTTTACCAGCCGCCCGATAGCCTGAGCGCGAAGGTAAAGATCATAGGCGCCCAAATCGGCCGTTCGCGGCTCGTTAAGCGCAACAGTCTCGCTAGGCGACAGGCGTGCATTTAATCGCGCGGCGACGGCTTGGGTGATTTCGCTTTGGAGGGCGAACACATCTTTCTTCGGACGTTCATAGGTTTCGCTCCAAGGGCGGCCGCTGTCGCGAAGATCGACAAGGTGTAACGCCACGCGCATCTGATCGTTGTCTCTCGAAACAGTTCCTTGCAGCAGGTGTCTCACTCCAAGCTCACGCCCAATCTCTCGGAGATTACGTTCCTTACCCGGCACGTACGAGCGTGTGCTTTGTGACCCGATAACTTTCAAACCGCCCAAGCGGGCCAGATCGCCCGTGATCTCATCCTGCATTCCTACGGTGAAATAAGTGTTCTCGCTATCCGGACCGAGATTTTCAAACGGCAAAACCGCGATCGATCGTTCGATCTGGGCCGAAGATTGGACGCGTTGATACAGCCAGGTTCCAAATGCGATCGCCCCGAGAACGAGAATCGCTCCGGCAATGACTCGCATAAATCGCTTCCGACGTGAACGCGCTTCGGTGCTGAATTTTGTGTAGCAACGGTGGATGACCGACAGGAGTTCGCGCGCCGTCTGCGGTCGCCTCGCAGGATCGGCAGCTAACATCGACTTCAACAATGCGGCCACCTGCGGTGGTGCGTGCACGCTCTTGAGTTGTTCCAGTGGAAGTTGCTGCGTTTGCTTTGTTCGAATTTCCTCAATGGAGCGGCTCGCAAACGGTGTGTGTCCTGTCAGCAAGTACCAGAACGTGACCCCCAAAGCATAGATATCGGAACGGGTGTCAATTTGCTGCTGACCAGCTTCGTCAAATTGTTCCGGACTGGCGAAAGCAGGCGTCCCGATAAATTCAGCTCGTGTTTGAATGGTCTCATCAGACGCCATCACTTTGGCCACGCCGTAGTCGATTATCTTCACCATGAGGTGACCGGTCCGGTCCGACTCGATCATCAAATTGGACGGCTTTAGATCCCGATGGACCACGCCGCATGCTTCTCCAGCGGCAAGGCCGCGTGCCGTTTGCTCCATGATTTCCAGAGCAAGGGTCAAGGGAAGTGGCCCGTCTCGTTGGACACGGGCTTCGAGCGTTTCGCCGTGAACGAGTTCCATCGCATAAAAACATTCGCCATCCTGTTCTCCATAATGGATTACCCGGGCAACATTCGGATGTTGGATCTGCGCTGCAGCGCGCGCCTCGCGCAGAAATCGCGCACGGGCAGTTGGATTTTCGGCCAACTTCCGGCCGATGACTTTGAGGGCGACGATTGAGTTGAGACTGGTGTCGCGAGCGCGATAAGTTACTGCCATCGCGCCGGCGCCAAGTCCAGCCGGAAATCCGTTCGCATCCACTTCAACTTCAAAATGACCGTAGGTTAACGGGCGTGGTTCTGATCCACTAGGTGTCGGATCCTCCGATCCTTCCGCCTCGGACATAAACCCCCAATCAAAGACACAGCGCAGACATTCTCCGTCCGGTCCGAATTGTGTTAACGGCCGGCCGCACTTCGGGCACGCGCTAACTTTTGCCGTTCTTTCCGCCTTCTCATGCTCGCTAATTTGAAACCTGAGTTCGTGGATGGTCGCCAGAGTTTGATACGCGGTGGAGGCGAATGTGCTCAGGCGGGTCATGAGCCGCTCATCTTCCGCGTCGAACTTGCGGCGATCATCGTGCATGACCGCCCATATGGTCCCAACTGCTTTGCCGCCGAGGTAGAATGGAACAATAAGAGTCTCTACGGGCGGAGGCGAGATGGGTAAGAAATAGGTGTAACGCCGCTCGGGATGGCACATCAACAGCGGCATATTACGATCGAGCACGACTCCGCACGGGCCCCAATCGCGCGGGGTCCCGCCGCCGACGTGCGGATTCCATCTGCCTGCGAGGGCTGGCCAATAGAACCTTTGCTCATCGGGGGTCAACAGACTAACGCCCGATGAGTCGGACTGGGTGATATCGATGATCGTCTCTGTCAGAGTCTGTAGAATTGTGCGCGGTGAGTAGGCCAGGGCACGCGCTAGCGCCTCGAGTGAGCGGTTTTCCTTTTCGTAATCGGGCGGACGCGATGGGCGCCGATGCAATTCCTCTGTGTAAAGGATCGCCTCCAGAGGAAGCGCGTCAGCCGGAATTGAAGTTTCGAGTGACACTGGAGCGCTTGATTCAACAGACTCGGTCACGTTCTTAACCTCATCTGTGCGGTCACTCATTCGATTCCTGTAAAAACTAGATCATGCCATCAGGATGCGGTGAAGATAACGCAACTCCCCGTTGACGTCCGCCGGATCCGAAACTGTGCTCGCGACTTCCGCTCGCAATAATTCGCGGTAACGCTGACGCAGGCGCGAAAGCCACGTGCGCAAGGTTGCGATCGGTACGCCGAGCCGAGCCGCCGCTTCCTCTTGGTTCGGTGGGGCTGCACCGCCACCGGCGACGAACGGCTTCAGCTCATCGAGCCATTCCGCTTTACCCTCCGCCACCAGCGTTTCATGCAACCGTTGCCACGAGCGTTTCGCGACCGTTAATGCCCACGTCAGATCGTAACAACTGACCTGGTCTAGATGAGCCGTGGCTTGCATGGCCGCTTCGGTCTCGGGCAAGTGCAAATCAAACGACACCAGTTGTTGATTTCCACCGCGTTTGATCGCGCTCCTGCGTTCGCGCTGCTTCAGTAAAAAATTTTGCAATGAACCAAGCAGGAACGTGCGCAATCGACCCTTCTTCTCATCGGCTCGGCTCAACGTCTTGTGTTCAAACAGATGAACAAAGAAACCTTGGACGATATCTTGCGCGTCAGCCGGCGCGTAGCCGCGACGTCGAACGAAAGTGTAAAGAGGCGGCCAGTATGTTTCACTAAAAGTAGCGAGTGCTTTCCGCGCAGCTTCATCCGCCTCGGCCTGGCCTGCTTGCAAAACGACGGTCCAATGCGTCGTCTGGAACGGCGCGCCTCCTTCTTGCAGCGTCCCTGGAACCGGTTTCGTGAACAATTATTATCGCCCGGCTGGCGGCTTGGCGATGAAAAATCAAGTGACGATAATGTGACGAGTTTCGTCGGCATCGCGATATTGAGAACCGTGAATTGTGAGCCTGGTGGAGCCGCGGGATCGCCGCGTTCTTTCAAGCTTCTGAATTCCGACGTCGAATCAGGAGCAGGAAAAAACCGAGGGGAAACCGGAGTCTACGGGGCTCGAACCCGCAACCTCCGCCGTGACAGGGCGGCGCTCTAACCAATTGAGCTAAGACTCCTCGCGAGGGTCAGATTGTAGAGGTGGGCGTCCCCACCCGCAACTCCGCGCGTAGAGAAATCGCCATCTCGCGTCGCCCATAGGGCGACGGCTACAGAAGCGACTGATTTGCGAGCGAATCGCGACGCTCGTATAATCGGGCGGAATGGACGACGAGAAAAAATTCGCGCAACCCGAAGATGAATCGGGGCCGCGGGAGTTGACGCTGCTGGAAGCGTTCGATCTCCTGGTCCTCTCCATCCCGCCGGAGAACCGTCATCGGCGCGAGCTCTACATCATGCGGTCGCAGATTGTCGCGCAGGAAGAAACGATCGGCGAAGCGCGGCAGATGATCGAGAAGCTGGAGGAAGTTGTGAAGAAGGTGACTTCGCCGGCGAATCGAATCGGGACTTATCTGAGTAATCCGTCGCGCGACACCGCCCACATCGTGGTGGGCGGCGCGGATTATTATTGCAACGTCGATCCGCGGATTAGCCTGGCGAAATTGAAGAAGGGCACGCGCGTTCTCGTGAACGAAGCGTTCGTCATCGTCGGCGATCTCGGTTTTGAAACGGCGGGACCGGTGACGAAAATTACCGAGGTGATCGGCGACGATCGGCTCCGGGTTGGGTCGGAACATGGTTTGCAATCACTGATCCTCCAGCGTTCGGCAGCGTTGATGAAAGCGTCGCTCAAAACGGGCGATGAAGTCCGGGTCGATCCGAATTACCGCGTGGCGCTCGAACTCCTGTCCCATCCGCAGTCGCGCGAGCATTATCTCGATGACGTTCCGGAATTGCCCTGGAGCAAAGTCGGCGGCCAGGACAAAGCCCTCGAAGCGATCAAGGACGCGATTGAGCTGCCGCTGATTCACCCGGAGTTGTTCCAAAAATTTCAGCACGCGACGCCGAAAGGATTTTTGCTCTACGGCCCGCCCGGTTGCGGCAAAACGCTGATCGGGAAGGCGACCGCCTACAATTTGACGAAACAACTCCGCGACAAATCCGGCGAAGACATGCGGGAATATTTCATGCATGTGAAAGGGCCGGAGATCCTCAACATGTGGGTCGGCGAATCCGAACGGATCGTGCGCGAGATTTTCGCGACAGCCCGCGAGAAACGCCGCGAGGGATATCTGCCGTTCCTGTTCATTGACGAAGCGGAAAGCATCCTCGGAACGCGACGAGCTTCGCGTTACTCGAACATTCTTTCGACGCTTGTCCCTATGTTCTGCTCGGAGATGGATGGGATCGATTCGCTCCACGACGTCGTCATTATTTTGGCGTCGAACCGCGCTGATCTGATCGATCCCGCAATTCTACGGCCGGGACGGATCGACCGCAAAATCAAGGTGAACCGGCCGAACCGCGAAGGCGCGCGCGAGATTTATCGGATTTACTTGACGGACGATCTGCCGTACGACGGAGCGCTCGCCAAAGAGGCTGGGAACATCGGCGTGTCGATCGAGCGGTTGATTGAACGCGTCCTCGAAGTGCAATTTGCGCGGAGGGAAGAAAATAAATTTCTCGAAATCACGTTGCGGAGCGGACGAAAGGAAACGCTTTACCGCAGCGATCTGCTGAGCGGCGCGATCATCGCATCGATCGTCGAGCGGGCGAAAGCCCTTGCTATCAAGCGTTCGATCGCGACACAGGTTGATCAGGGGATCGCCGAAAGCGATCTGCAACAATCTTTCGTCGCCGAATTCAACGAGAACGACATTTTCCCGCCGACCGACATCACCGAAGATTGGTTCAAGCTGATCGACTTCGATCCGGAAAACGTCGTGAAGATTTCGCCGGTCCGGCGGGACGGGCAGGTGCGGCCGGTTCTTCGCGGTGTCGTGATTTAGCCTGTAGCCGCTTCGCTGTGCGAAGCGTGAGAATTGGCTCGCGGCAACCTGGCGCCGCCCACAGGGCGGCGGCTACAGAAAACGGCGGTTTGTAAACCGCCGTTCCTTGTTGCTAGCATCCGCGCCATGAGATTGCTCATCGCGCTAAGCCTGCTAACTCCCGCCTGTTTATTTGCCCAGCCAACGCCGGAACCGAAGACGGATGTCTCGAACAAGGCGCTAATCACAAAAGCGACGCCTGCGGTTAAAGCCGGCAATGATATCGCCACGCTTCGGAAGATGGCGGACGAATTCTACGCGTGGCGAAATGAAAACTTTCCCGTATCGAGCAGCGACGCCGGCCTTCACACCTGGGACAATCGGCTGACGGATTATTCGCCGGCGAAAATCGCGGTGCGCGCTCAGCGCGTGCGGAAGTTGCTCGACCAGGTTCGGGCGATGCCCGCGGCAAAATGGCCGAAGGACGATCGCATCGATTGGATGCTGTTCCGGGCCCAGCTCGAAAATTTCGATTTCGGCAATCGCGTTCTGCAATCGGAGAAAACCGATCCGCAGCTTTACGTCGGCGAATGTTCGAACGGAATTTTCTCGCTCTTGAAAAAGGAATATGACGCGCCGCAGAAGCGCACGCTGGCCGCGACCGAGCGGCTGAAACAAATGCCGGCGATGCTCGCGCAGGGCGAGAAGAATTTGCAGAAGCCGGTCAAACTCTTCGCGAAACTGGCGATCGATTCCGCCCGCTCAATCGATCCGCTCTTTAACGAAAGCCTGATGACGCTGGCGCGCGATCTCGCACCTAACGAACGCGACGCGCTCGTGAAAGCGCGCGACGCGGCGCTCGCCGCGATCCATGGGTTCGCTGACCGCCTCGAGAAACGGATGCCGTCGATGGTGGATTTCGCGCCGATGGGGACGGCGAACTACAATTACTATTTGAAGCACGTGCTGCTTCTGCCGCTCGATGCCGAGCAGGTCGCGATGCTGGGCCGCGCCGAGCTCGCGCGTTATCGCGCCCTGGAATCGCTCCTCCCCGATCCGTCGCTGGCCGATCCGAATCCGGCGCGGAGCAAAAATATTCCGCCAGACCAGGCGTCGTTCCTCGCTGCTTATGAAAGCCGCGAGCAGGAAATGATCGCGTTCTTGAAGGAACACAAGCTGGTGACCGTTCCGGATTATCTCGGCCGGTTCGAGATCCGGCAGCTGCCGGAAGCGTTCAAGCCGACGAGTCCCGGCGGCTTCATGAATCCGCCCGGTGTTTACGACAAGGACCCGGTCGGTTTCTTTTTCATCCCGACCTACAATCCGCAATCGAAGAACTTTTACATTCGCGCGGCGATTGAAGATCCGCGTCCGATTCTTGGTCACGAAGGAATTCCCGGGCACTTCATGCAGCTCTCGATCGCGAACCATTTGACGAATGAAATCCGGCGGCAGCATGGCGACGGCGTTTTCGTCGAAGGCTGGGCGCTCTACGGCGAGGAAATGCTGATGCGGACCGGTCTTTATCCCGACAATTCGCCGGCCCAGGGACAGATTCTGCGATTGTCGCGGTATCGCTCGGCGCGGATCGGCGTGGACGTGAACTTGCACACCGGCAAATGGACGTTCGAACAGGCGGTCCAATACTTCATGGAAGGTGGCGGCCTCGATCGCGAAGCGGCCGAGGGCGAAGCGGCGGGCGCGGCGTCGAGTCCGACGCAGAAGATCAGTTACATCGTGGGCAAATGGCAGATCATGAATTTGCTGGGCCGTTATCGCGACAAGGCCGGCGCGAATTTTCAGCTCGGACAATTCCATGACGACCTGATCAAGAGCGGCAGCCTGCCGCTCTCCATCGTCGAGTGGATTCTCTTGGATGATCCGACTTCGATCGATCAGGTGATGCGATAAGAAACGCGCGGCGAAGCATTTCCACAAACGCCGCGGAAAACTTACGAACTTCGCGCCGCAAAAACCGTAAGTAGCGGCGATGGCGCAATACAAATATTCTCACTACCTCACGAATTTTTCCGACCCGAAATTTGATCCGGCACATCCTCCTGGCGCGACGACGCCGCATACCGGGATTTACAAATGCCAGGGTTGCGGAACCGAAGTACTTTCCCACGCAGGCGATCCATTACCGCCGCCGACTCATCACCAGCATTCGCTCGCGCAGGGCGGAATCGCCTGGCGATTGATTGTGGCGACGGCGTGATTGCGTTCGTTGTAGCGACGCCGCTCTGTCGGCGTACACAAGCTTGTTAACGGCCGAGCGTTTCACGGCGATCCCGCCATCGCGGGACCGTCGCTACAACTCTAATCCAGCTCCTCGGATGACACGTCGCTTGCTCCGGTTATCGTAGACCGATGAAGCGCGTGTTCGGACTCGAAACAGAATACGGCATCACGATTCGCGGCGCGGCTTCGGTGGACGTGGTCGCGGAATCGATCGAGCTGGTGCATTCCTACACGGAACACGGGGCGCACATGAAGTGGGATTATCGCCTGGAAGATCCGCACCGTGACGCGCGTGGTTTTCGCGCCCCCACCCTGCTTCAGGACACGGATGAATCCGCTTACTACGAAATCGATCGGAAACGGCCGCTCAGTTTCGAGGAAATCAAAAGCGATCTCGTCCTCTCAAACGGCGCGCGCTTTTACAACGATCACGCGCATCCGGAATATTCCACGCCGGAATGCACGACCTTGCGGCAGATCGTCGCCCACGAAAAAGCCGGCGAACGGATCATGGCCGAATGCGCGCGCCGCCGAAATCTAAAGCTGACGGAAGGCGCCGAAGTGCGGCTCTTCAAGAACAACACGGATTTCGCCGGCCACAGCTACGGCTGCCACGACAATTATTTGATTCGGCGCGATCTCCCATGGGATGAACTGGTGGCCGGCGTGCTGCCGTTCCTGATCACGCGACAAATTTTTGCGGGCGCAGGCAAGCTCGGGATCGAAGCGGAAAGCAGCGGGACGCAGCCGGGCGTTTTTCAAATTTCACAGCGAGCCGATTTCTTTCAAACACTGGTCAGCATCGACACCATGAACAAGCGGCCGCTCGTGAATACCCGCGACGAACCGCACGCCGATCCGAGCAAGTATCGGCGGTTCCACGTCATCATCGGCGATTCGAACATGAGCGAATGGGCGACGGCGTTGAAAGTTGGGACAACCGCGCTCGTGCTCGGATTGATCGAGCACGGAAAAGCGCCGCAGCTCGAAATTGCGCAACCGGTGAACGCGACGAAATCGATCAGCCGCGATCAGAATTACGACTGGATCATTGAGTTGAGCGATGGGCGGAAGATCTCCGCAATCGATATTCAGCGGCTCTATTTGAAGGCCGCGGAAGGCGAACACAAAGGCGACTCGGAAATGCGATGGCTCCTGAGCGAATGGGAGACCGTTCTCAACGATCTCCAGCGCGATGTGACCTCGACCGCTGATCGTCTGGACTGGGCGGCGAAGAAGTTTCTCCTCTCGTCATTTCGCGAAGAAGAAAAACTGGCGTGGAGCGATCCGTGGCTGCAATCGATCGATCTCGAGTATCACAACATCCAGCCGGACCAGGGATTGTTTTATGAGCTGCAGCGCCAGGGCTCGATGCGGACGCTCATCAGCGAAAAAGAAATCAAGGACGCGATTTTCTCGCCCCCGGAAACAACCCGAGCCTGGTTCCGCGGCCGGTCGGTCGCGCGCTTCAATCACGCGATTAGCTCGATTCAATGGGACGAAATCGCGTTTTCGGATGGAAGGAAGGCGCGCGTCGTTTCGCTGCCCGAACCGGTCGACGACGAACGCCTGGAAGAATTGAATAACCTCGTCAATGCGGAGAACGAATTCGACGAGTTTTTTCGAGCGATTGCAGGTAGGGGCGATTGACCCAATCGCCCGCGAAGCGCCTCGCATTGCAATTCACAATCGGGCGATTGAGGTCAATCGCCCCTACCTTTACGACCAGGTGATCAATCGCAGCTCGTGCGCTTGCATGAGATGCGGATGAACGGGGACGACGCGAACGCTGAAACCGTAGGTGCCGCTGTCGGACGCGGGCACTGAACCTTGATAGGTGTAGTTCCCCTCGCCTTCGGCCGGAGCGCTCCTATCGAGAACGGTCACCGTCGGATTTTTGATTCCGCCATTGTCGGCTTCGCCGTGATACGCCTCGACCCGCACGTGATCGGGACTGACGGCGCCGAGATGAACGCGCGCGGAAACCTGAAGCGCTTCGCCGACCTGAATATTCTGGCGATCGGCGTTGCCGATTTGAACATCGAGGATGCTGACCTGCGGCCAGTCCTTGCGCATCTTTGCCTTCCATTGGCTCAGGCCAGTCGCGGCGGCGCAATTGTCGCGGCCGAATTCCTGGTGCGCTTTCGCCGCGGGAATGTAGAGCCGCTCGGTGTATTCCTGCACCATTCGGTGCGTGTTGAAAACCGGCGTGACGGTGCGAATCGATTCGCGCATCAACTGCAACCAGGCGAGCGGCAGTTTGCCGTCGGGCTTCGCGTAATAAAGCGGGATGATTTGGTTCTCGAGAAGTTGATACAAGCTGCTCGCGTCCACTTCACTTTGGAAATCGACGGTGCCGCCTTTGATTTCCGCGCCGATCGCCCAGCCGTTGTTGCCGTTGAAACTTTCGCACCACCAACCGTCGAGCACGCTCAGATTCAGTCCGCCGTTGGGCGGCAATTTCATTCCGCTGGTGCCGCTGGCTTCGAGCGGACGCAGCGGATTATTCAGCCAAAGATCGACGCCCTGAACGAGGCGTCGTGCGATGTAGGTGTCGTAATCCTCGACGAACACCATCCGGTTTTCGAAACCGTGTTGCCGGCTGAATTTGTAAACCTGCTGGATGAGCGCCTTGCCGCCTTCGTCCTGCGGATGGGATTTGCCGGCGAAGATGAACTGCACCGGGCGCGTCTCGTCGTTCAACAAACGCTTGAGCCGTTCCTGATCGCTGAACAAAAGCGCGCCGCGTTTGTAGGTCGCGAATCGGCGCGCAAAACCGATCGTGAGAATTTCCGGATCGAGAATGCGATTCACGCCGCGGATCGATTCCGGGGATTCGCCCGAGCGCTCGCGCGCGACGCGAACGCGATCACGAACGAATTCGATCAAACGCAGCTTCAATTTCTGATGCGTCTCCCAAAGCTGCGCGCCGGGAATGTCGGTCACGCGCCGCCAGAAATCCGCGTCGGTAAGGTGTTCTTCCCAATCGCCCAGATACTTGTCGTAGAGCGCGGAGAACTCCGGCGCCATCCACGTTTTTGTGTGCACGCCGTTGGTGATGCTGGTGATCGGAACTTCGTGGCCAGGGACGCCGGCCCAGACATCTTTCCAGAGGCCGCGGCTCACTTCGCCGTGGAGTTTGCTCACGCCATTCGAATGCCGGCTCGCGCGCAGGGCAAGCACCGTCATGCTGAAAGCGTCGAGCGGATTCACGCTCGCCTGGCCAAACCGCAACAATTCGTCGAACGAAATCCCGAGCTGCGCCGCGAAATTGCCGAAGTAGCGCTTCATCATTTCGCGCGGGAACGCGTCGTTGCCGGCGGGAACCGGCGTGTGCGTCGTGAAAACATTCGCCGCTGCGACCAGTTGCAGCGCGGAATAAAAATCGAGGCCCTGCCCGGCGACATGGAGGCGGATGCGCTCCAGAGCGAGGAACGCGGAGTGGCCTTCGTTCATGTGAAACACTTCCGCGTCGATCCCGAGCGCGGTCAGTACTTTCACTCCACCAATGCCAAGCACGATCTCCTGCCGCATCCGCATTTCCAGATCGCCGCCGTAAAGCTCGGCCGTGATGCGTCGATCTTCGGCGTTGTTCTCGGCGATGTCGGTATCGAGCAGGTAAAGATTCACCCGGCCAACGTGGAGTTGCCAGACTTTCGCGTGGACGTCGCGGTCGAGAATTTGGACGGAAATCAGGAGGTTGTTATCGCCCTGCCGGACTTCGCGGATCGGCAGGTGATGAAAATTCTGGTTCAGACTGACCGCGTGCTGGACGCCGTCCTTGTCGATCTCCTGTTTGAAATAGCCGTGGCGGTAAAGCAGTCCGATCGCGACAAAATTTAAATCGAGATCGCTCGCCGATTTGCAATGATCGCCCGCGAGAATGCCGAGGCCGCCGGAATAATTCGGGATCGATTCGTGAAAGCCGAACTCGGCGGAGAAATAGGCGACCGGTTTTTCGATGGCGCGGCCGTTCCCGGTTTTTCCGTAGGTGTCTTTGCGCGCCAGATAATTCCGATAGGCGTCGTGCACTTCCTTTAGCTCGCGCAGGAAATTTTTATCCTGCGAGACTTCGACGAGGCGGGCCTGGCGGGAAAGCTGGAGCATCCGGACCGGATTGTGATTCGTCCGGTTCCAAAGTTCGGGATCGAGATGGCGAAAGACACGGCGGGCGGAAGGCTCCCACGTCCACCAGAGGTTGAAGACCATTTCCCGGAGCGGTTCGAGCGCGGCCGGCAGGGTCGGGATCACGTTATACGTGTGATAGGTCGGCATTAGGAGAAGCCTCCGAATCTGGCAGCAAAAATTTTAGCATCAAGCATTCCATCGCTTTGCCCGCGGAGCGATGAGCAATCCGAGCACGACTCCCGTCACCAATCCGCTCAGATGCGCGGCCATGCTGATTTGGGGCGTGGACAAATCGAATGCGGTCTGGATAGCGACGATAAGCACAATATTTTTCAAACGCCGGCCGGCGAATGGTTCCGACCGATGGCGCAAAAGATAACCGGCCCAGACGCCGACGATTCCCATTACGCAACCAGAGGCGCCGACCAGTTGTTCCGGCTGGGCCTTGTCCGACCATTTCAAAAGCAAAACGCCGGCGCTCGATCCGAGCCCGGCGAGCAAATAACAAACCGCGAATCGCGCCGAGCCGATGATCCGCTCCAAGCCGGGCCCAATGACAAAGAGCGCATAGAGATTGAAGGCAATATGCAACGGCCCGAAATGCAAAAAGAGCGAGGTCAGCATCCGCCAGTATTCGCCGCCATAGCGGACAGCCCACGGCTCGAGTGCGCCGAGGCGATGCAAAGTAAACGCATTCGTCGAACCGCCGAGTTTCACTTCGGCGACAAACATCGCGATGTTCAGCGCGATGAAACAGAGGACAGCGACAGTCGGACGCCCGGTCTCCGAACCGAACGCCGTGGCTGGCGGGCGGTCGCTCTGCTCGATTCTATGAAGCAATGCGGCGCCCGGAGGCGACAGCTGCGAATTTGCAAGCAGATCGATGTGATCGAGTCGTTGCGCGATTT
>DASQPH010000103.1:0-8472 GCA_035644055.1 Chthoniobacterales bacterium
CGATCACCGGCCGTCGCGCGCGCAGGATGCGCAACGCGACCACGGCCAGCCGCGCGAGCGCCGCCCGGAAATCCACGCCGAACCGCTTGCTGTTACGGTTCGCTTCCTGCCGCACCAAAAAGCATTCGAGAATGTCATCGCGCAGATTAAGTCCGCGCCGATCGCCTATTCGGTCTTTGCCCTGGCCCGATTGTTCCTCGAAAAACCGGAACGCTACGATGTCCGGCTCACCATGCCGGAGGGCGCGCAGCTTTTTCAGCTCGGTGAAAATGGACCGGTCGCTGCCGATCGGCAGATTCTCGAAAACTCCGCGTTCGCCAGTTCGCGTGACGATTTCTACACCGTCGAAGTTACGCAGACGGACCCATTGAAAGGCAATTTCTCGAATGTCGCCCGATGCCGGCTGAGCGGGACCTTGCTCGGACCGACGAACCATCACGCGTATCAACCGCAGTTGCGCAATCTATACGAGACGCGGTTCAGCCGGCGGATGAGTTTTGCCGATTACCAGCGCCAGATCGAGATCGTCAGCGACCCGGCCGTGGTCGAGCAGTGGAAAGAACAGGCGCGCAGCGTAACGACCTACCGCGTCAAGGACGCGGAGCCGCCCGTTTCATTCTCGAACGCCGCCGATGCGGAACGGCATTTCCGCCAGAATTATCTGCCGGGATTACTCCGCGAAGCGAACGAATTGACGATCGGCGGCGTGCTGAGCCGGCGGTTGCCGGATCGGCGCCTGGGCCGCGCCATTGAAAACGCCTGGGCCCAGGAAACGCGATCACCCTCGAAAATGATGCAGGAGCTGGCGGCCGGTTTACGCGCGGCCGGCCTGAATATTTTCCGGCATCGCCGCGGGATGCTTTTTGTTTCGCCGGTCCGGGCGAAAATTTTCGGGCACGAGCGCGCCGGGGTTTCGGCTTCGATCAATTCGATCCTCGAGAAAGTCGCAGCAACGCCAGGGATCAATCGCAAACAACTCGCCGAACAACTCGCGATGCCCGACGCCGATGCCGCAACCGCCGAGCGCGCAAAGATGACGCTCGCGACCGATCTGCATTGGCTCATCCGCGAAGGCTACGTCACCGAGTTTAACGACGGCTCGCTCGATTTGCCGCGCCCGAAAGTGACCCAACCCGAAAAAGCACCCTCGGAAGAAAAACCGATTGCTCCTCCCGACGCGCCACCTGAATCCGAAGCTCTCGAGCCTGTCGCTGTAGCCGGGATCGGTGATCCCGGAGCTGATAACGCTTGATCCTCTCGGCCGGGATCACCGATCCCGGCTACAACATTAAGCCGAAATTAATCCGGCCTTCTTCAGCGTCTTGTAAGCGCCGTTCTTGTTTAGCGTCTTCATGCCGCGCGCCGTGACGCGAATCCGAACGAACTTCTTCAGTTCCGGCACCCAGATCCGGCGCTCGTGCAGGTTCGGGCTGAAAGTGCGCGGCACGTTCTTGGTCACGTGACGGCCGACGCCGCCTTTTTTCTTCGCCATACCGCGCCGGTGAATCACACTTCCGCGCGTGACTTTAGATCCTGTAATGCTGCAAACTCTTGCCATAACTGTCCTCGAAAGGTGCGTAAGCTGGCGTCGGTGCCCCGGCCGGTCAAGCGATTCTTCACCTCGCGGCGAAGGCCGGAGTTTACTCGCGACTAATGTCGGAGTTGACTCGCGAAGGCCTTCGGAGTTGAACGTTCGCAGCGCACGAGGGTCAAACAAACTTCACGTCATCTTCCTTAAATGAGCCGCACAAATAATAAACTGCAGATCGGAATTGTCGGCGCCGGCGCAATCGTGCGCGACCGGCATTTGCCCGGGTTGAAAAAACATCCCGAGGTCGAAATCGTGGCGGTCTCGAATTCCACCTACGAGAGCGCGGAAAAATTCTGCCAGGAAAACGCGCCCCGCGCCACGCCGATGGCGAATTGGGCGGACCTTCTCTCCCTCCCCGACCTCGACATAGTCTGGATCGGCACGCCGCCTTACATGCATTCGGCCGTCACGATTTCCGCGCTCGAAGCCGGCAAACACGTTTTCTGCCAGGCCCGGATGGCGAACGATCTCGCGGAAGCGAAGGAAATGCTGGCCACGTCGAAACGATTTCCCGAACTCGTCACGATGCTCTGCCCGCCGCCGTTCGGTTTGCGCGGCGATTTGCTCGTGAAAAAATTGCTCGCGGAAAATTATCTAGGCCGTCCCCACCACATCCGGCTGCAATGTTTCACCAGCGCTTATTTGAATGCCGACGCAGCGGCGCATTGGCGGCAGCGGATTGAGATTAGCGGCCTCAACGTTCTCGCGCTCGGTATTTACGTCGAAGTCCTCCAGCGCTGGTTCGGCGATATCACCGGCATCTTTGCCCGCGGCAAGATCCTGCACGGGATCCGCCAGGGGTACGAAGTTATCATTCCGGATCAACTCACCGTTCTCTGCCGTTTCGAAAACGGCGCGGAAGGCGTGCTGGAATTCAGCGGAATCGACGCGCTCGCGTCCGGCGACCGCCTCGAAGTTTACGGCGACAACGGCGCGATGACCTACGATTTCGGATCCGACATTATCAACGCCGGCCGCGTCGGCGATCGCGCGTTGCACGAAGTAGAAATCACGCCGGACTTGGAAGGCGGCTGGCATGTCGAAGAGGATTTCATCGCCGCCGTGAAATCGAAAGGCCGCGTCAAGCCGCAGCCCGACTTCGAGGTCGGCGTCCGCTACATGCGTGTCGTCCAGGCCGTGGCCGATTCCCGCGCCCGCAACGAGTGGGTCGAGATCAAGACCTGATCGCGCGAGAATTTCAGCGCGCGGTCATCGTTCTTTCCGATGCCGCAGATGGATTTCCTTGATGGCCGTAGTGCGATGGGTCATCGCCGCGTCATTGCGCCGATAAGTCAGCTCGAGGTTGCCGCCACAAAATAAATGGTCGGGCTTGATCGACGACGACCGGCCGAACGTGCAACCCATGATCCGGACGCGGCCGTTTGGTCGTCCTGGTTGCGTGCAGGCTAAATCGGCCTCCCGGCCTTTTACGATTTTCAAAACGTAATCGCTGTTCTTGGTCACGACCTTGAGAAGGTCGCCCGGCTCGAGGAGAGACAAGTCGAGCTCGCTACCCAGCCTGCCCTTTTTCGATTTAACGAAACGAATCCAATCCTGCATGCGCGGCTATCTTGCCCGAAAGATCTCGATCCAGAAAGCTTCATGCAAACTGGCAAGTGACGCGGGTCGCGCTTTGCCCCACATTAGGACGTGCATCAACGTGCCCAGACGTCGGTTGATTGGAAGGCGGTGCGGGAAGACTTCCCGATCCTCGATCAGAATGTGCACGGCCATCCGTTGGTTTATTTCGATAACGCGGCGACGACTCAGAAGCCGCGCGCCGTCGTCGAAGCGTTGCGGAGTTACTACGAGCACGACAACGCGAATGTTCATCGCGGACTCCACGAGCTGAGCTCGCGGGCGACGGAGGCCTACGAAGCGGCCCGGGCACGCGTCGCGCAATACATCGGCGCGACGAGCGCGGATGAGATCGTGTTCACCCGCGGGACTACGGAGAGTATCAACCTCGTTGCGCAAGCATGGGGCGGAAAGTTTGTGCGGGCGGGCGACGTAATTCTGCTCACCGAGATGGAGCACCACAGCAATTTGGTGCCGTGGCAAATCCTGGCAGAACGGATCGGCGCGCGTCTTCGCTTCGTTCCGGTGCGCGACGACGGCACGCTCGGGCTCGAACGGCTCGATCAATTGCTCACGCCGGAAGTGAAGCTGTTCGCATTCACGCATGTCTCGAATTCGTTAGGCACGATCAATCCGGTCGCGGAATTGTGCGCGAAGGCGCGCGCGGTTGGCGCTGTGACATTGGTCGACGCTGCCCAGAGCGCCGGGCACATGCCGGTGAACGTGGTGGAACTCGGCTGCGATTTCCTCGCGTTCTCCGGCCACAAAATGTGTGCGCCAACCGGAAGCGGCGCCCTCTACGGTCGCGCCGAAATTCTCGACGCCACCCCACCCTGGCATGGCGGCGGTGAAATGATCGTGAGCGTGACACTCGAGAAAAGCTCGTTCAAGAAACCGCCGCACCGTTTCGAAGCCGGCACGCCGAACATCGCCGGTGCCATCGGTCTCGCGGCCGCGATCGATTACCTCGAAGGAATCGGCCGTTCCGCCATCGCCGAGCATGACGCGCAATTAACCAGCTACGCCCTTGACCATTTCGCCGACCTCCCCGGCATGCGAATCCTTGGACCTTCCGGCGAACGCGGCGCCATCCTTGGTTTCGTAATGGAAGGAGTCCATCCGCACGACCTCACGACGTTCGCCGATCAGCGGGGCCTCGCCCTGCGCGGCGGCCATCATTGCAACCAGCCGTTGATGCGCCGGTTCGGTTTGCCCGGAACAACCCGCGCCAGTTTCTATTTCTACAACACGACCGCGGAGATCGATCGGATGATCGACATTCTGCGCGAGGCCGTCCGCTTCTTCGCATGAGCACCGAACTCGAAGAACTCTACCAGGAAGTCATTCTCGATCATTCCCGCCGCCCTCGAAATTTTGGCACGCTTCCGAACGCCGACGTTCTCGTCCATGGCGATAACCCCGCCTGCGGCGACGAAATCCATCTCGGCGTCCACTTCAGTCCCGACGGAAAGTTGGAAGAAATAAAATTCAGCGGCCAGGGCTGCGCCATCAGCCAGGCCTCCGCTTCGATGATGACACTGAAGCTAAAGGGCAAAACCCGCGCTGAAGCCGTCGATCTCAGCCGAGCCTTCCACGATCTGGTGACAGGTTCCTTCGCCGAATCGTCGGAGACCGCGAGCGACCGCGACCTGTCACGCCGTAGCCTTGGCGAAGGCGGAAAGCCAAAACTCGGCGATCTTCAATTTCTCCAAGGCGTCCGCAAATTCCCCCAACGCGTCAAATGCGCCATGCTCGCCTGGCGCGCCGTCGAACAAGCTCTCGCGCAGAATGCCGGCGAAGCCAGCGTGACAACCGAAGCCGAATCCTAAGCGTTGCGTTCGCGGGCCAGCGCGACCTGCTTTCGGCCGAGCCAGAGGCTGAGGACGCACCAGCCGGCGACGACCGGGACAGCGATAAAGCTAATGCTGGAAAGAGTCAGACCTAGCGCGTGCATTCCACTGTAGGACCACACGCCTATCTGGTCGCCGGTACGGTAGCCGAGAGTATCGGTGACGCTTTTGACCTTGTACTTGTCTTCGCGTTTTAAGACGGTGAACAGGATCTCGCGCGACGGACGCATGAGCGCATAGGCAGCGGCCCGACGAACAACTTGAAAGATCGCTAACATCGCGAGACTGGCTGCCACGCCCATCGCCGCGAAACCGACCATGCTAATGAAAGGCAGCGCGACCAGAGTGAACCCAACCCCAAACCGCTTTAGTAAACGGCCAGTGAGGAAAATCTGGATAAGGAGCGTGATGCTGTTCACCCAAATCTCCAGGTTGCCAAAAAATTCCGTGCGCGCGGTAGGGGTTTTCAGGACTCCACCCGCCAGTTCGCTTTGCTGAAGGTAGGCCCAGGTCGAAGTAGTGGTATAAAGCAGCATGCTCGCGGCGAGTCCCATTAGGTAGGGCGAGCGGCAAATATGGGTGATGCCCGACCAAACCGAGCCGCCGATCGGTTCTTCGGGCTTCGCCGCGGGTTTGTCTTCTGCGGTAAAACCGCTGGGAAAGAAGCGAACCATAGCTCCGGCAATGGCGAACATGGCCGCTGCGATGATGAGGAGATTCGCCGGACCAATATCCCGCACGTAATGCTTGGTAAGGTAGGCGCCGCAGATCGCTCCGAGAGTGCCGCCGACGGCGATGAAACCATAAAGGCGTTTCCCTTGCTCGACGGTGAACAGGTCTGTCATGAAGGCCCAGAAGACAGCGGTGTTGAATAGATTGAAGACGCTTACCCAGACAAAGAAACCTCGGTCGATCCAGACTTGTTCTGCGGCCGGACGAGTTTGCATTGCGATGAAAAACAGGCCGAAGACGAAAATAAAAAATCCGTAGGCGAGCGGGATAAATTTTCGTCGCGACATGCGTGCGACGGTGGCGGCGAAGGCGACGTTCGCAATCAACATCGCGATGAGCGTCGCGGTGAACATCCATGGCAGGGCCTCCATGTTGCTCGCGCCAATGCTGTCACGGATGGGTCTGGTAATGTAGTATCCGCCCAGGATGAGGAAATTAAACACGAATCCGAGCCAGAGGGCGCGGATCTCCTCCGGCTTTACCTCAACGATGCGGGATTGAAGGGCGGACAGAAAGCGTTTCAATTAATCAACCGTAAGGACGACTTTGCCGCGAGCATGACCTTGTTCGAGATAGCTGATCGCCGTTGATAGCTCACTCAGTTTGTAGGTTCGATCGATAACTGGTTTTACTTTTCCTGTCTCCATAAGGTTCGCGAGAACGGTAAGATCGGTGGCATTCGCGTCTGCCATCATCATCCCCAGTTCCTGCTTTACGAATGGCTTTAGGAGTAAGGCGTGAATGACGCGTCCGAATGGGCCGACCCAGCGATTGTCATTCGGGCCTCCGCCACCGATCATGACATATTTGCCGTTCGGTGTCAGAACAGCGCGGCATTCGGCCAGGGTATGATTCGGAACGTTATCCAGAATGACATCGTAATGTTCGCCGCTCTTGGCGAAGTCCTCCTTCGTGTAATCGATGACGCGATCCGCGCCCAGTGATTTGACCAACTCTACGTTCTTGCCGCTGCAAACACCGGTGACATTGGCGCCCATCGACTTCGCAATCTGGACGGCGAAAGTGCCGACACCGCCCGAGGCACCATTAATCAGGACCTTCTGCCCCGCCTGCACCTTTCCTTTGTCGCGCAGCGCCTGCAGCGCAGTAACCGCAGCGATATTAACGGAGGCCGCTTCTTCCTGGCTGATGTTCGCTGGTTTCCGCGCGATGGCCTTATCCGGACGGACGCAGATGTATTGGGCGAAAGCCCCAGTCTTCCCACCGAACACATCGTCGCCCGGCTTAAATTGAGTAACATTCTTGCCCACTGCTTCTACCGTGCCGGCGTAATCCACTCCCAGGCGTGTATCTTTCGGTTTGCGCAATCCAACGCCGAGGCCTCGCATGATTAAAGGCGTGCCCTCAATAAAATGCCAGTCGTAGGGGTTGACCGAAACGGCCCGGACCTTAACGAGCATTTGGTTATCGGTCGGTACAGGCTTTTGAATGTCCACGTAGCGGACATTGGAGAGGCCATAGTCGCAGTAGACCGCGGCTTTCATGCTGTCGCCTTGGAGCGCGCTAAGGCGGTCACAATTGTTGCTCGAAGTCCAGTAGGAGACTTGGAACCAGATCACGAGCACAAGCACCAGAGTGAGCAGGCCCCATTTTAGGATGCGTTTTATTTTCATAATGTTGAGGTTGAGCTAATGACTGCACGTTCTGGGGCACTTAGTCGATGGTAATAGCGATCTTTCCGCTGGCGTGCCCTTCCTCCAAATAGCGGAGAGCTTCCGCGGTCTCGCTCATTGGATATTGCCGCTCGATAACGGGAGTCACCTTGCCCTGCTGCATTAGATCGTGCAGAACGGTGAGGTCTGCCTTTAGAAGCTTGGCGATGAAACCGTTGAACTTCTGGGGGATGAACGGCGACACGACGAAGGCTTTCAGATTGCCAAGCAGGCGTGGCCATTGGCCTTCGTGCTTTCCGGCGCTGCCCATTCCCGCCAGGACACAGATGCCGTTCGGAGTGAGGACGCGCCGGCGCTCGGCAATGGAATGGTTCCCGACGTTGTCGAAAATAACATCGTAACGCTGATCGCCCTGGGTGAAATCCTCTTTCGTGTAGTCAATGACGCGATCCGCGCCGATCGATCTAGCCTGTTCCAGATTCCGCGGGCTGCAGACAGCCGTCACCTCTGCGCCAAACGCCTTTGCGATCTGCACAGCGAAAGTACCTACTCCTCCGGAGGCACCGTTGACCAGCACCTTCTGCCCGGGCTGAAGGTTTCCCTGGTCGCGAAGGCCTTGCAGAGCGGTGAGTCCCGCCACTGCGACGGAACCCGCCTGCTCGAAGGTAATGTTTTCCGGCTTCGTGACCAACGTTCGCTCTGCAGCACAGACATACTCGGCGATTGAACCATTCGCTGCGCCGAAAACTTCGTCGCCGGGCTTGAACTGGGTAACGATCTTTCCCACGGCTTCGACCGTGCCGGCGCAATCGATGCCGAAGCGTGAATCCTTTGGCTTACGCATTCCGCTAAAGGGACGCATCGCGAAGAAGCCGCGGAGTAAGTGCCCGTCCGCCGCATTCAGGGAAGCAGCCCGAACCTTAACCAGGATTTGATTATCAGTGGGAATCGGCTTCTCCACTTCGCGCAATGTCACGATACCGTATTCGCACTTACGAATGGCTTTCATTGGGTGAGTAGGACTAGCTGTGGTCCGTTCGCAGTCGCTGCTTGAGCGCCAATAGGCGACAAAGAGCCAGAGTCCGCT
>DASQPH010000104.1:0-55394 GCA_035644055.1 Chthoniobacterales bacterium
CGCTCGAATTTTTCTCGTCTTCTGAACGGAACCGAACAACGCTTCACCCGAAAGTGAGCATCCGAACGACCGCAATCCTTGGCGCTGGCGGCTGGGGCACCGCGCTCGCGGTTCTCTGGGCGAAGGGTGGCAATGCGGTCACGCTTTGGGGCAACAACGCCGAGCGCGCGGGACGACTTCGCGAGACCCGTGAGAACAGCGAGTATCTTCCCGGCGTTAAAATTCCCGAATCGATTGCCGTCACCAGCGAAATCGCGGATTGCGCCGGCGCGGAGCTGATCGTTTTCGTCACGCCATCGGTCGCGCTGCGTTCGGTCGCGAAACGATTGCAGGCGGCCGGGCTAAACGGCGGCGCAGTTTTCTTGAGCGGCACGAAAGGAATCGAGCACGGCACCGGGAAGAGGATGAGCGAAGTGCTTCACGAGATTTTTCCGGACAATACAATCGCCGTCCTTTCCGGTCCGAATCTCGCGGCGGAAATTGCGCGGGATGCGCCGGCGGCCGCGGTTCTCGGTTGCCCAAACCATCAGTGCGCCGAAGAACTCCAGTCGTATCTGGGCAGCGAACGTTTCCGCATTTATTCGAGCGACGAAACCATCGGGATCGAGCTCGGCGGCGCGCTGAAAAATGTTTTCGCGATCGCAGCCGGCGCGAGCGACGGGTTCGGCTTGGGCGACAATTCCAAAGCAGCGCTCGTGACGAGGTCGCTGGCCGAATTGTTGCGGCTCGGCACTGCGATGGGCGGAAATCCGCGCACGTTTTATGGACTCAGCGGCGCTGGCGATTTGATTGCCACTTGTTTCAGTCAGCTCAGCCGCAATCGCCGTGTCGGCGAGCGACTCGGCCGCGGCGAGACCCTCGCGCAAATCACCGGCAGCAGTCACATGGTCGCGGAAGGAATTCCGACCGCGAAAAGCGCGTATGAATGCGCGCGCAAACTCGGTATCGAGACGCCCATCATCGATCAAATTTATTCCGTCGTGCACGAAGGCAAACAACCGGCCGACGCGATGCAAGCCTTGCTCGCGCGCGATCAAAAAGCCGAGCGCGCCTGATTCTGGATCACGCTTCGCAGAACTGGGCGATCACTTCCGGGTAGAGCGCGTGCTCGGCAATCTGGATCCGCGCATGCAACGACTCCGGCGTATCTCCGGGAAGCACCGGGACTTCTTGTTGCGCGATGATTTCGCCGCTGTCAATCCCTGCATCGACGAAGTGCACGGAGCAGCCGGTAATTTTTTCGCCGGCCTCGAGCGCCTGCTTCCAGGATTCGATTCCTGGAAACTTCGGCAACAACGAAGGATGAATGTTGATGATGCGGCGCGAAAAAGCGGCGAGCATCGGCTCTTTCAGCACGCGCATGAATCCGGCGAGCACGACCAGCTCGACACCGGCCTCCTGCAGCGACCGCACTAATTCCATTTCCACGTTCGGCTCCAGTCGCGTCCGAAATTTTCCCGGCGACAAATAAATATTCGGCACGCCGTAATCGCGCGCGATATCGAGAATCCCGGCATCGAACGTGTCGGCGACAACCAGACGCGCTTCCGCTTCGAGTTTTCCGGCACGGATTTGTTCGAGGATCGCTCGGCAATTGCTTCCCGCACCCGAGCCGAGAATTCCAAGCGCCAATTTTTTCATTCGCGCCCAAGTGTCTTGATTTTCTCAAGCAAACTCGAGGTCGAGTGTCCCGTCTCGAAGGGCAGAATCCGGATCTCCGTTCCGATCCGCTCCAGCGCGCTTCGCTCGTCGGCGTGCAATGAATCGGCGGTGTAATCGCCGCCCTTCACGTAAATCGCCGGTCGCACTTTCTCCAACAGCGCCGTCGCGCGCCGCTCCGGGAAAATCACGACGTGGTCCACGCACCCGAGCGCCGCGACAATCTCCGCACGATCTGATTCGCGATTCAGCGGTCGCCCTTCGCCCTTCAAACCGCGAACCGATTCGTCGCCATTGATCGCGACGAGCAATGCGTCGCCGAGCGCGCGCGCGGCCTCGAGGTAACGGACGTGGCCCACGTGAAGCAGATCGAAACACCCATTTGTGAAAACGAGTTTAGATCCGCGCTCACGCATCGCGTTCGCGATCGCGCGCGCCTGTTCCGCGGTGACGATTTTCTCCTTCATCCTTTCGGTGCGATGAAACGTAATGCGCGCGGCACGATTTCAAAACGCGCCGGCTCGTTTCCCACCAGTTCGCCGTCCACGTTAAACCACATCCCGGGTTTCGAATTCACGGTTAATTTCGCCGCGCGCCGAAACACGATCGTCTTGCTCGAGAGATGAGTGCCCAGCGCAATTTGCGCCATCGCCAGGGCGAGCTCTGGCGCCGGACGCTTTGGAATAAGCACCACGTCCAGCAATCCATCGTCGATTTCAGCTTCGGGCGCGATCAATGTGCCGCTCGCGACGTAGCGGCCATTCGCCACGACCACGTTGTAAAGTTCCAGCATCAGCGATTCATCTTCGTCGAACGCCAGCGTCGTGCGATACGCGCGCAATTCGGGCCATGCCGCCGCGGCGCCCCGGAGATACGCCAGCGGGCCCCAGGTCTTTTTCATTTCCGGAGTCAACTTTTCGTCAACCAATCCGCTAAAGCCGCCGGCCGAGACATTCACAAAATAGCGCAGCTCATCGCTGGTCACGCGCACGAGATCGACGGCGCGGGTTGTTCCGGCGCGAATCAAATCGATCGCTGCCTCCAAGTCCGTCGGCACGCCGATCGATCGGGCGAAATCGTTCCCAGTCCCAAGCGGAATCAATCCCACCTGTGCTTCGCCGAGATTCTCACCGATCCCGTTGATGACTTCGTTCAGTGTCCCATCGCCGCCCGCCGCGATGATTAGCTCGCATCCTTTTCGTAGCGCCGTCCTGGCGAAGCGTGCCGCCGAGCCCGGCTTATTCGTGAACCGGATTTTCGCGCTGGGGAATCGCCGCCCAAGACGCGCCACGACCTCATCCAGATCGCGAACGCCGCCGGCGGATGGGTTGAGAATGATGCTGGTGCTGCGCACAACAAACCAAGACCGATACGTTGCGGGTCCTAAAGAGTATTCTCTGTTTCCAGCTCGGTCACGAGCGCGACGTATTTCTGAGTAGCAGGATGATTCGCCCCGAGCTTGCGGCGGGCAGTATCGGCGGCGCGGCGAGCGAGTTCCTTGGCTTCGGGCAGTTTTCGTTGCCGGACCAGGTTGCTCGCCAGGTCATAGCAGGCGTCGAGAGTCTCCACGTGATCGGGCCCACGAAGTTTCTCGGCTATGCGTAACACCTCGCGGTACTCAACCTCGGCGGCCCCGTAGTTAGTCTGGTTAAAGAGCGCGTTAGCAAGCCCGCGATGGCTGCGCATGGTAAGCGCGTTATCAGGACCGAGCGCTTTTGTTTCTACATCGATCAGGTCGCGGAACATCGACTCGGCATCGGCGTAGGCGTTATCTGCCATCAAGGCGTTCGCCAGGCTGTTGCGATTCACCAACGTGTTGGGATGCTGCGGGCCTAGAACGCGTTCCTCGAGTGCGATGACCTCGCGATACTCGGCCGCGGCCTCGCCGTGCTTGTTCTGGGCCTGGAGAGCATTCGCTAATCCGGAACGTGCCGACAACGTATCGGGATGTTCGGGCCCGAGAACTTTCTGTTCGAGTGCTATCAACGCGCGATAGTCCGTCTCGGCTTCGGAATACTTATTCTGGCTCATCAGGACCTTGGCGAGTCGAAGCCGGCTAACCAACGTATCGGGGTGCTCCGGGCCAAGGATCCGTTCTTCGAGCCGGATTGCGTCGCGCAGGTTTAGCTCGGCTTCCGAATACTTACCTTGGTGATCGAGCGCATAAGCAAAGCTACTCCGGCTTTTAAGCGTGTCGGGATGTTCCGGGCCCAGGACCTTGTTTTCGAGGTCAATGACTTGCTGATACTCAGCGGCAGCTTCTGCTGCTCTGCCCTGGCGGTCCAGAGTCAGGGCAATATTGTTACGTGTCCTAAGCGTGTCGGGATGTTCCGGACCGAGAACCTTTTCCCTGATAGCGAGGATACGGCGATGCTCAGCTTCGGCCTCGGCCGGCTTGCCGCCGTTATCGAGAGCGATGGCAAGCCCGTTGCGGGACAACAAGGTATCCACGTTCATCGGGCCGAAGAGCTTCTCCTCTCGAGCAACGATAGCGCGGAAACCTTCGATAGCGTCGTTATACTTTCCCTGGCGATACTGTGCGTAGGCGAGGCGCATGCGGCTCCGCAAGGTATCGGCGTTATCAGGCCCGAGCGCTCGCTCCCGAGCTTCAGCGGCGCCGCGCAAGACCTGCTCGGCCTCGCGATAGGAACCTTGTTCCATTAACAAATCGCCGATAGCATGCTGAACGTCGGCCCACTGAGTTGCGTTCGCCTCGCGGTCGGTCAGCTTTTCCGCGTTCCGAAAATCCTCAAGCGCAGTTTTGAACTGGATCCGTTTTTGAGCAGCGAAGCCGGCGAGCTGGTAAGCCTGGACAATCTCGGGGGGCTTATTGGATCCCGCCTTCTGCAATTCATCGACGGCCTGCAAGGCCAGACGCTCAGCTTCACCGAAGTTATTAGCTACGTAAGCAGCGTTCGCCTTCTCATAGGTAGTAGCGTCGGGCGCGCTCTGAAGGTTGATAGCTACATCCGGCAACTTTTGTTGCAGGACTTTTGGGTCCACTCCTACTTCTTTGCTGAGAGCATCGTAAACTTTTTGCTGAACGACAGCGGGATTCTCTTCCGTCTGCGATTGGCGAACTTCTGCTTCCACGCGAGGATACTTCAGGATGCCTTCGCGCAGCTTCGTCATTTCCTGGCTCATGGTGACGACAGCCTGCTGCGCTTCGACGATGCGCTTGGTGCTTTCGCGCTGGTTGTAGAGAAGCCAGAGCCCAAGCCCCACGCTGATGGCTAACATAATAGCGACGCCCGCGGCCCATTGTTTTACTCCGCGGCGCAGCCGAACGAGGTCGCCGCGTAATTTCAGGACGCTGGCCTCGAGTCCTTCCCGAGTGGTGAGCGGATGATAAAGATGAGCATCGGATTGCAACCGCTGCCGATAAGCAGCCTGGAGCGCGCGTAAATCGTCCGGCTCATTTTCGCAGGCATCGACAGGGAAAGTTTCGTCGACAAAGAGATACCAGACTTTCTTGCCGCGTTTGCGGGCGTAGAGCGCTTCGTATTGCGTGTAACTCACCCGACCGAACTCGGGATCGGGCGCGGGCGGCTCGGCGCCGTAACACTTGCCGACGATCTGGAGAACGCCTTTGCATTGGTCGATCTGCTGACGCAACATTCCGCGCAGGTCACCGGTCTCGGTGCCGAAGACGTCCTGCCAGATTGGCTGGTAACCGAGAAAGCTCAAGGTGTTGGCGGCGAGCTGCCGGCCGCTGCGTAACTCGCGGCTGACGGCAGAGATAAAAATGAGCGGAAGCGAGGCCATGCGGGTTGTCGTTCAGGATTTTTTCACAAAGACGGACGAGAATAGCGTATTCACTTGCAATGAACAGATCAGCTACGTACAAGGGCCATACGATGAAAACACGGATTTTAAAAGCGACTTGTGCGGTAACAATAGGGGCGCTGCTCGCCGGCGCATCGGTGCGGGTTGCGCGCGCCCAGTTTCCCTATGTGCCGAGCCTGCCGTTTAGTCACAGTAACGCCGCCGAAACGGTCGTGACCGCTGCCGTGATCGCGGCGACGATTTATTTCATCGCGCGCTACGAAGCGACCGAGCACCAGCGGCAGGTCGCCGAGATGCGGGCCCGCCAATCTTATGCGCGGATGCCAGAGGGACGCAAAACCGCGATGAAAAAGAAGAAGGTGCGTTATATCGCCGTGGACACGGAGAAAGGCCAGAAGACGTCGCCGAAAGCAAAAAAGACGGTGATGATTTACGACACGCAAACCCAGAAGGTGGCGAGTAACACCGCTTACGATGTAGAGAAGCCGCCGGCCGTCGGTGCAACCGCGAAAATCGACAATTACTCGGCGGAGTATGTCGGATCGGGGTTATAAGCGGCGCTGCCTACAAATAGAATCTAGCAGAGTTATAGCTACCGCCATCTCTGACGACAGCTACACCCTCCTCGTTGCTCCACGAAGGTCTTAGTTGTCGAGCTGGTAAGCTTCTGCGAGACCGACACCGCTCGAGTTGTTCGCCCCACGAACGATCGAGTTATAGCGGCCGGGCCCGAGAGTAATCAGGACCGCGGACTTAGCATCGACTCACGGCCAGCGGGATATTTCCCCAAAAATTCTAGTAAACGCCGGCCGTCGACAGAGCGTAGATGGCGTTGCGGTCGCGAATCTAGAGAGATCACTACGCCCGCCGCATTTCCGCGGCGCCGACTGATCACCGCCACACGTCTATGAATACTCGTCTCTGTCGCATATTTCTTTTCCCTGGACTGCTCATCCTCGGGAGTTGTGTCGCCGCGCTGGGCGCCAATCCGAATCGAGGCACGCTCAAACTCTGGCGCCCGGCGCATACACGGTTGTGCTTACCGGCGTGAATGGCGGCACGGGAGTGGGCAACGTCGAAGCCTACAATCTCGGCAACCAATAACGGTTTCCATTTTTCGAACTAAAGGCCGCGGCAGGCCCTGTCGCGCGCCTCGATTTTGTGTATCGTCGCGGGATGGCGAACGACGTGGCTCACACCGACGAGATGGAAAGCGGCGCCGAGTTCATCCTCTCGAGTCAGCCGATCGTGCCGGAACAGCGTGCGCCGGATTCGAGTGCGCGGCGCGATTACGAGAATCTCGGCGAACTCCCGCGTTCCTACGGCGGCGCTTTCCTTTTTGCGATCGCGCGCGATCCGCACACAGTTTTTGTTTATTGGGACATCGATTGGGTGCCGGTCTTCGGGCCAACGCCGCCGATCGACCGCAAGGCGCACCTGCGTGTTTTGTGGCACGAAGGGATCGAGGAATCCACCGCGGCGGTCGAACCGCTCGCAGCCAGCCATCTCCTTTCGGTGTTGCACGCGCGCAGCTCATATCGCGTTGAGATCGGTTATTACGCGCCGGAAAACATTTGGAACTCAGTGGCAATTTCTACGGCGGTCATCACGCCGCCGGACGATGTCGCCGAGAACGGCCCGGTCGATGTGGCTACGATTCCGATGCACCTGAGCTTTCAGCGGATCGTCGATACTTTCCGTGGCTCGAAGTTCGACGGCGACGCGCTCGCAGAAATTGTCGGCCGCTTGCAACATCACGCCGATAGTTCGGACGCGACACTGCCGGAAAGCGAGCGCGAGCTTTTGCGCGCGCTCGAGTCCGGTCTTCCCGAATCGCAAGCATCGCAGCGCGCGCGATTGCGCAACGCGCCGGACGTTTTCGCCGGACGCGAACGGGTCGAATCGATCCTTGGCCTGGGCGCGTCGAGCCCGATGTGATCTGTAGCCGTCGCCCTGTGGGCGACGCAACGCGTGTCAGGGAATCATCGATTCCTCTCACGCTTCGCACAGCGAAGCGGCTACAGAAGACTATTTGTGAAGGCTGATGCCTTCCGGCATCTCGGGCGGCGGCGCGCTAAGCCGGCTGTGACTCTTTCCGTAGGTAAAATAGAAGACGAACCCGACCAGCAGCCACACGATCAAGCGCACCCAATTCGTCCAGCCCAGACCAAAAATCATCGCGCCGCAGGTGATGATCCCGAGAATCGCTACGAGCGGCGCGGCCGGAACGCGAAAGCCCCGTTCGAGCTCGGGACTGCGCACCCGCATGATCCAGACGCCGAGACAGACCAGGATAAACGCGAAGAGCGTACCGATACTGGTCATTTCCCCGGTGACGTCAGCTGGAACAAACGCAGCCATCAAGCCGGTGAAAATAAAAAACAGGATGTTTGATTTGTAGGGCGTGCGGTAACGCGGATGCACGTCGGAGAAAATCGGCGGGACCAAACCGTCGCGGCTCATGGAAAAGAAGACGCGCGATTGGCCGAGCAACATCACCAGGATCACGGAGGAGAACCCGGCGAGAATCGCGACCGTCACGCATTTCGACAGCCACTCGTATCCATGCATGTAACTGCTGATCGCGTAAGCCACGGATGCTTCGCCGCCCCGCTGCGGATCGCGGAAATCCGCGACCGGGGCAATGCCACTGAGCACGTACGAGAACAGGACATAAAGGACCGTGCAGATAGCGAGCGAACCGAGGATGCCGATCGGCATGTCGCGTTTTGGATTGCGCGCTTCCTGCGCCGCGGTGGAGACGGCGTCGAACCCGATGTAGGCAAAGAACACCACGCCGGCCGCGCCGAGGATTCCCATGATTCCGCCGAAGGGATGGGTGATACCTTCTGCTGTCGTATAGGTGGTCGGGGCCGGGATAAACGGCGTGTGATTTGCCGAATTGATGAAACCCCAGCCGAGCGCGATGACCAGGATAACAATGCTTACCTTCAGGATCACGATGAGTCCATTAACGAAGGCGGATTCCTTCGTTCCCCGAATCAGAAGCAGCGTCAGAATAAGAAGGATGAAGATCGCCGGAAGATTGATGATTCCAGCGACGCCCGATGGATCGTGCTGAAAAGGCGTGTGCGACCATTGATAGGGAATGCGCCAGCCAAACCACTCCAGGACGCGGTTCGCGTACTCGCTCCACGCGGAGGAGACGGTGGCCGCGGCAACCGCGTATTCGAGAATCAAATCCCAACCGATGATCCAGGCGACGAACTCGCCCATCGTTGCATAGGAATAAGTGTAGGCGCTGCCGGCCACTGGAATCATGGAGGCGAACTCGGCGTAACACAGACCGGCAAACGCGCAGCCGACGCCGGCCACGATAAACGCCAGCACCACCGATGGACCCGCCCGCTCCGCGATCGCCGCGGCCGTGCGCACGAATAAACCGGCGCCGATGATTCCGCCGATCCCGAGCGCGATCAGGTTCCACGGGCCGAGCGAACGCTTCAGGCTGTGTTCGCCGACTTCCTGTGCTTCCTGCATCAGACGGTCGAGAGGTTTTCTCGCGAATAAGTTTGCCATGGCGTGTCGCTTTCCTTGTTGTCGTTAGGTGCTGCTGACTCCGAAGAAGTTCGGTTTCGCTACGTCGGCTGGCTGTCTGATTTGCGCCAGAGAAAATAAATCGGCACACCGGTGAGGACGATGATCAGTCCCGGCCAGGTCGTTGCCGTTTGATAAATGAAGAGCACGACCAGAATCACCGTCGCGCCAATGATGTAGAGCGCAGGAATGATTGGGTAACCAAATGCTTTGTATGGCCGCTCCGCATCAGGACGCTTCCGGCGAAGCACGAAGAGGCCAAGGATCGTGAGAATATAAAAGATGAGCGCGGCGGAAATCACGTAGTCGAGCAGGTTCCCGTAAAGATTTCCGTAGGTGATCTTGCCCGCCTCTGTTTTGACCGTGCGCGGCAGAACGAGGACTCCGGCCCAGATTCCCTGGATGATGAGGCCCCAGGCGGGAACGTGGTTTTTGTTCAGGTCGCCCACGCGGCGGAAGAAAAGCCCATCGCGGGCCATCGCGTAATAAGCGCGCGCGCCTGCGAGGATGAGGCCGTTGTTGCAACCGAACGTCGAAATCATGATTGCGACCGCCATGATCGTCGCGCCCGCGCCGGGAAAGATAACGTTCGCGGTCTCGGACGCGACGCGATCGCTCGGCGCGTTTTGGATCGCAGCAAATGGAAGCGCGGCGAGATAAGCGACGTTCGCGAGCAGATAAAGTGCGATCACGAGGAAGGTGCCGAACGCGAGCGAAAGCGGAATGTTGCGCCGCGGATTTTTCACTTCGCCGGCGGTGAAGGTGATGTTGTTCCACGCGTCCGCGGAGAAAAGCGAATTCGTTTGCGCGACGCAGATGCCGACGAAAAGGCCGAACGCAGTGGCTGCGGTCAAGCCCGGACCGACTTCCTGCAAGCCGCCGCGGAGCGTCCAGAAATCTTTAAAATTCTCCGCGCCCGCGCCGGACCGGATTCCGACGATGATCCCGAGCAGGATCAACGCGATTAACGCACCGGTCTTCGCGGTCGTGAAAACATTCTGGACGAGCTTGCCGAGATTGAGCCCGCGCGTGTTCATGAACGTGAGCAGCGCGATCATGGCCAGCCCGAGCAACTGCGCAGTCGAAAGCGAGAAGGCGTAACTGCCGAAACGAATCGGCGCGATGATGTAATTCGATTCCGACACCCACGGGATCAGCACGCCAGTGTAACGACCAAAGCCAACCGCGACAGCCGCGATCGTTCCCGTTTGGATAACGAGGAACAATGTCCAGCCGTAAAGAAAACCCCACAGGGGCGAGAAGGCTTCACGCAGATAAACGTATTGGCCGCCGGCCTTCGGCATCATGGCCGCGAGTTCTCCGTAGGAGAGCGCTGCCATCAGCGTGAGCGCGCCGGTGACCAGCCAGACAACAAGGAGCCAGCCCGGCGAGCCGACCTGTTTGGCGATGATCGCCGAAACGATAAAAATCCCGGAGCCGATCATCGAGCCCGCGACCAGCATCGTCGAATCGAGCAAACCGAGGCCTTTGATGAACCCGCCATTGCGAGGCTCGGCCGTTGCGGAAGTGGCGGTCGTTTCCAAAGTCGCGCAGAGTTAACCATCTGCCCGCCGGGCGACGCAACGCCAAAAGAGAGCGCTTCGCAGCGGATAGGGTGTGTGCTATTCTCTGCGACTTGTGTCTAAAGGGGCTTTGCTTGGGAAGAAACTCGGCGCGCTCGTCGCGTTTGTTTTCGCAACTTCATTGCAGGCGGCCAGTGCCGGTGCGCTCCAATACGAAGCGTTGCCGCTGATCCGTTCGAGTCAGAATCACTTGCTGGTCCGGGCCGAGGTGAATGGTAAACGCGCTCTCCTCGGCGTCGACACCGGTGCGCCCGTGAGCGCGATCGCGCTCAATCGCCGCGAACACTTTGGGCTCGCACCCATCACCGGCAAGTCCGATCTGCCGTCGAAGCTCAGCATTAACGGCGCCTTCAATTCCGTCGCGATCGCCAAGAATGTTCGGCTCGGCAATCTCAACCTCGTCGACGAACCGCTGGTCCTCGTCGATCTCGGCGGGCTCCGCCGTTCGAGTAAACGCGACGAGATCGACGGAATCCTTGGCGCCGACATTTTGTTTCCGACCAAGGCGCTCATCGATTGCCAAAGACAGCTGCTCGTCTTGAAAACGAATCCGAGCGTGCCCGGCACCGTGCCCGGTTTCAATTTCAGCGGATTCCGCCGGATCCCGATGCATGTCAGCGACGGCTTCAATCTTTACGTGGACGGCTCCGTGAACGGGAAACCGGCGCGGCTCATGGTGGACACCGGCGCGTTCGCGACCCTGCTCCATTCGCGGTTCGTCCGCCGGATGCAAATCCCGCTGCGCGAAACGCCCTACAGTTCGTCCGGGGTGAATTTGAAACAGCGCGGCGTGCAGATGGCGACGATCTCGCGGTTATCGGTTGGCTCGATGAACCTGGAGCGCAACGACGTCGGCGTTATCAATCTCGAAGGCCTGATCCACGGCGGTCTCCTCGATGCCTCACCGCCCGTTGCCGGTCTTCTCGGGTCCGAAATTCTCCGCCGCCATCACGGCATCATCGATTTCGGAACGAAGAGCCTCTATTTGAAACGCTGAGCTTTCTTCTGTGAGCCGTCGCCCTGTGGGCGACGCAACGAACGAATTAAACGCGTGATGCCAGCGCTTCGCACAGCGAAGCGGCTACAGGAAACGTTGTCTCACTCGATATCCAATTCGCGCACCTTTTTCTGGGCGCGGATGATCTCGACCTGGTTCCGCAATTTATCGGCGAACCCGACCTTCTGCGAAATGCCGTCCAGCAAAATAACCGGCGACGAAAGATCGGAAGTGTTCACCTTGATGTTTTCCAACCCGACGATCCGATAAATGAATGGCTGGAGAACTTCGATGTCTTTCACGCGATATAACTCGAGCGTCTCAGTGACCTTGCTGAAAATTCCCTGCGTCATTTTCAGCCGCTCGTTCGTCAATTCGAAGACCTGGTTCTTGGTTTCGAGATATCGGCGCAGCCCGATGAAGATCGGCACAATGAGCCAGCAAAACAGGAAGCAGAGGATGAAACACCCGAGATTTTTCAGTTGCGACGCCGCCCCGCGCCAGATCGTTTCTTCCGCCATGGATCCTGTTCTATCAAACCGGCGGCGAAGCACAAGATGATCGCGCAGGCTTTCATCCTCGGGGCCGGGCTCGGAATGCGGTTGCGTCCTCTCACGGAGGACTTGCCGAAACCGCTCATCCCGGTTTTCCAAAAGCCGCTGATCACATTTGTCCTCGATCATCTGATCGCGGCCGGCGTGCAGGCGTTTGTCGTAAACACCCATCATCGGCCCGAGACGTTCCGCGAATTCTTTTCCGGCGGCAGTTATCGCGGACACCCGGTCGAATTAGTTCACGAGCCGGAAATTCTCGGAACCGGCGGCGGCATCAAGAACGTGGAGCGCTTCTTCAAGGAAGAACTGTTTATTTCCTACAGCGGCGACATCCTGACCGACATCGATCTGCAGTCGCTGGTCGACGAGCACCACCGCGCCGGCAACGATGTCACGCTGGCGTTGCGCGAGACCCATCTCGGCAAGGACGTGGCCGTCGAAGCGAACCGCGTGGTGGACATTACCAACCGCTACGGCTATGAAGGTCGCTACGATTTCGCCGGCGTCTGTGTTTGGACACGCGCGGTTTTCGAGCGGATTCCCCCGGCTCAACACGTCTCCTATATTACGATCCTCGCGGACTGGATTGGCCAGGGTGGCAAGATCGGCGGCGTCGTTCTCGACGAAGGCAAATGGTTCAACATCGGGTCGCGTCGCGAATATCTCGCCGTCCATCGTGCGATCGCGGATGAGAACTGGCTGCCCCCTTATCTACCGGAGGCCGATTGGCCCGTCCGAGTCGCGTTGGACGCGGAAATCGATTCAACTGCGCGGCTCTCAGGCTTTTACTCGTTAGGCGCCGGTTGCAGGATCGGCGCCGGGGCGACCGTCGAGGACACAATTCTGTGGCCGGGCGCACAAATCGCTTCCCGATCTCACCTCCGCAACTGTATTGTCCGCTGCCAACGTAAAGCCGAAGGCGACCTCCATGACACCGACATCTAAACTTCTTCTCCGCCAGACGCGGATCCATTTCCCGCGTCTCGAAGAAGCGAACGTCAAGATCACGCCGATCGAGAAAGGCGGATCGGACCGGAAGTTTTATCGTGTCCGTTGTTCGCCGGACCAGACGATCATTCTGGTTAAGTACAATCTCGAGCGGGAAGAGAACCGCCATTACGTCGAGATCGCGGAATTCCTGGCCGCGCACAAAATTAGCGCGCCGAAAATTTATTTTCACGATCCGTCGGAAGGCCTGATCTGGATCGAAGACCTGGGCAAGACCGATCTCTGGGGTCATCGCGGCGAAAGCTGGATGGTGCGCCGGTCCTTCTACGAATCCGCGCTCGGCGAGGTCGTGAAGCTCCATTGCCTGCCTGAAGATCAGACGCAGACAATCCGGAAAAGTTTGCCGGCGGAATTCGATGCCGCCCTTTATCGCTGGGAACAAAATTATTTCTTTGAGAATTGCCTCGGCCGTTTCTTCGGTGTCGCGCCGGAAGAACTTTCCGAGCTGGCGAGCCTCGATTCGTTAGGCCAAATCGCCGAGGAGCTGGCGCAGCGACCGCGTGTTCTCGTCCATCGCGATTTCCAGTCGCAGAACATCATCATTCGCAACGGCCAGGCGCATCTCATCGATTTCCAGGGGATGCGACCCGGCCTGGCGGAATACGACCTGGCGTCGCTCCTCTTCGATCCTTACGTCAATTTTTCCCGCGCGGAATGCGAAGAGCTGCTTACCGATTATGAATCGAAACGGGCGGCGGCCGGCAAGGTCGTCGCCTCCGACTCGCGCGATATTTTTCGGCTCTGCGGAATTCAACGATTGATGCAGGCGCTCGGCGCCTACGGGTTCCTCGGCCTGGTGAAAGACAACAAGACGTTTCTCGATTACATCCCAGCGGCACTGGACTCGCTGCGCGGACTCGTTTCCGAAATTCCTGAACTGGAAAAATTGAGCGCGGCGCTCGAGCGCCTGTCGTAATTCAGCGGCAAAGTCCGCGAGGCCGAATGAACCCCGTCACCCCACCCTCTTCCGAATCATTGCCGCGCATCATGGCCTGGGCGGCCGTGATCGCCACCACGCTGCCGGAAATCGTTTGGCGGGAATCCGGCCACGAAATTTCCGTTTGGTGGACTGCGGGGGAGTCGCTCCTGGTTTTGCTGGCCGCGTTCGCCGCGATTTGGGTCGCGTCGTTGCGCAAGATCGCGAGGTTTCTGATCGCGCTTTCGATCCTGAATTTTGCCTGGGGTTATCTTTCGCCCACGCTCGCCGCGCTTCCCGCCGTGGCGGCCGTGACCGACAACGTCAGCTGGGGCGCGCGTCTGTTTCTCAGCCGCACCTTCACGCTTTCGGGTGCGGTCCTTGTCAGCCTTACGTTAATCGGTAGCGGAATTACTCGCCGAGATCTGTTCATTGCCTGGGGAAATCCGGCGGCGGTGGCCCAGCCAACGCGCCTTCGCTGGACCTGGCTCGGCCCGATTTTCATCGTCGTTTTTGCGCTCGCGCTCGCGCCCTATCTATACCTCACGGTGCATCCGAACTTTCGGGTCACTGACCGCATCGTCCGGACTTTGCCGTGGAGTTTCGCGGTCGCCATCTTGAATGCGGCCAGCGAAGAATTTCAATTTCGCTGCGTGCTGCTCGCGCACTTGAAAGGCGTCTTTCGTTCTTCGGAAAATATTTTGCTAACGGCCGCCTTCTTCGGGATCGGACATTATTACGGCCAGCCTTCCGGCACGCTCGGTGTGGTGATGGCGTCGTTCGCTGGATGGATTTGGGCGCGGAGCATGATCGACACGCGCGGCTGCGTCTGGGCCTTCATCATTCACATGGTCCAGGACATCGTCATCTTCATGTTCCTCGTCGTGGGTGCCGGGATGTGACGACGTGATTGTCGTCGCTACCAGGTCCGGCGCAGCGGATGCGCTTCGGTATTAAACACGACCTTGTCGAAGTCGAGCGTCTCCGGCGGCGCGAAGAGCAGATAAAAATACTTGAAGGTCTCGGCGAGCGCGAAGCTTTCCATTTCGTCGCGCTTCTCTTTCGTGACGACGTTTTGCAGGCCGGCGTAACCGGAATCGACGCGGCAATATTTCACGAAGTCGCCAAACATTGTCTCGCCCATCCGGCGATACTCTGGATCGCGGGTGTAATGATGAAGGTAGTAGGCCGATTCGGCGATCTCCGGACGCAAGTGATAGGTGAACGCCGTTGCCTTCATCGTTTTGTAATCGAGCACTTCGGGTTCGATGCCGTGCAGTTGCCACATTTTGAAACCCGAGGCTTGGAGCCGGCGGGCGCGCGTCACATCGCCAGAAAGCGCAAGCAGCGCCGGGAAAAAGGCGTCGAGCGCGCCGTAAGTGGTGTCGCCGCGCCTCCCGGTATTCATGTCGGCGTGGCCGTACCAAAGTTCGCCGCGCACCTCGTCGGCCAGATACTTTTGGACGGCGGGAATGCTCGCGTTCCACATTTCGAGGCAATCCTTGTCGCCAAACAGGAGCCAGCATTTCCAAAGATATTCGTAGTAGGAATCGATTCCGCCGCTGACGTGACTGTCGGCATCGGTCCAGGAGCCGGTCTCGACGTTGATGCCGGAACCGACGAGACCGATGGGCGAACGGCGGTTGTAGGTCTCGACCAGCGCGCGTTTCGCCTTGTCGTAAAAGACTGGATTGTTCGTGAGCTTACTCAGCGTTCCGAACTCGAGAAGGAGCGTGCCGGTTTCCGCGGGATTCGAATTCGGATCGCGCACGGCGCCGGTGCGGAGGTTGACGTAAACGTAAGGCAATCCCGTCGGCGAATCGAACGCGGGTAACAAGCGGTTGCCCAGGTCTTCGGAGAGGGTAAGGAGACGCTTGTCACCAGTCAGCTGATAACTCGAGAGCAAACCGCCGAGAAGCCGGATCGTGATCTCGAAATTCTTGACGTAAATGTCGCGATCGAACGAGAGCTCGCGCGTGATGAGGTCGCGCGCCTTGTTCGCCTCGGCATCGAGCTTCATGAGGAGGAGGGTGTCGAGCGCATCGACCGGAGTCATGAGCAACGATTGGCCGTACCAATCGTGCGGCGTCTTGCTCAACGGTTTGAGGGCGTCATGTCCCCAGGCGTAGCGTTCGTAGTTAGTCCACGCGTGAAGACATTCCGCCCGAACTTTCGCCGCGATCTCCGGCGAACGATCACGTTCGCAGCCGACGTTGATCAGCGATAGGAGAAGGACGATAGCGGCAGTCAGCAATTTGCTCGGACGCACGGCGACAGGTTCACAGAGCGCCGCGCTCCTAGTCAACTACCGCAACGAGCCGGGGCGTGACCATATTGAGATTGTCGACGAAAAAGGCTCCGGTAGTTCGAATGGGATGAGAACGACCGTTGACGACGATTTCCGTGATATCGACGGTAAGACGATCCTTGCTGTGATGCGGGCGACGCGAAGTCACGACGCGCCCCAGGACGTTTGCGCCCGCGGGCACAGCGACCCGGCCGTTCGATGATAACGGCCGAACGAGGACCGCATGAACTCGCGTTCCTGAAGCATCCACGGACGTAATAGTTGCCGTCGTTTGAACAACGACGTGTGTTCCGGCCGGCACAGTCGCCGCCGCGGCCTGTCGGGCGATGGATAACGCAATAATCGTGGCGGTGACCGCAGTCGCGATATGAATCAGGCGGAGAATCTTCATGAGCGCGAGCATATCAGATCGAATCCGGCGACCGCTATTGGACTTTGGACGTACCCGGGTCGGCACGCATCCGCCAGGATCAAAGTCCGATTTCGCCGCGGAATCGCCGCGTCTAACGGACAGATTCGGACGCGACTTGGTCCGGACGGCGATGTGACCCGAGCTTCGGCAAATCCGGATCGAGAAAACCGAGAGCGTGCGGCGGTTTAATGACACGAACGCCGGCGGCGCGTTGTTGTTCGACAATCTGATCGTGGAAAGCCTGCATCCGCGTCCAATGGACCTTCGGCCGGAAATGATGTTCGGCGTGGTAGCCGTTGAAGAACCAAATCCAATTGTAGAGCTTGTCGTAACTGCTCACGCCCCACGCGATCGGCTCGTCCGGGTTGCCGCCGTAATGCCGGTAGTAGCCGTTCAAGTACGACAGGCAATGGCCGAAGTACCAGAAGCCAACGAGAAAAACGATATAGTGCCAGTTGAGGATTCCAAGCGTGACGAACGTGCCCACGAACAGGACGAGCTCGGTCACGCCCCAGAACGCTTCCCGTTTGTCCTTCCGCATCAGCGCGTGGAAAACCGTCTTGGGGTCTTCGCGGAAGAAACTCAGGAACGTGTAGCTGAGCGGATGCTCGGGCTCGCCTTCGTGGCCATGTTTGTAAATCGAGATCCAATCGATCGTCTTGCCCTCGTCGTTAGGCCGATCCGCGTTCCCTTTGTGATGCTGCATGTGGATGCAGTCGTAGAAAACCTGGCTGAACCCGACACTGACCGATTCGAGAACGCTGAAGAGACGGTTCAGAATCGGCCACCGGAAATAGGGGTTGTGAATGAAGTTGTGCGAGATGCCGTTGATGTTCCAGGAAATGCTGACCGAATAAATGAAGCCGAGAATCAGCATCACCCAGAGCGGCGCGTGCGGGAACAGGAAAAACATCCCAAAAAAGTAAGCGAGATGGAGCAGCTCGGCCACGACCGGGACGATGTCCCAGCGGGTGAACGCGAAAATCTTGGAGTCAGTCTGGAGCCGCTCGGTCGCGACGTCGTGGATGGCGTGCACGGGAGAAGAAAGGTAGCCGAAATCAGCGATTTCGCACGCGCAAAAACCCACAGTTAACGATTGGGGGTCAAGCGGTAGACGGATTGAGATTGACGGATTGGGATGACGCGTCACAACATGCCAGCGCTTATGTCCCCCCGCATCATTCATACCGCCGGGGACGGTGTTCTGAAAGGCACTAGTCCGGAGCAAGTCAACGAGATTGCGAAGGAAGTCGCGCGGGCGACGCACACAGTCATCCATTTGCATGGCGGCCTGGTGACCAGCAAGAGCGCCATAGACGCGGCTGGCCGGCTTTCGAAATTCTACCAAGAGGAAGGTTTGCAGTCTGTATTCTTCGTCTGGGAATCGGGGCTGTTCGAGACGATCAGCAACAATCCGAATGAGATTTTCAATGAGAAGATTTTTCGCACGCTGCTGAAACGCGTCTTGAAGTGGGCGGGCGGCAAAATTCTTGATGCTGGCGGAAGCCGGAACATCGGGGATACGGCCGAACCGCTCGACGATGGCACGGTCGAAATGGCACTGGACCAAGCCGACCTTGCCGGAGTCGGGAGGACTGATAGCGCGAGACAAGAACCGCTCTTGCAGTTAGTCGCTCCTCCGGACATCGCACCGTTGAAGAGCGAGGAGCAGGAGAAATTCGCCCGAGAGTTGAGAGAGAGCCAGGAGTTTCGGGATGCATTCGACGGTCTAATGCTGGGGTTGGCGGTCGAACCCTCTCCGGGCCGTCGCGCTGCCTCCGCCGCGGTGCCATTCAAGAGTCTGATCTCCCAGCCAATCAAAGACGAACTGCGGGAGACGGCCGTCGAGGGACAACGCGGATTGTTTGATGCCGCGACAATGATTGGTCACGCGGTGGCGGTGCTCGTGCGGGTAGTTCGCCGCCTCGCCCAACACCGCGACCACGGTCTGTACACAACCGTTGTAGAGGAACTGCTGCGTGAGTTGTACGTAAACGCAATCGGCACGCACGTCTGGGGAATGATGAAGAAGGACACACAGGACACCTTCGAAATTGGCGACCCGGCGCAGCCGCGTGGCGGCCGGTTGTTTGTTGCTGAGTTAGCAGCAGCAGTAGGCGAATCAGGCAAGCAGCCGCGGATTTCAATCGTCGCGCACAGTGCCGGGGCAATTTTCACCTCGCACCTGCTCAAGCACGTTGACCAACAACGGAAAGCGGGCGCACTGCCTGCCGATTTCCATTTTCATGGCATTGCTTTTCTCGCGCCGGCGTGTCGATGCGCTCTGTGGGCGGACGTGCTCGCCATCCATCGGACGAAGCCGCTTTGGAATTCCTTTCGGATGTTTTCGTTGTCGGATCCCTTGGAATCAGGCTATTGGGAGCTGCCGCCACTCTATCCGCGTTCGCTCCTGTATATTATTTCGGGAATTTTGGAGAATCCCGAGTTCGATACGCCGCTTCTCGGCATGCAACGATATCTTAAAAAAGGAGGCGCCGCGGCTTATGACAAAATGAAAGAGGTCGTAACTACGCGCGACTTTCTCGCCGGCAATCACTACCAGGTTTGGTCTCAAGCGAACGATGGGCCCGGCCTAAGCTCAGATTCGACGAGGCACGGCGCCTTTACCGCTACCGGCACAGAACACACCGAGACAATGAAATCGGTGAGTCATTTTCTGACCACGTGATGTGAACGCCGGCCATTTTGCTGTCGTTGTTGGAATCAACCGATATCCAGATATCGGGATTCTCCAACACGCGCAAAAAGACGCTGCCGACTTTCACGCTTGGGTAACCAGCGAGAGCGGTGGCGGCGTCCCGCCGGAACAAGCGTTCCTGATCATAGCGGACCTGGCGCCTGAGACCAAGCGACGCGATGCGCAGCCGACCGCGGCGCGGATTCTCAACGCGCTGGACGAATGCATTGCGAACAATACCGATTATTTAAAGGGGCGCATGGCCGACTGGCCGACTACGCGTTTGTATTTTTTTGGCGCCGGTCACGGCATCGCACCCGGACCGCGCGATGCTGCCTTGCTCGCCGCTAACGCAAGTACGAAATATTTAAACGAGCACGTCTCCTGTGCCAGCTTGCTGGACTACTTTTCGCGGGTCCAACATTTCAAGGAACTAATCATCTTTGCCGATTGTTGCCGCACAGAAGAACGACTCGCCACGCCCGCGCCACCCCCGTGGACCGATGATAGTCTGAACCGCGGGAACGTCCGTAAGTTCTTCGCCGTCGGAGCACGTTTTTTTCAACGCAGTTTCGAACGCCTCGAGGGAACCCCGGACGAGCAACGCGGATATTTTACCCGGGCGCTTCTTGATGGGCTCAACGGGGAGGCGCTCGATTCTAATGATCCAACTGCGCCGGTGAAGGCGAGCATCTTGAAAGGAACCATCACCGAGCATATGCGACGAAACAGCAGGGCGCGCTATCCGCTGCGACCGCTGGAGCCAGATTTTCTCGATGAGGGAGTAGGAGAAATTTACTTTGGTCCGGCGCGAACGGTGCCACCGATCCCAACGCGCTATCCGGTGCAAATCAGGGTTGAAGACCAGACGGTTCGGGAGTTGGCCGCCAGCGACGGGAAAACAAATGGCGCCCTCGTATCGATGCGGTGGGAAAACGCGCCGACGAGTCTCTTTCGCAGCGACTTGCCGGTTGGTCTGTGGGAAGCAATCCCCTTGACGGGGAATCCACCGACGCCTTCGCCGCGGAACTGGTTCTTCAAAGTGACGGAAGGAACTAATGACTACAATTTCTGATTCTGGCATCTCGATTACAACGCCGGGCGAAGAAAGGATGTTCGCTATCGAAATTCTCGATAGTTCGTTTCGGCGTATCGAGCGGGGATTCGGCGAGCTGCGCTGCCCAGTCGCCCCAGGGCTCTACCTCGTGCGTTGTGACATGGGCGGGCGGTTCGCGGAGCGATATGCCAAGGTAAAACAGGCGCACTTCACCGACGTGGCTTTTAGTCACGAAGAACTAAATCTGCTGCCCTCCGCCGCACCTGTCTCCGGTAGCGAAGCGTGTCATGAATATTACGTCTACCCAGCGATCGATGCGAGCGCACATCCTCACCAGACTTTGGGCCGAGGCGCGCGTCTCGTAATATTTGGTTCGCGACTTGGAGGCATCCCAAGCAGCGGCATTGGTGCTAACGAACCGGTGCACTTAGGTGGAATAGAGTTGCGAGACGAACGCATGAAGTTGATTACAGCGTTCCAAGGAAGTGAAATCCTCACGGCCGACGACGTGGCCGTGGGACGTGTCGCGTGGTCGATCGATATGGATCCCGGTGGGTATTTGTTGGAGTGGCCGGCCGACGATCTTGGACCAAATTATCGGGCTCTCCAACCGCTCTGGCTGGCGGAGAATTGGACCACTTTGCTTTTCGCCAATGCCCCGCGAACCGGAGGTTTGCCGGACCGGCGCAGCCTTTCCATCCAGATGTGTCGCGGCCGATTTGATCCGTACAATGATCCTACAACGACGGCGGCGGAACTCGCGCTGGCCTCCCTCCGATCGAATCGCCGGCAACTCGCCGACCAGCATCTCAACCGCCTTTTGCATGACAAATTCGAAAACCCGATGTTGGGCCTGCTTGGCTCTCACATGCTCCTCGAACGCACTCAGCCGAATCAGGAATTACTGACAGAGATTATCGGAAATCTTCGCGTCCTTCTAGGCGCTCATCCCGATATAACCGCGCTCGCACTAATCGCTCACCAACGGTTTGGGATCGAAGTCGAGGGGATTGATGAAGCGCCCCAATTTCCTCCGATGTTTCGCGCCGGCTTGGCCGCAATGATCAATGCCGAATGGGAGCAGAATCAGCCAATGCGAATAGGCCCGCTCGATTCTCTCGCTCGCTTTCATCTCAGCCCCGACGAGCCCTGGACTTTCTTTTGGCGATCCGGGCGAATGACGGACATGACCGATTTTTATTCGCTTCAACCTTTTGCAAAGGCGGTTACGCGGTTGCCACGATCATGGGGCGATTTTGTCACGAACGCTTGGAAGGCAATTGCTCCTTTTAAAGATACGGCGGCGGATTACTTAAGCTCACTATTGGAGATTTCGAAGGACAGTAATGTTGGCGCGCTAGCCGAAGATGAGAGCACGTTCGTGAACCGGCTGCGAACTTTTGCCCGGCAGTTATTGGAGCAGAAAGGACCTAAGGCGTTGCGTCAACTCAAGCCCGAACACCTTCGCTGGACAGGACTCAGTCCAGAACAGGCCGAGGCGGTGATCCAGGAGTTACAATCCTGGAACGTCAAACTTTTCGTTAAAGAAGAAAACAAACGAGAAGAACAGTACGAACTGCATTCCTAGCTCGCGTTAATGGTGCGCGGTAGAGGTTTCGAACCTCTGACCCCTACCGTGTCAAGGTAGTGCTCTACCACTGAGCTAACCGCGCGGGTGAGAGGGTGGAATTATCTGCGGCGAGTCGCCGAATGCAAGTTGATCGCGCGCCGGCGTGCGATCAGGCCGCGAGCTTCGCAGCGTCTTTGTGGCCGAGAATGCGGACGGTCTGCTGAAGCTGCTCGACCTTGAGCGGCTTCTTCAACACCGTGACCGGTCCACGAGCGAGAATGCGATCCAGCATTTCGCTGTCAGGATAACCGGTGATGACGACGATCGGCAATTCCGGATCCGCTTCTTTCGCGGCGTCGTAAACATCGTCCGCCGGGCCGTCCGGCAATTTTAAATCGAGAAACAACAAATCGAACTTTTGTTTTTCGAGCGCGGCCATCGCTTCCTTCACAGTGCCGACAACCACGCGACTGAATCCGATCTTCTTGAGGAAAATTTTGAACAGGCTCTGGAGACTTTCGTCGTCGTCGACCACGAGCACAGTCGGCTGCCCCGACTTGTCTTCCTTTAAAATATCCTTGTCGAGAGACGCTTTCTTGATGCGCCAACGGCCGCCGATTTGGATGGCGGGAAGCTGCCCGCGTTGCACGAGATAGTACACGGTCGGCAACGGAATGCGCAGATATTTGGCCGTTTCTTTGACCGTTAGAAGGTTGTGCATGGCAGCAAAACAGCAACTTGCGCCTTAATGGGCAAGCCTTTTTCGCTTGGGGCAGGATTATAACTTTTATAGTCAATGTCAATCCTTCATTCAGGTTTTTTCCTAGCCCGTCCTAAGGGATAACCGAACGACAGGGTAAATAAGCGCGAATGATCGCCGCGCCGCCCGCCCACATCGTGACTGGACAAGGGGAAAGCGGCAGCCGACTATTTCCCCCTTTCGATGAGCGCCTTGTTCTTTAAGCGATTCCTCCAACGTCCCTTTCAAGTCGCCTCCATCATCCCGAGTTCGAAGGCGCTCGTGAAAAAAGTCGCGCGCAAGATCGACTTCAGCGAGTCGCGGATCATCGCGGAATACGGGCCGGGCGAAGGGGTCCACTCGCGGGAAATCGCGCGGCGGATGTCACCGGATTCGCAGCTTCTTCTTTTTGAATTGGACCCGGCGTTTTCGCGCGATCTTCAGCGGCAGTTCGCGGGCGATTCGCGCGTTCACGTGATTAACGGCGACGCCGCGAAGTTGCCGGAAGAGTTGAACCGGCGCGGCATTCCGAAATGCGATTACATCCTTTCCGGGATTCCGTTCAGCATCCTCCCCATCAAAAAGAAACGCGCGCTTCTGGAAAAAACTTATGAAGCGCTGACGGACGGCGGTCGTTTCATTATTTACCAGGTGACGAACGAGCTGCGACAGCACGCGACGATTTTCGATCGCGCGGAATCGCAATACGTCCTTCAGAATATTCCGCCGATGTTCATCACGGTGTTTCACAAGATGCAGCGACGGAACGGCCACAAACGCACGATCCGCCCGGCCGCGGCGCTCTCGACGAACAATAATCATCATTCGGCATGAAGGCCGGAGCCACTCGAGTGGAAAAAGACTCGATGGGCGAAATGTCCGTGCCGGAGTCCGCTCTCTACGGCGCGTCGACCCAGCGGGCCGTCCTGAATTTTCCGATTAGCGGCCAGCGTTTTTCCCGGCCGTTCATTCGCGCGCTTGGCCTGATCAAATGGGCGGCGGCACAGGCGAATGCCGATCTCGGTCTGCTCGATCATCACCGCTCGACGTTCATCGTCCAGGCCGCGCAAGAAGTCGCGGAAGGAAAACTGGACGAACATTTCCCACTCGACATTTTCCAGACCGGTTCCGGCACGAGCACGAACACGAATGCCAACGAGGTAATCTCGAACCGTTGCTGCCAGCTCGCTGGCAAAGCGATCGGCGCCAAGGATCCGGTGCATCCAAACGATCACGTCAACATGGGACAGTCGAGCAACGACGTGATCCCGTCCGCGATCCATGTCAGCGCGGCGGAACAATTGAAATGCTGCCTCGATCCGGCGCTGGAGAAATTGCAGGGGGCGCTGGAAGCGAAGGCGAAAGAGTTCTGGGACATCATCAAGATCGGCCGGACCCATTTGATGGACGCGACGCCGGTCCGGCTCGGGCAGGAATTCGGCGGCTACGCGCGGCAGATTTTTTATGCGCGGGAGCGCGTGAAGCGCGCGATCGACGTGCTGTCCGAATTGCCGCTCGGCGGGACTGCGGTCGGCACTGGATTAAACCGGCATCTGGAATTTCCCGGCAAAGTGATGCGGCACCTCGAACAGCGGACCGCGATCAAATTTCGCGAAGCGGTGGACCATTTCGAAGCGCAAGGCGCGAAGGACGCGGTCGTGGAAACGAGCGGGCACCTGAAGACGATCGCGGTGAGCCTGTTCAAGATCGCGAACGACATTCGCTGGCTCGGAAGCGGGCCGCGCTGCGGTATTGGCGAGATCCGGTTGCCCGCGACGCAACCCGGCAGCTCGATCATGCCGGGCAAAGTCAACCCGGTCTTGTGCGAAGCGCTCATGATGGTGTGCGCCCAGGTGATCGGAAATGACACGTGCATCACCTGGTCGGGCGCGAACGGAAACTTCGAGTTGAACGTGATGATGCCGGTGATGGCGCACAATCTTCTCGAAAGCATCCGGCTGCTCGGCAACGCCTGCGACGCGTTTGTGGAAAAGTGCGTGATCGGAATCGAAGCGAACGAAGAGCGGTGCCGCGAACTGGTGGAACTTTCGATGGCAATGGTGACCGGCCTCGCGCCGAAGATCGGGTACGATCGCGCGGCGGAGATCGCTAAGGAAAGCGCAAAGACCGGCAAAACCGTGCGCGAGATTTGTCTGGAGAAAAAAGTGTTGTCGCCGGAAGAACTCCAGCGCGCTCTCGATCCGGCCTCGATGACCGAGCCGGGCGGCACGGGTTCCGCGGGAGGATAGCCGTCATGGTTCGGACGTTTGCTGCCGCTGTCCTGGCAGTGTGCGCCTGCGCTTTCATTTGCCGGGCCGCGGATTCCGGGATCGATCTCGCCACGATTATCACCAGGCAGGACGCGCAGGCTGCGCTCGGCGAACCGGTCAAGGAGCCGCAGGCCCGGAGCGAAGAAGGCGCGGACGGTCATTATTCGCGCTGCAATTATTACAGCGAAAATCCCGGGCGCTCGCTCGTTGTCCGGGTTCGACAAGCGTCCGCTAGTCAACTGGAACCGAAAAAGCAGCTCGAAGAAATGACCGCGGGCAAGCCGAAATTCAAAGCGATCACCGGGCTCGGCGATAAAGCGGTTATAGTGAAAGAAGGGCCGGACAAAGGCCCGAGTCACGCGCTGATGTTATACGTCGTAAAGACGAACGCGTTCGTCACGGTCGCGATCAGCGGGATCGATGACGAGAAGGCGGCGACAGAAAAAGCGAAGGCGCTGGCGAAAAAAATCCTCGGCAAGCTATAGTGCCCGATGGTTGCCAACGTTCACGGCCCACAATTTTCCGGCGGCGCGAACATCGCGATCAAATGCCCGAGCCACACCTATGAGGCGACGATCCGATTCTATCGGGACACGCTTGGGCTGCCCTTGATCGAGGAGGAAGAGGAAGGCTGCATTTTCCAGTTCGGTCCGAACCGGCTCTGGGTCGATCGGGTGCCGAACCTGAGCCATCCCGATATCTGGCTCGAATTGGAAACGAACGACACCGAAGCGGCCGCTTCCTATTTGAAGATCAACGGCGTGCCGCGTCGCGATGAAGTGGAACAGCTCCGGGAAGATTTCGACGGATTTTGGATCTCCGATCCAGCCGGCGTGATCCACCTCGTGGTGGGCGACGAAGAGTAAGGGTTGGATTAGGAACCGGCGCGGGACGCGTCGACAACGTCATGCGGCGCGAGTCGCGGTCTCGGCCACGGTCGTCGTTTGGAAAAAGATGCTGTCGAACGTCGGTTGAAACGCGCGTCCCTTCGTCTGGCCGATCGTGAACCGGAGACTGATCTGGCTCTGCGACGCGCAATGCACTTCCACCTCGGTCCGCCCGCGCTCCACGAGCATGGCGCGGATCGCGCCGGCCGCCAGCTCCGGCGTATTGCAATCGCGGCTGAGATGACCGAGGACGACGCGCTCGAGTTTTCCGGTGAGCAACTGTTCGATCACCGTCGCTGCCGCGGCGTTCGAGAGATGACCATGTCGCGATTGGATCCGTTGCTTGACCGGCCACGGCCGATGCGGATCGGCCTGCAACATTTTCTCATCGTGATTCGTCTCGATCACGAGCGTGTGCACTTTGCGCAGCCGCTCAACGACCATTTTGGTCGCGTATCCCAGATCGGTGATGAACCCGAGCGCGCTTTCGCCGGAGTGAAACGCGTACCCGACCGGATCGACCGCGTCGTGCGGGACCGAAAACGTCTGGACTTGGATATCGCAAATGTTGAAATCCGCGCCGGTCTGGAAGAGCCGCCAGTTTTTGTGTTCGCCTAACGACCCCGACCAGCACCGGATCGCTTCCGCGGTGAGCCGGTTGCAATAAATCGGGACATGAAATTTCCGGCAGAGCACTTCGAGCCCGCAAACGTGATCCCCATGCTCGTGGGTCAGGAGCACGCCATCGAGCTGGGCCGGCGTGATTCCGCATTGCTCGAGGCGAACCACGATCTGCCGCGCGCTTAATCCGCCATCGACCAAAATCCGGCAATGATCGGTCGCGACCAACGCGCTATTTCCTGCGCTGCCGCTGCCGAGCATGGTCAAAGTGAACACGCTCGATTAGTAGCGGACGCCGGCGCGTTTCACAAATTCGAAAATGGGAGACGGAGGAAATACGTGTCCGCCGCGTGCCAAGGGTGCCTCTAACGCGCCGGAAGCTCCAAGCACCAAGCTTCAAGCTCCAAAGAAGCTCCAATAATCAAACACCAAATCCGCACAGCGGCTTTGGAGCTTGATATTTGCTGTTTCTCTGGAGCTTGGTGCTTGGAATTTGGAGCTTACTCGAGCAGCCCCGCGATCTTCTTCCCCGGCAATGCGAGGACGCGGGCTTTCTTGGCGCCGTAATCGAGAGAGCGAAAGGCGCGGATCTCCTCGAGGCGGCGCAGGGCGTTGAGCGTGTCCAGGAATTCGGTGTAGCGCGCCGCCAGCTCGGTCGTTTCGAGATAACGATTGCGCAAATTCAACGAGCGAAACGCCCCGGGATTTTCCGCGGCGAAGAGATGAAAACGAAGCCAGCGCCGATCGGTTCGCGAAACCTTCTGGGTCTTCCGGAAAAATGCGACGAAAAGCAGCAGGACAAGATATGTGTCCACGCGCGCCTGGAGCTCGAGGTTTCGTGCGAATTCTTCCGAAGCAATCTCACGCTCACCTTTCTTAAATTGGAGCGCGGCGTGCAAGGCGTGGTTGATCTCTTCGACGAATGCGATCAGCGATCGGATATTGCGGTCGCTCAAGCCGGCGCGTGGATCGTGCCGCTCGAGTTGTTCGATGAGCCAGCGCGAATAATAGATGCCGACATAAAGCCGGTCGTCGGCCCGGCGAAGAAAAGTGCGGGCGAGCTCACTCAACTCGCGCGCGTTCGCGCCGGCCAAACGGGAAAGCTGCGCGCAGCGGCGGGAATCAATAAGACAATCTTCGAGGTTAATTCCGACCTGCGCATAGGTGCGCTCGAACAATCGCTGGATCTGGCTGAAGAGCGTCTCGTTCATAGGAAAAGCGACGGATTCGGCTCTTCATCCAGATTCAAGATCGAATCGGAAAGGCGATTCAGCGCGAGCCGCACTTCGCGAAACTGATCGGCGAGCCCTTCGTAAACATCGCTCAGATCGCAGCGGCGCGCAGTCGCGTGCGATGCGACGAGCTGGTAATTCGTCCGGCCGATCTGTTCGTAAAACGCCAGGTCGGGCGCGCCGCGCAAACTCCGTCGCTGGGTGTTCTCGTGAAAAATTCCGCTGAGAAAGAGCGAATAATTGCCGACGTGTGCGCGAAGCAGGAACGCCTGTTCGGCCGTCGCTTTGGTGAGCGCGATGAGCATGTCGGAAACGTATTGGCGGCCCGTTTCCTCGATCAGGTGCGGTGCCTGCAATCCGCTCGCCCGCGAAAATGCTTCGAGGAGCGCCGCCACGTAATCGCACAGTTTTCGGTCGGTGATGCCGACATCGCGGAGAACATGGCGCGCCAGGACGTAAAAATAAAAATGCGACGAAATCCGGAGCTGTCCGGCGCTGGAAAGAATTGCGTCAATCAGCCGCGGATTATCGAGTACGGCATCGCGTGTTTCGGCGTCGCCAAGGAGATCAACCAGCGACACGTGATCGGTTTGCGATCGGGCCAGAGTGCGAACGACGAAGTCGAAATCCGCTGCGGTGAACCGCGCCCGACAATTCGCCTGGATCATCGAGGAACCATCTTGAGCATCAGCAATGCCGCGAGGCAAGCCTGCGCTTCGCACTTGTTGATTCGCCGCGGTCTCCGCTACGCTCGGCGCATGAACCCGAGACGCGCATTCATCGTTTCGATCCTCTATTTTCTCCTGGCAGGCTCATTGTTATTCGGCAATGGCGGTGCCTGGCAGACCGGCGTGCCGGTGACCGGGAACGCGGCGGCGACGGACCAGAAGAGAATGACAAACGTCACGATCGAGGACGAGAAGCTGACGATCGATCTCCACCAGGAATTCGCGGCGGTGGAAGTGCGTTACCGAATGAAGAACACCGGCGGCCAGGTCGATCAGGATTTCTTTTTCCCGGTCGAACGCTGGGCGGAATCGGACGAAGAGGCGGGCAACACGCTAACGGACCTCGAAGGATATTCGATCTCGGCGGATGGCACCGAATTAAAGTTCGAAACGGTCGACGCCAAGGGCGAGAAGCCGAAGGCAGAGAAAGATGCGAGCTGGGGCGATTTCAAGCCGGGCACCCGGCTCTGGAAGAAATCGGCTATCCCGTTCAGCGAGGGAGCCACCCGGGAAATCGTGGTTCGTTACCGGTCGCCCTACGCGGCAAACCAAAACTCGGTCTCCGACGATTCACATTCGACCGAACTTTATTTTCGCTACTCGCTCTCGCCGGCGGCGACCTGGAAAGGACCGATCGGGAAAGGAAAGATCACGATCAATTATCTCCACCCGCGTCCGGAAGAAATCGCGATCACAAAACCAAAAGACCGGTTCAAGAAAGTAAGCGACACGCAGTTGGCTTGGGAATTCCAAAACCTGAAACCGACCCTGGCCGACGATATGAAGATTGTGGTCCATCCGGCGTCCGACACCTATCCGGCCGGCGGCGAATACGCCGCGAGTTACGAAGACCAGAAGTTCCGCTCGGAATACGTGGTCGTTCAAAAGAATCGCTACTTTGTTCAGCATAGCGATTACGACGCGGTCGCGACCTCAACCCGAAATCCGGATCCGGCGCCAAGTCCCAGCCCGACGCCGACTGCCACAGCGTCTGCGTCGCCGTCTGAAAGCGACAGCGCCACGTCGGAGGAAGGCGAACGCAACGACGACATCAATAACATCAAAGGCTTGAGCTGGGGAAAGACCTGGGCGGAAGGCGTGGAGGGCGACGGCGTTGGCGAAAGCATCACGCTCACTGTCCATCACCCGCTGCCGCTCGATGCGATCATGATCATGCCGGGATTCAGATCCGAGGAGAAGACGCTCTGGACGAAAAACAATCGCGTGGCCGAGCTCGAGATTACGCTGAATGGCGAACAGACTTTCACCGCCGCGATCCCGGACGAGCAATTCACCGATCTTTATCCGATCCCGGTGCGCGGTTACACGAAGCCGGTGAACGCGGTCAAGCTCGTGATCAAAAAGGTGCATCCCGGCACCGGCAGCCACGACACTTGCATCTCACACGTTGAGTTGCGGGCGAAACTTTCCCAAAAACCGAAGATCCAGGGCGCCCGGTGAAATCGCGCCTGGCGGCTCTGCTTCTGCTCGCAGCCGCGATCCGCTGCGGAGCGAGTCCGCCGATCACGCTCCCTATCTATATAGAGGACAATCACGCGGGCTCGTTCTACTGGCTCGCGGAGCAACTCGATCTCGACGAGGAATACACGTTAGTTCATTTCGACGCGCACAGCGACGCGTCGCAGATTTTTGATTCGGACAAAATCCGGGAGCGGTTGCGCCGCGTCGCCTCGCTCGATGAGCGACGACAATTGCTGGAGCGCTGGCGGGCGGCGGGCGCGATTCAATGTTTCAACTGGATCGAGCCGCTCATGCCGGCGCCGATCTCGCGCGTGCTCTGGGTTCACAACCGTCGCTGTGGCGACGAAAAAGAAGCGCTCGAGCAATTGGACGGACATCTGGAGGCGGCGCCGCGCGCGGGCGGTTCGTTCCGATCGCGTTATCAGCTTGTCGGATTCGATCGGCTTCGCTCGCGGTGGAAAGAAGACGGGCCGGTAATTATCACGATTGATTTGGATTATTTCGCGGATGTTCCGGCAAACCGGCGCGCGGTGGAATTCGAACGGGTTTGGAAATTCGTCGCCGAATGCCGGAACCTGCGCGCGGTCACGATCGCAATTTCGCGACCGTATTTGAAGGACGATAAGCAGGCGGACGAGTTACTGCGCCTGGCGTTGGAAGCGTCGCTGTCGTTGCCGACGGCCACGATCCGGTTCGAGCCGTTCGAGAAGGTCGGCCACGATCGTTCGCTGCGGGCGCGGGAATTCGAGAAGCGCCACGAAGAGGTTCCCGGATTCAAATTGGCGAACGCATCCGAAACGCTGCGCGCGGTATTGTTGGCGAACCGCGAACGGATTTCGGTGCGGAGCGAGAGCGCCGCTTGGGAAGCGCAGTTGACCGCTTGGGAAAAAGAGACGGCGTCGGTTCGGCTGGTGGTCAAGAACCACGATCCTTCGACGGACAACGTCTGGCGCATCCCGATTGGCGAAGATGCCGAGATCGAGTTGGAGACGGAGGGTGCGGCCCAGGGAGTCGAATGGATTGCGCTCACGCCAGAATATCGACGCTGCAATCTGACAGCGAACCGCGCGGATGAAGTGGGTTTTGCGAGTGGCGCGCCGCCGCGACCAAGATGGCAAGAGACGAAGTTGCCGGGAAAAGATCGGACGCTCGCAGTCGCGAAAAATATTGGCTCGGCGCGAGTGAAGGCGCGGGTCGAGATCGGCGGTCATGCGCGCGAGACAGCGCCGATCGAGATCCGGCGGTTTGCCGGCGACGGATTCCGCGCAGCCATCACAGAACAGTTTCGCCTGCCATATTTGTTCGGCAGCGGCGAATTAAATGACGGGAACAACACTGGGCCCGAGACAGGGTTCGGTGCGGATTGCGCGAATTTCGTCGTGTCCGCGTTGCGACGACAAGGACGCGCCGTGCCCTGGTCGAATCCAAAACAACTCCGGAAATATCTCGAGCCGATGGCGGAGAACGCGCGCGACGGCGAAACCGCGATTCGCGAGAACGATATCGCGGGCGGCCTGATCGTTCATCTCGGAAGCCATGTCGCGGTGATGATGGAAGACCGGCCGCCGCGTGGCATTCTCGATCGCAACGATATCGTGGCGCATCAGTTGGAGGGGCAACCGGAGCTGCTCTCGTTAGGCCGACTCCTCGCTTCGCGAAAAACCGAACGGTTCGATGTCTTGCGTGTGCCTGACGAATTGACCGGACCGGACCTGGTGATCGGCGGCGACGTCATGCTTGGCCGGACGATCGGCGCCGAAATTGAGCGCGGCTCCGATCCATTCGCGGGAATTCGCCCACAACTCGAGCGCGCTTCAAACCGTCTCGTGAATCTCGAATGCGTGCTCTCGGACAAAGGCGCCGCGATTGCCGGCAAACGGTATTGCTTCCGCGCGCCGCTGGACGCGGTCCGTGTCCTAACCGCGGCGCGGATCAACGCGGTCGGTCTCGCGAACAATCATGCCCGCGATTTCGGACAGGATGGATTCCTGGACACGATCGCCCGTCTGGAGGCGAACCACATTTCCGTCATCGGCGCGAGACAGACGCCGCTCGTTTTCCAGACGCGAACCGGCGCGAAGGCCGCGGTAATCGCGGTGGACGACACGAGCGACCAGGGCGCCGATCGCGATGGCATCGCGGCGGCGATCGCGGACGCGCGGCGGCAGGCATCGTTCGTTTTGCTTTTCCTGCATTGGGGCGAAGAAAACATCGCGAGCGTGACGGAACGCCAGCGAGAGCTGGCGCGATGGCTGATCGATCATGGCGCGGATGTAATTGCCGGAAGCCATCCGCATTGCGTCCAGGCGTTCGATTCCTATCACGGCCGGCCGATTTTTTATTCGTTAGGCAATCTCGTCTTCGATGGCGCGCCGAATTTGCCGACATGGAGCCGGGGTAATCTTCTCGAGATCGATCTGAGTCCGACACGTCCGGCGTTCCGCCTCGTCCCGGTTCAATTGGATGCCCGCGGATTTCCTCAGCTGGTCACACCGGAAGAAAAAGTCTTCGCCACGGCGGGCGCGGCTTTCTCGCGCAACCGGGTGCAAGGCGCCTCGAAGAACCGATAGAGTAACGCGCTCAGCAGAATCGCGCCCGCGATCTGAAGCGTGAAAGAGGCGAGTGCTTTCGCGATCGGCATCGGATGGTCGGGTCCCAGCCCGGCGCGACTGATGAGAACGAAGACGGGAAGATGAACGAGATAAAGGCTGTAGGACCAGAGTGCGATTTTGCGGACGGCGGCGCCTGCAAAATTTTCGCGCACCAATTTCCAGGCGGACGCCCACGGCAGGAGCAGAGCGAAGCCGAGAGACACGAGCGTGAAGCGAAAGGTGCGCGCAAAATCATTGTCGTCGCCGAACCGGAGATGGCCGTTCTCGATTTTCCATAGCGTCAGATACATCGCGAGCAGCAGAACGATACCGCCGAGTGCGCAAAAGGACGCCGAGCGCAGCCAGGCTTTCGGAAATCGAATCGACAGCCACGCGCCGAGGATGCCGATCATCAGCGCGTCGAATCGATAGACGACGACCATTCGTAATTCTACATCCCACGTTTTTGCGGGATCACTCGCGGCAACCAGGCGAGTAATCGTCGAGAAAGCGAGGAAGAGGAAGGCCGTGACCAGGAAAACCGCGCCGAATCGCTTTGTGAATTTGAGTCCGATCCAGAGAGCGGCGGGGAACAGGAGATAAAACCATTCCTCGATCGCGAGGCTCCACGACTCCGGGAAAAACGTCATGTGAAAGCCGGCCAGGTTCCGGAGAAACAAACCGTGCGAGAGCGCCTCCCGGAAATTAACGGCGTGGGCGCGAAACAAACGCTCGAAAACGACGTTGACGATGAGGAATAAAAAAAAGAGCGGGAGAGTGCGGAACCACCGGCGCGTATAGAAAAAGGCGACGTTCCCGGCCCGCGCGAGATCGGCGCCAGTCCGGATCAGGATCTGGCCGATCAAGAATCCGCTCAGGACGAAGAACAATTCCACGCCGTAAAAACCGCCGTGCCCGAAGAAGCCGAGCGGCTCGCCGAAATGCGGGTAGAGCACGACGAATCCATGCGCGCAGATCACCATCATGATGGCCGCGGCCCGGAGAAGATCGAGGCCGAAGACGCGGCCGCCGGAGTGCCCTGGCTTCATTTCTTTTTCCGATGCCCGACCATTTCGCTGTCCCAGATGCGTCGATCGACGCGGGTGAGATGTTTTTCCAGGCCACGTTTCAGCAATGGCCGATGCGGAATGTCGCAGAGATATTCGGCGATGAACCAGATGTCTTTCTCCGAGGTCATCCAGGCGCGGCGATCGAACTGGACGAGGTTCACCGGCTGCGAGTAACGCCGCAGAGTTCGTTCGCCGCGCAGGTTGAAGTAAACGTTGAAATAACTCAGCGCCAGCTCGCGCAGCGTCCGATAAACCGGCTCGCGATAACGGCACCCGGCGAAATTAGATTTCGCGAGCGCGCCCCAATGCCCGCGCAATTTGAAAACCGCGAGGACATGGTCGGTATCCTGATCCGCCTCGAGATCGACAAGGAGCGGAGGAAATCCGAGAACGCGCAGCGCGGCGGCCGCGAAAATCGCGCCCTCCAGGCAATGAGCTGTTTTTTCGCGCAGGACTTTTCGCGGCGACCACGCCGTTCCGGCAAGATGATACGGAATGGCATCGAGGAATCGCTGAATGCCGGCCGGCGTTTTTAGAGCGCGCAACTGGCGCAGCTCCGCGGGCGTGAACTCGAGCGGGTCCGGCATCGGGAAGATTAGATGCGGATTGTTCGTTGCAAAACTCCGGTCTCGCGTTTGAATTACGGGCCGCAGATTCCGCGGCGCCTTGGGAAGGGTGGCTGAGTCCGGTTTAAGGCACTCGACTCGAAATCGAGCGTGGGGTTAAACCCACCGTGGGTTCGAATCCCACCCCTTCCGCCGCTCCTCCTTTTTCCGACGTTCGGGTGCGGTTGAAGCCCGGTCCGAGCCCGGTAAATTGCGACGAGATGAAAGGGCGACTGCTGCTGGCGCTGGTTTGCTCGGTCGAATTCGGCACTCATTTCGCCGAGGCCCGAAGCATCAATGATATTCCGGCGGCGAAAGAATCGTTGCTCCGAATCGTGAGCCCTAAGTTCTATCGCTCGCTTCTCATTTCACCAGTCGAAGGTTGGATCGTAGTCCGGGGCGACCTGATGAACGATCATCTCACCGGCACAAAAATCATCCGGTCGGAACTGGGCGGCGCCTACGACCATCTTGCCCTCGATCTGGCCAACAATTTGCAGATTGTGGATTACACACGATCCGACATGTCGGGCGCGCCGCGGACGGCTTTCGTCGATCTGCTAATTTATAAAATCGCCGATGGCACGATGGCGATTTCGTTCGCACATTTTGATGAAGCCGGCGGCAACCAATTGCGTTACTCCGGCGCGGCGTGGATGGCGACGCGCAAAGGCGACAAATGGGTGTCGATCGAACCGCGCCAGCTCACTCCGCACGAACGCCGCGGGCCGCGGATGTACACGCTCGCGGTCGAACCGGCGAATAGCGCGCGAAGTTTGCAAGGGAACGGCCGGCCGTCCACCGCCGCGATGGCGATCCAAGGCGGCGAGATCAACGCGCACCACTCGATCCGGGTCCGGTAATAATCTTCTACGACGCGTTTCCGATCGCGGCAAAAAAGCGCAGCGCGCTCAGACTCGGTAGAAAGAAATAGGCGCCGCCTTTGACCGTAACAAACTGCGGCAACCTCGAGCGGTGCTGCGGCACGCCGTCTTTTTGCGGCTGGGTGAAACCATTCGTGAAAGGGCAACCCGAAACCGACTCGCGATTTCCCAGCAACGGATCGGATTCGCCGGTCAGGCCGGATAACTTGCTGCTGTTGATCCAGGCGTTTTGGAGAAACTCGAACTGGCGCGAAATATTGGCGTTGAGACAAATAAATTGGAGACCGCGTTTCGGATCGTCAGGCGGCGCCGGTTCGTCGGCGTCGTAAGGCGGCAAGCCCGGTCCGTATTCGCGACCGCGGCGGAGAATCCGATGAACCGGACGGCCGACATCAAATCATCGCGAAAACCTTTTGGACCAAACCCGAGCATGGTGATGAGTTTCTCGAGACCGGTCGGTCGCCCCGGTAATCGGTATTTCGCGGGTTAGCACGATGCATGTGCGCGCCGAAGGGGCAACGCGTTCCCGTCGGGTCCTTCGCGAACGTGACGACGGCTCGCGCCAGATAGTTGAGGTTACGGTGTTTTCGATTCATCTCGGGATCTCCAATTTGATCTGGCGAAGCAGCGAAAAATCGGTCGCGTGGCTGGCAACCTTTCCATCGCATCGATGGACGACGAGGGAGGGGTGTAGGGTGAACGCCATGGGGAGCGGCGTCCTAACCGCATATCGGAGTGCGGCGCCGAGGGCAAGCCTTTTGTGTGGCTGAACGTCCTGCCGCGTCCGGGTTTTTAGGTTGCTGCCGGCGACGCGAAGACTGGGTTAAGTCGCTGACGGCAAGCCAGAAAAAAGTTCACAATTAAAGTCTTGCCGGCAATTGGCCATCCACTTCATGTTGTGTTCCGCCTGCCGCGAGTCCACTGCATCTTGTTGGTAGCTGTTCGCCGGCTACTCACAAGTTATGCCCTGACGCGCCCCATGGGTAAAACGCCACTTATTCACAACAACCTTCGCCCAACCCATCATGATTCAACTCAAACCTGGCCTCACGCCTTCCTCGCTCAATCGTCCCCGTTCGAAGCCGATCCGCACGAATAGTCGTGCCGCGAAAAAGAAGAGCAAAGGCCTGCGGTTCGAGCGCGTGTTCAGCGACGCGAAAGTAGCGCCGTTCGACCAGGTGGATTGGGAACGGCGCACGGCTGAGATCACCGACGACAGCGGCAAAGTAATCTTCAAGCAGGAGAACATCGAGGTGCCGAAGAGCTGGAGCGCGCTCGCGACGAAGATCGCGGTCTCGAAATATTTCTACGGCGATATCGCGAACGGAACCGATCCGCACAAGGGCGGGCGGGAAACTTCCGTGCGGCAACTGGTCCATCGCGTCACGCGAACGATCACCGACTGGGGCATCGCCGACGGCTATTTCGCGAACCGCGAAACAGCAAACATTTTTTACGATGAACTGACGTGGTTGTGCGTGAACCAGCATGGCGCATTCAATTCGCCGGTTTGGTTCAATGTCGGGCTATATCACCAGTACGGGACGGGTCGTGACGCCGGCGTCGGCAATTATTTTTACAACCGCGAGACCGCCGTCGCGGAAAGGGCGCGATCGCAATACGAGTATCCCCAGGGCAGCGCCTGTTTCATTCAAAGCGTCGAGGACACGATGGAAGACATCATGCGGCTGGCGACGAGTGAAGCGATGCTCTTCAAATACGGCAGCGGGACGGGAAGCGATTTGTCGTCGCTGCGAAGCACGCGGGAGAAATTGAGCGGCGGCGGGAAACCGAGCGGGCCGCTCTCCTTCCTAAAAGTTTACGACCAGGTCGCGAATGTGGTGAAGAGCGGCGGCAAAACCCGGCGCGCCGCAAAGATGAACACGCTCAAGGATTGGCACCCCGACATCGAGGAGTTCATCGACGCGAAGCAGAAGGAAGAGAAGAAAGCCTGGGCGCTGATCGAGCAGGGTTACGACGGGAGTTACAACGGCGACGCCTACGGCTCGGTGATGTATCAGAACGAAAACCTGAGCGTCCGGGTGAGTGACGAATTCATGGACGCGGCCGTCGAAGATCGCGAATGGTGGACGAAACGGGTGCGCGACGGAAAACCGTGCGACAAAAAAGAAGCGCGCGCGTTACTGCGCAAAATCGCGGAAGGAACGCACATCTGCGGCGATCCCGGGATGCAGTTCGATTCCACGATCCACAAATGGCATACCTGCAAGGGAACCGACCGGCAGAATTCCACGAACCCCTGCTCGGAATATCTGTTCCTCGATAACACCGCCTGCAATCTGGCGTCGTTGAACCTGATGAAGTTCAAGGGCGAGGACGGCGTCTTCGACGTCGAGCGTTTCAAGGCCGCGGTCCGGGTTTACATTACCGCGCAGGAAATCATCGTCGATAACGCGAGCTATCCGATCAAGGAGATCGCGGAGAACTCGCACATCTTTCGCACGCTTGGGCTCGGCTACGCGAACCTCGGGTCGTTGATCATGAGCTACGGCTATGGTTACGATAGCGTGGAAGGCCGCGCCCTTTGCGGCGCGATCACTTCGATCATGACCGGCGAAGCGTACGAACAGAGTGCGCGGATGGCGAAAGCGATGGGACCGTTCCCGGGATATCGCGATGCGCGTTGCAGCGGCGTGTCGAAACCAGTCGCGAAAAATAACGTCGCGGCGATGCAGGAAGTGATCGAACTTCATCGTTCCGCCGTGAGCGAGATCGCCGCGAACGAGGAATTCGCTTACCTCAAAGAAGAAGCCGCGAAAGTTTGGGACAGCGCGGTCGAGCTGGGAAAAAAGCATGGTTATCGCAACGCCCAGGTCACCGTTCTCGCGCCGACGGGGACGATCAGTTTCCTGATGGATTGCGACACAACCGGGATCGAGCCCGACATCGCGCTGGTCAAATACAAGCTGTTGGCCGGTGGCGGCATGTTGAAGATCGTCAACCAAACGGTCACGCCCGCGCTGGAAAAGCTCGAATACAATTCCGAGGAGATCGAGCGGATCGTCGCGCACATCGACGCGTTCGATACCATCGAGGACGTGGAAGATTCCGACGGCTCGACGATTACTTCCGGGCTAAGACCGGAACACCTCGCCATTTTCGATTGCGCCTTCAAGGCCTATCGCGGCCAGCGCAGTCTCGGTTACATGGCGCACCTGCGAATGATGGCGGCGGCGCAGCCATTCCTAAGCGGCGCCATTTCCAAAACGGTCAACATGCCGGAAACGGCGACCGTTGACGAAATCATGAATACTTACATCGAGGGTTGGCGCCTCGGCCTGAAAGCGATCGCCATTTACCGCGATGGGTCGAAACGTTCCGCGCCGTTAAACACCCGGAAGACAAGAGACATGGGCGGCGCGGAGCAAGAATCCGAAGTCGCTTCTCTTGATCGCGGCGAATTGGAAAGCCGCATTGTGGAACTGGATCAGGAAGTGGCCGCGCTCCGGGTCCGCCTCGATCAACCATCGCGCCATCGCATGCCGGATACGCGCATGTCGTTGACGCACCGTTTCGAGATCGCGGGACATGAAGGCTACATCACCGTGGGGTTGTATGAAGATCGTCAGCCTGGTGAGCTCTTCATTACGATGTCTAAGGAAGGGAGCACGATCGGCGGCCTAATGGACACCGTCGGTACTTTGACCTCGATTGCGCTGCAATACGGCGTTCCGCTGCAGAGCCTCGTGAGAAAATTCGCTTATCAACGCTTCGAACCGAGCGGTTTTACGAAGAATCCCGATATCCGGAACGCGACCAGTATCACCGATTACGTCTTTCGCTGGCTCGGTTGCCAGTTCATCCCCGGTTACAAGGAGGCTACCTCGCCCAGCCGCGGCCAGGCCGAGCTGCCCATGAAGGAAATTCCCGAGATGGAAAAAAAGGCGATCAATCGCCCGGTCTCGGATCTGCCGCGCACGGCGGAGAAGGAGTTGATTGACGTCATTACGAGCCACGCCCCGAACGAAGGTGAGCCGCATGTAAGCGGCAATGGCCACACTCACGCGGATCGCGTTCAAGAGGTCCTTGGCAACATGTTCATGGACATCATCTGCTCGCATTGCGGCAGCAACAAAGTCGTCCGTGCCGGCGCCTGCGGCGTCTGCACCGAATGCGGCACGAGCCAGGGTTGTAGTTAAGGTTGCTCAGGCCGATAGTCGGCCGCTGATGCAACTGGAAATCTTCACGTTGTGCGACGCGGCGACGGAGCATGCGGGGAAGCTGAACATCATCGGGACGTTCGATTCGTTGCGGGCGTTTGAGGCGCCGATCTCCCATCCGCAATGCGCGATTGCGGGACGGCTCCGGTTTGAGGAAATCGAGGAGGGTGAGCATCGAGTCGTGCTGACGTTTGCCGATGAAGACGGGAACATCGTCATGCCGAAATTCGATTCGACGCTGGCGGTGAAATTTTCGCCGGGACAGCGGACTGTCACCTCGCATTTCGTAATCCTGATCCAGCAGGTCCGGTTGCCGAAATTCGGCGAATACACGATCGACATGGCGGTCGATGGGCGACAACTGGGCTCGTTGCCGCTCTACGTTACCCAGATCGAGCGGCCGGCCTGAAAATATCGGTTGTCAGCTGGGCTGGAATCCACGATTAGTCCCGCGCAATTGAGCGCAGGGCTCTTGCGTCCCCACCCAGCCGTAACGGCGATTCACATTTGAAGTTTATGAACGAGGCGGAGATTCAGCGGCAGAAGGAAATCAAAGAAGCGGAGGAACTCCTTTTCACGGGGCCGCAGGCGCTCGGATTCGCGAAGGGCCTGTTTCTGGGACGTTTCGTTTCGGACTGGGCAATGCCGTATCCGCGGATTCCCGCGGCGCAGCAGGCGGAATTGGACAAATCGCTTGCGGAAATCCGGCAGTTTCTCGATGAACATCTCGACCCGGTTGCGATCGATCGTCAGGCGGACATTCCGCGTCATCTGATCGAGGGACTGGCGCGACACGGCGTGCTTGGGATGACGGCGCCGAAGGAATTTAGCGGCCGCGGATTTTCGCAGCGGGCCTACTGCAAGATTCTGGAAGAGATCGGGGCGCGGTGCGCATCGACTTCGGTGTTCACAAACGCGCATCACTCGATCGGGATCCGGGCGTTGCTCTTGTTCGGCACGCGCGAGCAGAAACAACGATGGCTGCCGCCGTTGGTGACGGGACAACAACTCGCGGCGTTTGCGTTGACGGAAGAGCAAGCCGGCTCTGATGCCGCGAACGTGCAGACAACGGCGACGCCGAGTGCTGACGGTTCGCATTTCATCCTGAACGGCGAAAAGCGTTACATCACGAACGCGTCGATCGCCCAGTGTTTAACGGTAATGGCACGCACGCCGGTGCCGGGTGCGGACAAGACGGCGATCACGGCGTTTTTGGTTACACCGGACATGCCGGGATTCACGATGCTTGAACCGCGGATGGAAAAGCTCGGCATCAAGGGGACGGCGACTGGCCGTTTCGCGATGCGGGACATGCCGGTACCGAAGGAGAACATTTTGGGACCGATGGGCAAGGGGCTGAAGGTCGCGCTTACCGTTCTCGATTTTGGGCGGACAACGTTCGGCGCTTGTTGCACGGGCGCGGCGAGAACGTGTTTGCAATTGGCGGTGGACCACGCGAACAAGCGCCGCCAATTCAAGAAGACCCTGGGCGATTTCGATCTGGTGAAGAAGAAGATCGGGCGCATGGCGGCCGACCTTTACGCGATGGAAGCGATGACGGCGGTGACGGCGTCGCTGATCGATCGCGGGCTCGAGGATTACATGATCGAAACCGCGATGCTGAAGGTGTTCACGACAGACCGTCTCTGGGAAGCGGTCAACGATGCCTTCCAGATCCACGGCGGCTCGGCTTACTTCACCGACCTGCCGCTCGAGCGAATCCTGCGTGACGCACGAATCAACCAGATCGGCGAAGGGAGCAACGAGGTGCTGACGTCGTTCATCGCGCTCGTGGGGATGCGCGGGCCGGGCATGGAGTTCAAGGAGATTTACGACACGATGTTCAATCCCACTCGCGGCCTCGGCAAAGCGTGGTCGGCGGGAATGAATCGTCTCGGCGCGGCGGTCCGCGTGCCGAACGTGCCGGTGAAAAGCGAAAGTCTGCGAGCGCAAGCGTCACAGCTGGGCCGATTGATCTGGCGCTTCAATCTGAGCGTCAATCGCGCGCTGATTAAGTATCGCGAGCCGGTGATGGACATGCAGCTGGTCCAAGAACGGATCGCGGGCGCGGCGATGGAGATGTTTGCCTCGGCCTGCGTGATCAGCCGGCTGGATTCCGATTTGCAAGGCATCGCGCAAAACGGCGCGTCGGCGCCGCCGAGCCGGAAGGCGGCGCAGTTGTTCCTGCGCCAGTCGTTCCATCGCATCCGCCGTTTTCTGAGCGAGCTGACGGACAACGACGACACCGAACTGCTCGCGACCGCGAACCTCGTGCTGGGCAAACAACCAGCGAAGGCGAACGGACAGAACGGCCAATAGTCGCAGCTAACGTCTCTGGCACGGCAAGCGCTGAACCTGCGCTGCATGCCGACCGCGACTGCCGATACCGCTATAGCCGAGCCGTATCGCGAAATTGCCGCAGCACCGAAACGTTTTTCGCTGAGCGGCGCGTTGTCACGTTATCAACTCATTCTGTTGCTCCTGATTGCCGCGATCTGGATGGCGCGTTCTCCCTACAGCGCGTCAAACCTGGAGGTTCCGCCCGATAGCGTGGAATACGCGCTGGCTCCAGCGCAATTGCTGGAGACCGGTCATTATCAGATTGTGGCGGAAGGTCGCGGGTTACCGCCGCGTTATCCGCCTTGGTTTTCAGTCGCGGTCATCCTGCCGGTCTATGCATTGTTCGGTGCCGAACCCGGGAATGCAATTTTAGGCATCACGATTTTCGCGGTGACGGGAGTAGGAATCGCCTGGGCAATCGGCCGTAAAATCAGCGGAGCCGCTGGTGGAATACTGGCCGCGCTGGGTCTCCTCGCTGTGCCGTCTTACAGCGCCTGGGCAACGCAGGTGATGTCCGATGTTCCCTGCGCGGTCCTGGTTCTCGCCGGGTGCTGGCTCTTTCTTCAAATTCGGGCACGCGCTGAATCCGGTCAGCTGTCGTTGTTCTGGGTCGCAGGATTTTTGGTGGCGCTGGCGACGTTGTTTCGCCCGGTTTCAGCGGCAATGCTGCTGCCGTTCGCAGTGGCCGCGCTGGTGCCGTGGCGATTTCGTTCTGCTCTATTGCGCAGTCTTGCATTGCTCGTTCCAATGTTCGGCGCGGCAGCGATTAGTTTCGCCTACAACAATGCTACGTTCGGCTCACCGCTCCGGAGCGGTTATGATTTCTGGTCCTGGACAGGTTCAGCGCGATTGGAAAGTCTCTTTTCGGTTTCGAGTGTGGAACCGAATGGCAGGATGCTACTCGGAACAGCATTTCCAATTCTCTTGGGAATTTGCGGGGCAACTGACCTCGTTCTCCGCAGAACCAAACCTGCGGCGCGGACCAAAGTGGCTCCGCGTCTCCGGGACCTGATCTTTTTTGTCGCCGCTGCCGGAATCCCGATCCTGATATTTCACCTGTTCTATTTCTATCCGTCAGATCGTTTCTTTCTACCGATCCTTGCTGGCGTGGCCGTCATCGCCGGGGCGCTGCTGGGGTTGCTGGTAAACCACGGTTATCATCGCACCATGGGCGTGATGCTCGCCGCGATGCTCTTACTCGTAACGTTCGCGCGGATTGTCGTGCCGGAACCCGTGCCTCAGCGCAGAATCGCCGCCGACCGGATTCGGCAGAACACCCCGAGTGACGCGATTATTATCTCGGCGATCGAGCCAGTCTTCCTCGAGCAACGGGTCGCGCATGGTTCCGAACGCCGGATTGTGCCACTCTCGCGAGATGTCGAGTACGCCCGCGCCGTTTATCCGTCGGCGCGAAATGCCAGGCCTCGGTACATCATTCAGTTTGTGGCAACCGAGCAAATCGAAGAGCTTGTTGCAGAAGCCCGGCACGGCCGGCGGATCTTTTTGGACGCTACCGGCATGGAAAAAGAGAACGCGGCCGCCCTACGCTTGGTGAATTCGCGTTTTCGAATGAGTTGGAAAGCACCGGCCCTTTACGAGCTCGCGCCCCTGTAATGGCGCAATTCTAGCTCTAAAGCGGCCCATGGATCTTGCAGAGCTGGAACCTGCCCGGATCAATCTTGGTCGGAAGCGGCTGCTAATTTTTATCGTCGCCTACAACGCGCAGACGACGATCGAAAAAGTGCTCAGCCGCATTCCGCGCACTCTCCGGGGCGACAACGTCGAGGTGCTGATCATCGACGATTCGTCGCAGGATGACACGTTCGGCAACGGACTGCGTTATCAGCAACGCGACTCAGCGTTCAAGATCACCGTTCTGCGGACGCCGGAGAACCAGGGTTACGGCGGCAACCAAAAACTCGGCTACCGCTACGCAATCGATAACGGCTTCGACATCGTCGCGCTCATCCACGGCGACGGACAATACGCGCCGGAGAAATTGCCGGAGCTCATCGCGCCCTTAATCAACGAAGAAGCGGACGCTGTGTTTGGTTCGCGGATGATCGACAAAAAGGCGGCGCGCCAGGGAGGCATGCCTTTTTACAAATGGATCGGGAACCAAATCCTGACTGTGTTCCAGAACCGTATGCTGCGGACGACGCTCTCGGAATTTCATTCCGGTTACCGCCTTTATTCGACGGCGGCGCTGGCCCAGATCCCGTTCGAGAAAAACACGAACGACTTCCATTTCGACACCGAGATCATCGTTCAGCTGGTCATGAAAAAACTCCGGATCGCGGAGCTGCCGATCCCGACTTATTACGGCGACGAGATCTGCCACGTGAACGGGCTTAAGTACGCGCTGAACGTTTTCAAGACGATGTTGAAGGCGCGGTTCCATGAGATGAACCTGCTCTTCGACCGGAAGTTCGACGTGCTGCCGTCGGAAGAAAATTACGATTTAAAACTGGGTTACGCGTCATCGCATACCGCGGCGATTGATGCCGCGCGGCCCGGCCATCGCGTGCTCGATGTCGGTTGCGGCCAGGGTTACGTCGCGCGCGAGATGGCGGCAAAGGGCTGCCACGTCACCGGCATGGACCAATATGTTCCTGACACAGCGGCTACCAGAATCGACTTCATCCGGTGGAATCTCGATCGTCCTGAATTTCCCGTGAACGTCTCGGCGTTCGACCAGATCATGATGCTCGACATCATCGAGCACCTGAAACAACCAGAACAATTCATGGATGAATTGCGGTTTGCGGCCGCCTGCAAACGCCCGGAGGTCATTATCACCACGGCGAACATCGGCTTCTTTGTCACGCGGTTAATGCTGTTTTTCGGACAATTCAATTATGGGCGGAAAGGCATTCTCGACGCGACGCATACGCGCCTCTTCACATTCCGCTCGCTTAAAGCGTTGCTCGAACAATCCGGCTACAATATTCTCGAAGTGCGCGGGATTCCGGCACCGTTCCCGAAAGCGATCGGGAACAATTTTGTCTCGCGATTTTTCCTGCGGATGAACCTGGCGTTGATCCGTGTGAGCAAAGGGTTCTTCTCCTACCAGATTTTTGTCCGAGCAGTGGCGAAACCAACTGTCCACAATCTTCTCGGCGAAACGATCGAATCGAGCGATCGGCTGCGCGACGCCGTTCTGAAGATCGCCTGCTGATTATTTCAGGATTTGCAAGGCGCGGAGTAAACCGGCCGTGACCAGCTCGTAGAGATCGTGCTGGACAAAAAAGATGTAGTATTGCCGCAGATCGATCGCGCAGAGGACCAGGACGGCGATGACGACGACGAACTCGCGGCGGCGCAGGGTTCGAGTGACGTCAGCGATGCAACCGAGGGCGAGATAGCGCAGCGGCATGTCCCACATGTTGGTGTAACGCAGATTCATTCCATAGCGGATGTTGCACATCAGCAGATAGGTCGCGACGACGAACGCGAGCAGATACAGCGACGGCTTGTCGTCGAACCTGAGGTGGAAGATCGCGGCCCACGCCAGGAGGAGGATGAGTGGGCTGGCGAGAAGCAAATCGACCAGATAGCGATACCAAGGACCGTCGCCGGTCGCGATCGCGTAAGGCAGAACCGATGCTTTGCTGACAACCAGCCGATACGTCGCAATGAACGTTTCGGCGCTACCGCAAAGAAAAATCAATGTGACCAGACCGACGAGCGGGCCGGCGACCGTCACGAGCAGGAGCGGGCGAGTGGTTGTGCCGAAACGCAGCCAGCGATTCGTGGCAAGCAGAGCCAGTAGTCCGACGTATGCGAACACGGCGTTCTCCTTGGTGAGGACCATGAGCGCGAGGCTGGCGCCGAAAAGCGAAAGACGTAACGGGTCGTTAGGCCGCTTTAGGTTTTCCCAAAGGAGCCAGAGGCAAAGCGTGGCCCAAAATGCGAAGAATCCATCAATCAGCGCATGTTGCGCCATGTGAATTTGCGTCGGCGCGCAGCTCATCAGCGCGAAAACTCCGAGCGCCCGCACCGGTCCTGCGAGGTGCCAGGCAAATGCGCCGGCGGCGAACATTAAGAGGATGCTGAACAGACAGGAGACGCGATGCAGTGAAAGGAGCGCGTCGGCTCCAGTAATCCGGTGCCAGAGGTAGCCCGAGAATATGTAAAGGAACCGCGTCGGCGGCAGGATGACGGTCGGCAGTTTCTTTTGGATCTCGACGTAGTGCTCCGCGAAATCGGGATAACTGGTGACGCCGTGGTTGATCAGGTCGGTAACGTATCCGCGATAAAGTCCTTCGTCGTAGCCCAGCCCGGTGAAACCGGCCGAGGGATAGACGCGCAGAAAAATGCCAAGGATAGCGACGAGGATAAAGCCAAGCAGGATCGGCCGCGACAAAGCTCGCCCACGCATGGAGTTTTCCTCAGCTGTCATTTTTCGTTGAGTTGCTCCTGTAACGCTTTGAACTCGGGCTGGCTAGAATCAAGTTCGACGGCGCGGGCGGCTTCGATGCGGGCTTCATCGCGATTGCCGGCCAGGTCGAGCGCCTTCGCCAAAAGGTAATGCGCTTTGGGATTGCGTGGATCGAGAACAAGAGAGCGCCGATATTCACTTATCGCTTCCACAGTTTGCTCCGAACGGTCCAGGGCCGCCGCGAGGCGCAAATGGGAAAGAGCATCCTCCGGTGGTAAGTTTTTCGCTTTTCGAAAATGCTCAATCGCTTCGCTCGTGGCCCCTTTTGCCAAGAGCGCAGTCGCGAGGTTTGTGTGAGCATCGGCGAAGTCATCGCGCAGCTCGACCGCTTTCCGGTAATGCGCGATGGCCTCCTGTTCCCGCCCTTTTCGGGCGAGCGCGATCCCGAGCAGATTATGGAGGAGCGCCGTGCTGAAATGGAACGACGTCTCGCGGTCGCTGCGGCCATCCAGGGCGCTTTCAAGATGGCGAATGGCATCGTCGATCCGGTGACGGCGAGTCTCGAGGAGCGCGAGATTGTAATTGCCGACATCGTTGTTCGGCGTCACGGCGAGCGTATGTCGCCAAAGCGTCTCGGTGCTCTGCCATGAAGTTGTCTGGACCCAGGCGAGCCAGGTCGCGGCTGCGATCGCGGCCGGCGCGAGCAACATCCTAAGCTTCTGCGTTGCCGGAAATCGCGCCACGAGATCGCCGGCCAGCCAGGCCAACGCAAAATAGAGACCGATGTGCGGCAAGTAGGTGTAGCGATCGGCGTGGGCCTGCAGGCCCACTGGAATCAGGCCGAGAGTTGGCGACAAAGAAATCAAATACCAGAGCCAGCCCACGATGAGGTAGGGACGGTTCTTGCGGAACCAAAAAGCGAGGACGGTAACGAGAGCGAGCACGCCGACGGAAAGCGCAATTGCTGCGATTGGCCATCCGTTCGTGGGCCACGGATAAAAAACGGCCAGCCTCGTGGGCCAGAACATTTGCCCGATGTAAACGAGGCACGCGATAGAGGCATTGCCCAACCTCCAGAGTAACGGCGTTTGCTCGCCGTACCCGATGGTAAACCTTTGCGCCAGGAGCGTGGCGACGCCGGCTGCAGCGGCGAGGAAAAGGAGCGGCACTTTTTCGAGAATCAATCTGCCAAGCGACGGCGTTGGTTCCTCTCCCGCGTCGCGTGTTTTCAGCCTGCGAAGCGGCCAGTAATCGAGCGCGAAAAGCAGAAACGGCAGCGTGACCAGCATCGGCTTGGCCATTAACCCAAGGGCAAAAGGGACGAGGACCGCCAGGTAGCGGGGCGTGCTCGGCCGCGCCACGTAACGCGCATACATGATCAGAGTAAGCATGAAGCAAAACGCGCTTAGGACGTCTTTTCGCTCGGCCACCCAGGCGACCGATTCGACCCGCAACGGATGGATCGCGAAGATTGCGGCAACGAACGCGCTCCGCCAGGTGCTGCCCGTGATCCGGCGCAGCAGGGAAAAGAGCAAAAGCGCCGCGAAAGTGTGGAGCAGGACGTTTGTAAAATGGTGGCCGGCCGGATTCAGCCCGAAGAGCTGAACATCGAGCATGTGCGAAAGCGTGGTCAGGGGATGCCAGTTACGGGCGTGCGGCTTGGTGAAGGCGACGCGGATCCCGTCGGAGCTAAGGCCCGCCGTGACGGCAGGATTTTCGTAAACGTAATTTTGATCGTCGTAAGCGACGAACGGGTGCCCGAGGGTCTGGCCAAAAACCAGCCAGATCAGACTCGTTAGGCCAAGGTAGATGAAAACTTGAGAGCGCCAGGCCGGCGGCTCCATGCGCTGCTCATTTTTCATTCAGCCGCTCCTGCAATGCGACGTATTCCGGTTGACTGGAATCGAGTTCGACCGCGCGCGCAGCTTCGATTCGTGCTTCGTCGCGATTACCGGCGAGGTCGAGGGCTCTGGCCAAAAGGAAATGCGTCTTCGGGTTGCGCGGATCAAGGCGAAGAGCATGGCGAAAGAAATCGATGGCATGCGCGGAGTCGTTTCCATTCAATGCGAGCACGCCGAGGTTGTTGAGGGTGCCTTTGTGGTTCGGGTCGATCTTCAGGACGGCGTCATAATAATCTCTGGCGACAGCGGAATTTCCCTGGGCGAGCCGGAGGTTGCCAAGCGCGAAATTGGTTTCGGCGTTGTCCGGGACAAGGGCGTGAGCACGCTGAAGATGATGCTCCGCGGCGGTGAGATTATTTATTTCGAGAGCGAAGCGGCCGGCATTGTAGGCTTCGAGCGCCCAAAGCGAGGGATCGTGACGCGGAATCGCGACAAGCAGGGTGGCGAGAGCGGCGATACCCAGTTGCGGCGCGGCCTTTGTGTAATTTGAATTCACGAGATTGGTCCAGAGCCGTTGCAATCCCAGCGCAGCAAAGACCAATAGCCCCGGGACAACGGGGAGCCGATAACGTTCCGTGACAAAGACCGGAAGGATGGCCGCGAGCTGGAGCGCGACCGCCGCAGCGATCCACCGCGACGCCGGGAATGTGCGCCACGAAAAGATGGTTCCGGCCAGGCCAAGAGCGGCGATCAATCCAAAGTGAAGTCCGGGAAAGAGGATCCGGTGTTGGCGCAGATTTACGATCACACCGAGGTCGTCGTATTCGAAAGCGTTCCAGAAATTCGCGGCCTTACGCGCGAGCAGCTTCAGCCAGGGCCCGGGATTCGCGGCAATGTAGTCGCGTGCCTTAGCCGACCAATACCGCGAAACCTCGGAGCGTTTGAGCGATCGGCCGGCGGCACCTTCCGCCTGGTCGATCGAGTCGCGCAACATTTGGCCCTGACCGGCGTGAAGTCCTGGAAAGCGAGGGTAACCGGTCGCTTCCGGATTGTTCCCGAGCCAGAAGTTGATTCCGCCATGCGCGGAGAGAAAGACCGGGTCGCGGGCGACGAGGCAGTTATGGATCCAGCAAGGCGCCGTGCCAACGATGACGCCGACGAGCAGTAAGGCGACCGCCTGAATACGTGCGGCCATCCTCGCTTGGCGAATAATGATCGCGGCGATGAAAAGCGGGAGAAGAAAGAGAATCGCTGCGACTCCCGTGGCGGCGAAGCCGAGGAGAAGACCGTACGCGGAGCAACGGAGCGGTGACGGCGCTGCTTCCGTCCGGATGATTTGCCAAACCAGCAGCCAGAATACGAAGGTCGCGGCCGCAGTCGGCATTAGGACTGCCGAATAGGCCTGTGCGGGTACGAAGAAGCACCAACCGGCGGCGGCGACGATTCCAGTGACGGTCGCGGGCTTCCTCATTCCGTCCCTGCCGCGGTTCAGCAGGCAACCCGTAATTTTGTAAATCAGCGCGGCGGTTCCGGCATCGAAGCAGGCCTGGAAAAGCCCCGGGATAAAAGGGCTGTAACCAAAGATCCGATAGAGGACGGAAAGGAGAACCGGATAAAGCGGCAGGCCATAGAAAGCCTGGTGGTCCGTCAAATGGCCGAGGAGGATCTGTTTCGCCCAATCGTCGTAAAATTGCATGTCACTTCCGCTCGGAAGTAACAAAGGTGAGGCCGTCAGCCGGAGGAGACCAACTAGCCGGAAAAGGAAAACCGCAGCGAAAAGGAAGTGTACCGGGCCGAGGGAATCGGGCCAAAGCTTGCGCATTCTGACACTTAGGCGGATCGGCGCCATCAGGCGTCCCGCTTTCCAGCTGGAACTCGGTCTGACCAGCGGGCAGGCATCCTAAAAAGCGACCCCATTGGCACTAACGCTGCTTTTAACATCCCCACTTCCGCGGTCGGTATCGCGGATCGCAGTCAAACAAACAAGAGATAAAAAGAAAGCAAACAGCATGTTAAACAAATTCAACAAACGCCGTGGGGGTTTCACCCTCGTGGAAATCATGATCGTAGTGGCGATCATCGCTCTGCTGGCGGCGATTGCGGTGCCCGGATTCCTCCGCGCTCGTAAACGCTCACAAGCTAGCCGCATTATTAACGATCTGCGCTTGATCGACTCCGCAGTCGACCAATACGCGATCGAGACCAACAAGAAGAGCGGCGATCCCGTCGTTGTCTCGGATTGGACAAACTACCTGAAGAAAGGGACCAACCTGTATACCACAGGCTCCGACATTCTGGGTAATTCGTACGGCCCACAAACCGTCGACATCCTTCCCAAGGTGCCCGGAACTTCGAAGACCGCCTTGTCGGACGTTACCGACTCGACGTTCTGGTCACCCTATAACTAAGAATCTGACGATTCATTCTCCTGTCATCGGGTTACCGGTGGCAGGGAATGAGTTGTGAGAACGAGACCCAACACATAGTCGCGTCCCCTCGCACCTCGCGCAGTAATAAATAAAATAAATAAATAGAAAGACGCACTCCTAGCCATGCTTAATAAACTCACAACCAGACGCGGGGGTTTTACCCTCGTGGAAATCATGATCGTGGTGGCGATCATTGCCCTGCTCGCCGCCATCGCCGTTCCTGGATTCCTGCGCGCCCGCAAGCGCTCCCAGGCTTCCAAGATCATCAACGACCTTCGCCTTATTGATTCCGCCGTGGATCAATATGCGATCGAAACCGCGAAGAAGACCGGCGATCCCGTGACCGTATCGGATTGGACCAATTATCTCAAAAAAGATACCAATCTTTACGCTACCGGTCAGGACTTGTTCGGCGACGATTACGGTCCGCAGACGGTGGACAGCCATGTGTCGGTGCCGGCCAATGCGAAAGCAGTGCTTTCGGATGTGACGGACGACGCTTTCTGGTCGCCCTTCAATTAACGATCGCGGTTCACTTAGCCATGAAGAGCGTCCTTTCGGCAACGGAGGGACGCTCTCTTGCTTGGTGAACCGAACGTTCCGTTCTAAGTGAACTCAACCTCACAAAATGGAAGCCGCGTTAACTTCTCCTGCTCACACATCCGGCGCGTCTGACGGATCGTTAGGCCGAAAAATCGCGGCACTCTGTCAGCGCACCTGGGCGCGCTGCACCGTGCTCGCGTTGTTCGGATTCGCCGTCCACTTCCCTTCCCTCCAAGGCCAGCTCATTTGGGACGACCAATACCTGGCGCACGACAATCCGTTCATCAAAAGCCCGCTCCTCATTCTGGAGAGTTTCCGGCATTATCTCTTTCTCGATTCCTTCTCGGCCCATTACCGACCGGTCCAAAACATTTCCTACATTTTCGATTACCTCGTCTGGAATACCGACACCTACGGATTCCATCTCTCGAATATTTTTTGGCACGTGGGCAGCGGCATTCTGCTTTATCTGCTCCTGCGAAAATTACTGGGTGGTTTTCGCGGCGGGTCGTTTGCCTCGACGGTCGCGTTTTTCGCCGCACTTATCTGGGTGGTTCATCCCGTTCATAGCGCGGCGATCGATTATATCTCCGGCCGGGCCGATAGCCTGGCGTTCTTCTTCGCGAGCGGAGCGTGGCTACTGTACCTTCGCGGCAGGGAAACCTCGCGAGCCCTCGTTCGCAGCAGTCTTTTCATTCTGGCCGCCTTTTTTCTTCTTCTGGCGCTTTGCTCGCGCGAGAGCGCCTGTCTCTGGGTAGCAATGTTTCTGGCGCACCTCTTCATTTTCGACAAGGCGGCTTCGCGCCGCGTAAGAGTTGCGGGACTTGTGGCGTGCTTGTTGGTCGTGGGCGGGTACGCGTTCCTGCGCCAATTGCCAGAACAACGCGTTACGACAATTGCAACCGCAACTGGCTGGCCGGCGCCGATGCGGGCCACGCTGATGGCGCGGGCCTTGGGCGATTACACCCGGCTTATGATTTGGCCGTCGAACCTGCACATGGAACGCACCGTCTTCGATCCGCAGAGTCTGCAGAACGGCGCCAGCTGGCGTCAGGAGATCGGCGTGGAATATCTCTCGATCCTTGGCCTTGTCGTCGCGGTTGCGTTGATCGTTGCTGCTGCGCGAAAAGGGCCGGCTCGTAGTGTTCGGATTTTCGGCGCGGCCTGGTTCCTCCTCACTTACCTGCCGACCTCGAACCTTTTTCAACTGAACGCGACCGTCGCCGAACATTGGCTTTATTTACCTAGCGTCGGATTCCTGATCTTCATTGCCGGCTGTTGCCTCGAGCTTACGATCAAGGCACGTCGCTTCGCGATCGTCGCCGCGTGCCTGGCTTGCGTCGCGCTCAGCGCGCGGAGTTTCATTCGCAGCACCGATTGGGTCACGGCCGAAACCTTCTATCAACGGACCCTTGCCGCCGGCGGGAAAAGCCTGCGCGTCGCGCTGAACCTCGGCCGGGTCTATTCGTCCAAGGGCGAATACGCGAAGGCCGAAGCGCTTTTCCGGCGCGTGCTCGAGATCAGTCCCGATTATACGGTGGCGCGCAGCAATCTCGGCGAAGCGCTCTTTCGCCAGGGCAAAACGAAGGAAGCGGAAGGCGTGTTTGCGCTAGCCAGTAGATCGGCAGAGCAAACGCGCAAGGAGTATCCGCGCACCTGGGTCGCGACTCTGAACCTTGCCCATATGCGGCATAACGAGCACGACGACGAAGCCGCGCTCGCCATTCTCGCCAAAGCGCGCACGGATTACCCGGGAGTCTGGGAGCTGGTCCGGTTCGAAGCCGAATTGCTCCGTGAAGTTCAAGGCGCCGATGCGGCATTGCCGTTAGTCCGGAATTTTGCTGACGCCAACTGGTGGCATGCCGACGCGTTCATGGCCCTCGGTCGTCTATTCGCCGAACAAGACGACATCGAAAAAGCCGAAGCCGCGCTTCGTCACGCGAGCTGGCTCGATGTTCACGATGCTGAATCGCTGAACCTGATTGCGGCGATGAAAGTCCGTCAAAACCGGTTGGAAGCCGCTTGCGACCTTCAACGCCGCGCCGTCGCGCGCCAGCCGGATCAACCGCGGCAGTATCTGTTACTCTCCAATATTTTGGAAAGACTGGGCCGCAACGACGAAGCGCGCGCCGCGCAAGCTCGGGTGTCGGAACTGAGCGCGCTCGCTCGAACGCAGCAGGGAATCAACTGACCCAGGCTCCCGGGTTCGAGGAACAAGAATGTCTCTTCTGAGTCGAACCCTCGAACGAACGCGGCCCCATTGGGTGCGCTGTCTTTTCCTCGCCCTTCTCGGAATTGCGGTGCGCTTCCCGGCTCTGACCGGGGAATTGGTCTGGGACGATGCCTCGCTCGTTCGTGACAACCCCCTGGTAAAAAGCCCGCTCCTTTTCGCCGAAACTTTCCGTCATTACCTCGCGCTCGACGGTTCTTCCCCGCATTACCGGCCTATTCAAAATATTTCCTATTTCTTCGATTACCTGATCTGGAATGCCGATCCCTTCGGTTACCATCTCTCGAATCTTCTGTGGCACATCGGCAGCGGAGTTCTCCTCTACTTTTTGTTGCTGCGGTTGCTCCAGCCATTTCGAGATCGCTTTGCGGAGCATCTGATTTCCGGTGCCGCCTTTTTTGTCGCGCTCTTCTGGATCGTTCATCCGGTTCACAGCGCGGCGGTCGATTATATCTCCGGACGCGCGGACAGCCTGGCGTTTTTCTTCGCGTGCGCCGGCTGGCTTGTTTACACCAAAGCGCGTTCGGTCGGGTCGCGTCTCGGCCGCTGCGTGCTCAGCGCGGCCGCTGGCGCGCTTGCGCTGACAGCTCTTTGTTCGCGTGAGACGGGTTGCGTTTGGATACTGCTCTTCCTTTTTCATCTTTTCGTTTTCGATCGAAAGGAATCGTGGCGCTCGAAGGTGAGCATCGCCGCGCTCTGCCTTGCCCTTGTCGCGGTCTACGCCGGTCTCCGGCAATTGCCGTCCCAACATCTGCTTCCTTCGGGATCCGCATCGCTGCCGTTTGCTGAGCGCGGGACGTTGCTGATGCGTGCCCTTGGCGATTACGCGCGCCTCATGATTTACCCGTGGAATCTGCACGTGGAAAGGTCTGTTCGCGCGTCAACGGACGGCGGGGGCGGCCCACTTCTACTTTACGGCATCGTCACCGCCGCGGCCCTTGGGTATGGAGCGTTTCGAAAAGGAAACGCCCAGCCGATCCGAGCTCTTGGCGCGGGGTGGTTCATTCTCGCGTTCCTGCCGATTTCGAATTTGTTCACGCTTAACGCGACCGTCGCCGAGCATTGGCTTTACCTGCCCAGCGTCGGACTGCTCATCTTCATTGCCGGCGCGTGGCTCGAACTGCCACGAGGCCGGCACGCTGTTTTGGCTTCGGCCGGATGCGTTGCGCTGATGGGTTTAAGCACGCGCAGTTTCGTGAGAAGCGGGGACTGGGTTAATTCGGAGACGTTTTACAGCCGCTCGCTCGCCGCCGGCGCGTCGAAAACCAGGTTCGTTTTGAATCTCGCCCAGACCTACGCCGCGCGAAAAGACTATCCGCGCGCGGAGGTTTTGCTGCGAACGTTGGTCGCGACCAATCCCCATTATGCGATGGGCCGGAACGCGCTCGCCCACCTTCTTCTGGAGGAAGGCAGAACCAGCGAAGCCGAACAGCTGTTTGCCACGACGACTCAAGCCAAAACCGTAATCTCAGATCAGCCGCGCGACTGGATCGCGGCGCTCAATCTCGCTTACATGAGATATTCCGGAAACGATGCGCCGGCCGCGCTCGCCATTCTGGAAAAAGCGCGCGCTGATTTTCCCGGAACCTGGCGCCTGATCAGTTTGGAATCCGAGATTCTCCGAGCAACGGGCGAAAGCGAACGAGCACTTGGGTTGGTCCGAAAATTCCGCGACGCAAATTGGTGGCACTGCGCGGCGGCCATTGAAATGGGCCGCGTATATTTCGAACGGCGCCGATACGCCGAAGCCGAAATCGCGTTGCGTCGCGCAAGTTGGCTCGACATTCACGACGCCGAATCGCTCAATTTGATCGCTGCGCTCAACCTCGAGCAAAACCGGCTCGATGTCGCCTGCGATGCACAACGAAGTGCGGTTCGTCGCCAGCCCGATCAGCCGCAGCAATATTTTCTTTTGGCCGACATCCTCAAAAAAATGGGACGCCACGATGACGCGCGAGCGGCGCTCGCCCACGTCCGGCAGCTCGAGGCGTTGGCGAAAGCGAACTAGCTTTCGCCGGGTCGCGGTTGCGGCGCAGCGTGATAAGCTACGCGCGCCATGGAGATCATCGTGCTCGGAGCCGGCGCCATCGGCAGTCTCTACGGCGCGAAACTCGCCGCCAAGAACGACGTGACTTTGGTGGCGCGCGCCAAACATGCGGATGCGATCAACGGAAATGGTCTGCGCATCGAAGGGTTGGAATCGCAAACGGTGCGGATTCGCGCGACAACGGCGC